>CAJXKW010000052.1 GCA_913055855.1 uncultured Limimonas sp. | reverse complement strand
GGGGCACCCTGCTTGGTCTCCCAGTGCCCCTCCATGGCGGCGACCTTGCGCGGCTGGTGCTCCAGCGTGTTCAGGCCGTGCATATCGCCCACAACGAGTTGGGCGGGTGCGAGGACGGCGAGCAACCCCACGGCCATGCCCACCATGACGCGGCCGTGCGCGACACTCTTGCGCTTGAGCAGATACCACGCGCCCACGCCGCCGACCACCAGCGCCGTGCTCAGGAACGCGGCCAGGAGCATGTGCCCGAGGCGGTACGGGAACGACGGGTTGAAGATGATCGCCCACCAGTCCGTGGGCACGAACTTGCCGTCCACCAGCTCGAAACCGGCGGGCGTGTGCATCCAGGAGTTGGCGCTGAGGATCCAGAACGCCGAGACGGTCGTGCCGATGGCGACCAGGCAGGTCGCGGCGAAATGGACGCCGCGCGGCACGCGGTTCCAGCCGAAAAGCATGATGCCCAGGAACGCCGCCTCCAGGAAGAACGCGGTGAGCACTTCATAGGCGAGCAGCGGCCCCAGCACCGGGGCCGTCTTGTTCGCGAATTCGGACCAGTTGGTGCCGAACTGGTACGACATCACGATGCCCGAGACCACGCCCATGCCGAAGGACACGGCGAAGATTTTCTGCCAGAAGCGGGCGAGTTCGTAGTACACCCGCCGGCCGCGCCACAGCCACATGCCCTCGAGCACCGCCAGCCAAGCGGACAGGCCGATGGTGAACGCCGGAAAGATGATGTGGAACGACACCGTGAAGGCGAACTGCGCACGGGCCAACAGGGCCGCACTCAGATCCATGATGGCGTCTCCTTGCCCGGGGCCGGCGCACGTCTGGCGCGGCCGGCGCGAGGGATCGTGCTTGATCGCTTTCTAAACTATTTCCGAGACGTACGGGCGGCAGGGTGACGTCCTGTCGCGGTCCCGAAACGCCCGACGGCGCACCGCGTCCGGGGAATTGACGCCCCCGGCTGCGCCATCCGAGCGTGGCCCATGGCAGTGGTCAGCACGGGGCGGATATGGCGACGGGTCGGATCTTCATCGGCACCTCCGGCTGGAGCTATTCCCACTGGGTCGGGCCGTTCTATCCGCCGGAAACGCGCAGCGCGGATTTCCTGTCCGTGTACGCGCAGCGTTTTGCGGCGAGCGAGGTGAACAACACCTTTTACCAGCTTCCCGCGCCGGAGACCCTCGACCATTGGGTGGCCCAGACGCCGCCGAGCTTTGTCTTCGCCTGCAAGGCGAGCCGGTACATCACCCACGTCAAGAAGCTCAAGGACCCTGAAAGCACGACGCCGCGCTTCTTCGACGCCGTGGCCCGCCTGGGGGCGCGCTGCGGCCCCATCCTGTTCCAGCTTCCGCCGAAATGGCGGGCCAATCCGGAGCGCCTGGGCGCGTTCCTCGATGCCCTGCCCGCGGACTACCGATACGTGTTCGAGTTCCGCGATACGAGCTGGTTCATCGAGACCGTCTACGAGCGGCTCGCCGGCGCCCGGGCCGGGCTCGTGATCGCCGACATGGCGGGCGAGACCTCGCCGCTGCGCGTCACGACCGACGTGGTCTACCTGCGCTTGCACGGGCCCGGTGAAACGCCTTACACGGGCCGCTATTCGGATGCGGCCCTGGACGATTGGGCGGAGTGCATTCGCGACTGGAATGCGGCCGGGCGCGACGTGTACTGCTTCTTCGACAACGATGCCGGCGGCAACGCGCCCTGCGACGCGCAGCGGCTGATGGCCAGGCTCGGCACGTAAGGGGTTCTGCGGGCCGCTGGTCAGTCACCCCGTTCGGCGAGCACGCGCGCGAGCTGAGCGATCGCCTCCTGCTTCCGGATGTCGGAGATGCGGCTAAAGTTCCGGGCCAGATCCAGCCGCATGCGCTCGCGTCTCGACAGTTCCTCGCTTTCATCGCTTTGCAGGTCGTCGAAAAAATACCGGAGATCGACCTGAAGAACGTTGGCAACGTGGTAGAGCCGGCCGGCCGATATGCGATTGATGCCGCGTTCGTACTTGTGCGCCTGCTGGTAGGTGATGCCCACCATCCGCGCCAGCTCTTGCTGGGTAAGGCCGAGCATGATCCGCCGCTGGCGGATCCGCTGGCCCACATGCTTCTCCAGCTCCTGGGTATCCGTCGAAATCTTCGCCACGGTCACCCCCAATGCATCGGAACTTCAGGGACATTCTTCCGCGGCACCTCAGCAAGATCAATGAAAGGTAGCAAATAATGCCGTAGATGCACGTAAAGCGGGCGTTTCTCTGTCCGGCGCTGAAACCTAAGGTTTGGCCGAACGAGAGAATTGCGCCAAATCCGCGTATGGATGCAGGCGGCAGCCAACCGCAGCGGCATCACGCGGGCGGCAGATGATCCATGAGCGCGCATGAGGCCCGGAAAAACCTCGCGAATCGGGCAAATCGGTTTCGGCGCTACTATCTCCGGTGGCATACGCCGGGCGGCGCTGGCGGCTGTTGAAGACGAGCCGGCCGGGAAGGGACACGCGGAACGTGCACCTGAACGACGCCGTTGCAGCGGCACGGCCTGCGATGGGCCGCCGCCGGGTGCCTCGGGCCGGATGCGCCCCGGCAAACGGGCGCCGGGGCCGGTCGGGTGGCGTTTCTGTCCCCATCATACGCCACCATGCGGGCGCGCCGGGTGCACTTACGGTTTATTAAGCGTAAAACGCATACCATTTCCGCAGACGCGCCGGAGGCTGAGCGCAATGACGGCGGACGCAACGGGCAAGAACAACAGCGACTTCGACCGGCTCACGGCCGCGCTCGCCGCGTCGGGGGACGTTGTCTACGCCTGGGACCTCGCGGACGACAGCATCGTCTGGCACGGCAGCCTCGGGCGCCTTTTCGCCGGCGACACGCCGCCCGCGACGGGCGCGGACCTCGCCGCGCGCATCTATCCCGAGGATCAGCCGCAGCGCAGCCGCCGCCTGGACGACCACCTTGCGCGCGGGGTCGCCTACGACTGCGAATTCCGTCTTGCCGGTCGGGACGGCACGGCGCACTGGGTCCATGACCGGGGCAGTGTGGTGCCGCGCGGCCCCGGGGCCTCGCCCTGCGTGATGGGGACCATGCGCCCGATTAGCAGCCGCAAGGAAACCGAGGCACGGCTGTATTACCTCGCCAACTACGACGACCTTACGGGGCACTTCAACAAGGCGCGGCTGAGCGAGGCGCTGAACGCGGAGCTTCGGCGCGCGCTGCGCGAGGGCAGCGCGGGCGCGTTCGCCGTCCTGGGCGTCGACCAGCTCGCCATGATCAACAGCGCCTATGGTTACGAGGCGGGCGATGCCGTTCTCGTTGCCGTGGCGCAGCGTTTGTCGGCGCGTGTGCGGGGCAGCGACGTGATCGGCCGCATTGGGGGCGACCGCTTTGGCATCCTGTTGACCGATTGCGGTCGCTGTGCGGCGCACCGTGCGGCCGAGCGCGCCGTCGAGGCGGTTCACGGCGAGGCGATCGACACCCCCGGCGGCCCCGTGCGCATCACCGTGACCGCCGGTGTTGTGACCTTTCCGGCGCAGTCGTGCGCCAGTGCCGAGATCCTGGCCAAGGCGGAAAGCGCCCTGCGCGAAGCCAAGCAGCAGGGCCGCAACCAGACCGGCGTCTACGAGATGACCGAGGCGCAGCGCGCCGCTTACCGCGAGGCCCTGTCCATCGGGGCCGATATCGAGGCGGCGATGCAGAACGACCGGTTGTGCTTCGCCTATCAGCCCATCGTGGATGCGCGGACCGGGGCGCCGCACAGCTACGAGTGCCTGCTGCGCCTGCGCCGGACGGACGGTTCGGTGGCCACGGCGGGGAGCTTCATTCCCGCCATCGAAGAGTTGGGGCTGATGCGCGCTGTGGAGCGTCAGGTGATGGACCTGGCCGTGGCCGACCTCGAACGGCGGCCCGGCCCCACGCTGGCGATCAACATCTCCGGGCCGACGACGAGCGATCCCGCGTGGCTGCGCCGCCTCGGCGAAAGCCTGCAGCGCCGGCCCGACGTCGCCGGACGCCTCGTCGTCGAGATCACCGAAACGGCGGCGCTGCACGACATCGCCGAGACCCTGCGTTTCGTCAAGGCAATCCGGAACATGGGCGTGCGCGTTGCGCTGGACGACTTCGGCGCCGGGTTCACCACGTTTCAGCACCTCAAGACACTGCCCGTGGATATCGTCAAGATCGACGGTTCGTTCGTGCGCAACATCGACCACGACCAGCAGAACCGCCTGTTCGTGCGCAATCTGATCGATCTGGCGCACTCGCTGGAGGTGCTGGCGCTGGCGGAATGCGTGGAAACGGGCGCAGAGGCGGCAGCACTCTCGGCGGAAGGCGCGGACCTGCTACAGGGGTATCACATCGGCCGCCCCGCGCTCACGCCGCCAGACGCGGCGTCCATACCGGATTCCGCGGCCGCGGACGCGGGTGCGCACGATCGGGCGTAGCGGGCATGCCGGCCGCCCGCCGCCGGGTCAGGAGGACGACGACGGCGCGCCGCGCCCGGTCTTCTGGGGCTGACCGCCGCCGCTCGTCGCGGGCGTCGGCGTGGCGGCGTTCTTGCCCGTGGTTCCGCCGGCCGTGCCGCCGCCCGATGCGACGCCCGGGCTGTCGGGACCGGCTGCGCCGCTCTGGCTCTCCGCGCCCTGTTCCCGTTCGTGGCTGAGGGCGTCGAGCTGCTTCTGGAGCTGGTTCACCTGCGCCTGGAGTTTCGCCAGCGCCTCCGGGGATTCCTCGCCCGCGGCCGGGACGTTCGCGCCGACCTCCTGGCGCCCGCCCGATTCGACCGCCGCGCCGCCTTCCGAGCCGCCGGGGGCGAAGGGGGTGAGCATCTTCATGGCGCTTTCCATGAACGCCGCATTCTGCCGGCTCATCTCCTCCAGGTTGGGGGAGAACGGGAACATGCCGGACATGGTCTCCTGCATCTGCTGGCGCAGGCGGTCCTGGTTCTGCGCGAACGCCGCCATCATCTGCTCGAGATACTTGGGCACCACGCCCTGCATGCTGTGGCCGTAGAAGCTGATGAGCTGACGCAGGAAGGTGATGGGCAGGAGGTTCGTGCCCTTGGATTCCTCCTCGACGATGATCTGGGTGAGCACCGACCGGGTGATATCCTCGCCCGTCTTGGCGTCGTAGACGACGAAGTCCACGTCATCCTTCACCATCTGGCACAGGTGATCCAGCGTGACGTAACTGCTCGTCGCCGTATTGTAGAGCCGCCGGTTGGCGTATTTCTTGATAACCACCGGCTTGTCGCCTTTGTTCGAGGCCGTATCGCGCGCCATTGCCAAATCCTGTTCCGGCGCGTCGCGCGCGCCTGTCCGCCAGTCTCCCGGGGTCGATACTTCAGGGTTGCGCCACGGCATGTCAACGCCCGGCCGCGGCGACGGCGGTGCGATGCCGGTGTGCTGCGCTGCGGCAAACCGGGTGGTCAGGCCCCGGTGCGGCCGTTATACTTCGGATAATGAGCGACCCGCCGGATCTCGACACCCTCGCGCAGCAGTATCTCGACCTCTGGCAGGATCATGTCACCGCGTTCGCCAACGACCCGGCGGTGGCGCGGGCGCTGTCCCAGTTTCTCGCGCTGTACGGCCTGGCGCCCCCCACGTCCGGTGACCATCCCGGGGATGGCGGCCACGGGGCGGGTCCGGGCACGATGCCGGCGGCATGGCCCGCGGCCGTGATGGCGGCGGCGATGGCGGGTCCGTTTGCCGGCGCTGCGTGGAGCGGATCTGGACGGCATGACCAGCACGCCACCGCGGACGGGACCGCGTCCGCTGCCGGTACATCTGGCGACGGCGCTGGGCACATGGATGAACTCCTGCGCCGTGTCGCCGCTCTGGAAGACCGGCTCGCTGCCCTCGAATCCGAACGCGCCGGAGATCGCGGAACGCAGCGCGAATCTGCAGCGGCATCTGGCGGAGGTGCCGACTGACGCCTTCGTCCGCGCGGTCCAGCGCGCCGTTGCCGACCGGCACGCCCGGCTGATCGACGCCATCCACCGCTACCGCAATCATCCCTACCGCCGCGACGTCGCCGATCCGCCGGCGATCTGGCGGGCCGGCACGACGGTCCTGCGCGACTACGGCGCCGTGCCCGAGGCGCGCGATTCCGCCGGGCCGCCGATCCTGTGCGTGCCGTCGCTCATCAATCGCGCCTATGTGCTGGATCTGAAGGCGGACACCAGTTTGCTGCGCTTCCTGGCCGCGCGCGGCTGGCGCCCCCTGCTCGTGGACTGGGACGCCCCGGGGGCGCAGGAGCGCGGCTTCGACGTGACCGCGTACGTCGCGGGCCGGCTGGAAGCGGCGCTGGATGCGGCGTGCGACTGCGTGGGCGGCGCGGTGCCGGTGCTGGGGTACTGCATGGGGGGTACGCTGGCGATCGCGCTGGCGCAACGACGCCCGCGCGATGTCGCGGCCTTGACCTTGCTTGCCGCGCCGTGGGACTTCCATGCGGGACAACCCGAACAAGGGCCTTTGATCGGCCAGACGGGGCGGGCGCTGGAGCCGCTGCTTCAGATGTACGGCGAGCTACCGGTGGAGACCATCCAGATGCTCTTCGCCGGGCTCGATCCGCACACGGCCGTGCGCAAGTTCCTGGCTTTCGGGCGCATGGATCCCGCAAGCGCGCGGGCCGAGGCGTTCGTCGCCCTGGAAGACTGGCTCAACGACGGGGTGCCGCTCGCCGCGCCGGTGGCGCGCACCTGCCTCGTCGAGTGGTACGGCGCCAATGCCCCGGCCCGCGGCGCGTGGCGGGTCGCCGGGCGGCCCGTTGAGCCGCGCGAGGTGCGTTGCCCGGTGCTCGTTCTGGCGCCCTCGGGCGACCGCATCGTTCCGCCGGCATCGGCGCAGGCGGCGGGGGCGGTCCTGCCGCGCGCGGCCACGCACACGCCCGCGATCGGGCATATCGGCATGGTGACCAGCCGGCGTGCGCCCGAGGCGGTGTGGAAGCCCCTGGCCGACTGGCTCGACGGTGGGCTTGTGCGCCGCACCTAATCATGGATGATGGGGCGCATGGTTGGCCGGTCGGTGTATCCAGGTCCGGCCCGAAGAAAACAGCGACGTTGCCAAAGCGAAGGAGGCGAACGCGATGACGGAGACGGCGGCAGGCAACCAGGCCAGCCAGGACATTGTGATCGCCGGCGGTGTACGCACCCCGGTGGGGACCTTCAACGGCGGGCTTTCCACGGTATCCGCCGCCTACCTGGGCACCACGGCGATCCAGGAGGCGCTCTCGCGCGCCAAGGTCGAGGCGAGCGAGGTCGATGAAGTTATCATGGGGCAGATCCTGACGGCCGCGCAGGGCATGAACCCGGCGCGCCAGGCCGCCGTTCACGCCGGCATCCCGACCGACCGCACGGCCTTCGGCATCAATCAGGTCTGCGGCTCCGGCCTGCGCTCGGTCGCCATGGGCTTTCAGGCGATCGCCCAGGGCGATGCGAACGTCATGGTCACCGGCGGCCAGGAGAGCATGAGCCAGGCGCCGCACGCCGCCCACCTGCGCAACGGGCAGAAGATGGGCGACCTGAAGTTCGTCGATACGATGATCAAGGACGGCCTGTGGGACCATTTCAACGGCTATCACATGGGCTCCACGGCCGAGAACGTCGCCCGGCAGTGGCAGATCACGCGCGAGGACCAGGACGCTTTCGCCGTGCAGTCGCAGCAGCGCGCGGAAGCGGCGATCAAGGCCGATCGCTTCCAGGACGAAATCGTGCCCGTGACCATCAAGACCCGTAAGGGCGAGAACGTGGTCAACAAGGACGAGCATCCGCGCGAGGGCGTGACGATGGAATCGCTGGCCGGCATGAAGCCCGCGTTCGAGAAGGAGGGCACGGTCACGGCCGGCAACGCCTCCGGCATCAACGACGGTGCCGCCGCGGTGGTGCTGATGCGCGGCGAGGAGGCGAAGAAGCGCGGCGTGCAGCCGCTGGGCCGGATCGTCTCCTGGGCGAGCTGCGGCGTCGATCCCTCGGTCATGGGCGTCGGGCCGGTCCCGGCCAGCCGCAAGGCGCTGGAGAAGGCCGGCTGGGGCGTCGGCGACCTGGATCTCGTGGAGGCGAACGAGGCCTTTGCCGCGCAGTCCGTCGCGGTGGTCCGCGACCTCGGCCTGGACAGCGACAAGGTCAACGTCAACGGCGGCGCCATCGCGCTGGGCCACCCGGTCGGCGCCTCGGGCACGCGCATCCTGGTCACGCTGCTTTACGAGATGGCCAAGCGCGACGCCAAGAAGGGCCTTGCGACATTGTGCATCGGCGGCGGCATGGGCATCGCCATGTGCGTCGCGCGCGACTAGGATCGCGCCTTTGCGCCGGCGGCACCCGCCGGCGCTGGTCAATTGCGCAACGACCGCGGCGGCACCCCGGCGGCGCCGGTGAAGCGGCCGCGGTCGCCAAGCCACGGTCAAGGGGAGGTTACGCATGGCACGAGTTGCACTCGTCACCGGCGGCACGCGCGGTATCGGGCACGCCGTTTCGGTGGCCCTGCGCGATGCCGGCTATACGGTCGCCGCGAACTACGGCGGCAATGACGAGGCCGCGAACGCGTTCAAGCAGGAGACAGGGATCCCGGTCTACAAGTTTTCGGTCGCTGACTATGAGGCGTGCGCCGACGGCGTGAAGCGGATCGAGAACGAACTCGGCCCGGTCGACGTGCTGGTGAACAACGCCGGCATCACCAAGGACAAGCCCTTCCACAAGATGACCAAGGAACAGTGGGACGAGGTCATCAACACCAACCTGACGGGGCTGTTCAACGTCACGCACCAGGTCTGGCCCGGGATGCGCGAGCGCGGCTTCGGCCGGATCGTCAACATCTCCTCGATCAACGGTCAGAAGGGCCAGTTCGGTCAGGTCAACTATTCCGCGTCCAAGGCCGGCGACCTGGGCTTCACCAAGGCGCTGGCGCAGGAAGGCGCGAAGAAGGGCATCACCGTCAACGCCGTGTGCCCGGGCTACTGCGCCACAGACATGGTGATGAAGGTGCCCGAAGAGGTCCGCCAGCAGATCATCGACCAGATTCCGGTCGGCCGGCTGGGCCAGCCCGAGGAGATCGCCCGCTGCGTGACCTTCCTCGCCGCGGACGAGGCGGGCTTCATCACCGGCTCGACGCTTACCGCCAACGGCGGGCAGTACCTCGACTGACACCGCCGCCGTCGGCCCGCGCCGACAAAGCAACGCCCGCGCCGGAGACCGGCGCGGGCGTTTTTGCGGGTTGGTGCAGATGCGGGGGGATTGGGGGGCCCATGCCTCGACACGCGCCACCCGCCAAGCGCTACTCGGCATGTGCGACGTCGATTCACGCTCGTCACCGCCGCACCCCGAGTAGGCCCAACGGGCCGTGCCGAGAGATGCGACGGCACGCCGGCGGCTCTTCTGCGCCGCCGCCGCTACTTCGACCGCTGTGCCTTGGCTTCAGCGATCCAGCGATCGAAGGTCTCCTGGTTTTCCGCGATCCATTGCTCGGCGTGGCGCTCGATCGCCTCGGCCGAATCCGCGCCCTCGTACATCTTCGCATTCTGGGCGAAGATCGCCGAAAGCGGGACCTCCATGACCTCGAACAGGCGCTTCACGTCCGGGTGCGCCTCGAGCCATGCCGCATTCGCCACCGGCCGGATGTCGTTGGCGGGCCAGCCGATCTGGCAGGGATCGCTGGCGCAGGACTCCAGATCCGGAACGGTCGTGGCGTCCTCGTACTGTTTCTGGCCCTCGGGCAGCGAGGCGTGCGGCACCTCCAGCCAGCGCACGTCCTTGCCGGGCTTGAGCACGCCCAGGGTCCAGTTCGGCGTCCAGGTGTAGAAAAGGATGGATTCACCCTGCTGGTAGCTGGTGATGGCGTCACCCATCGCCGCAGAGTAACTCGCCTGGATGAGGTCGATGTGCTCGCTCAGGCCGTAGGCCTCGATGTGGTGCGCGATCACCTTGCCACAGTCCCAGCCGGGCGGGCAGGCGACCATTTCCGCCTTGCCGTCGCCGTCGTTATCGAACGCCTCGCGCACCGCCTCGCGCTTGAAGTCGGCGAGATTGGTCACGTCCAGCTTTTCGGCCGTGGCCTTGTCCACCAGGTAGCCCTGGAGCGCGCCCGCCTTGACCACGTGGCCCACCTTGATGAGCCCCGACACGCGGGCGTAGGTTTCGTTGAACAGCGGGAACCACTCCATGACGGAGAAGTCCACGTCGCCCTGCGACAGCGCCTGGAAGCGCGGCGCGTCGGCAAGGGTGACCGGCTTCTTCACGTCGTAGCCCAGCTCTTCCAGGGCCTCGATGTAGATCTGGGTGTGGAACCAGCCGGTGTCCCAGTTGCCGCGCGCCGGCGTAATGGTTTCCGCGGCTGCCGCCGGACCGGCGCCGAGACCGAGCACGGCCGCCGCGCCGATCAAGGTCGTACGGTTCATGTGGTGGCCTCCTGTTCGGAACGTGTTTTGCTCTTTCGACGTTGGCGTGTGTTAAAGGCGTTCGTACATCGCCTCGACGCTGTCGAGGGTGAACGGGAATTCGTTGGGGACCGTGAACCGCCAGCCGGCGTATGGTTCCCCGGCGAGCGCCTTGGCCAGCTCGCGGGCCGTCACCACGCCGCCGCCGTAAAGCCAGTTTGCCATGTTGAGCATGGCGGTTTTGTGGACGGCGTCGGTTGCCGCGCCGCAGGCGTCCTTGACCAGGGTGACCCGGTAATCGCGCCAGACCGCATCGTAGACCGTGCTCTGCACACAGGCCTCGCTCCATACGCCCAGCACGATCAGATGCTCGATCGCCATCTGGGTCAGCACGGTCTCCAAGCGCGTGGCGTACAGTGCCGAGAAGCGTGTCTTGTCGATGACCACATCCCGCTCGGCCGGGGCGACCTCGTCGCAGATCTCCGCCCCGCGCGTGCCGGCAACGCTGTGCAACGGCGCGCCGCGGGCGTCGCGCGGCTCGTGCCGCTGCGCGTCGGCCCCGGTCTCGGCGAGCCAGTGGCGCGTGTAGATCACGGGCAGGCCGGCGCCCCGAACCGCCGTCAGGGCGTCCCGCGCCGAGGTGAGAAGCTGTTCGTAGCCCGCCACGGGCCACGCGCCGTCGGTGAAGTTGTCTTTCTGCAGGTCGATCACCAGGACCGCGGTCCGTTCGGTCTGAAATGCCGTCATGGATCCCCTTCTGGCTGGGCCGTGCCGGCGCGTCTGATCCATCCGCCGGCACGCGGCTGTCTTTTTCTTCGCACGGCGATATTATAAAAACCGAGGTGAAACCCGAAGTCAAGCTCCTGCGACGGTTGAGTGGTGAACCGGATCTGGGGCAAGGGGGGAGGGGGGAGGATGAAGCCAGTGGATTTCCCCCGCGCCGGGGTGGCTAATGGGGTGAGACGTACCGCCGCAGCCCGGCGGCGCGGGACGCCGCTGGCAGGGATATCGGGAGGTGAGATTGCCCAAGGTCGGCATGCGCCCCACGCGGGAACGCCAACTCATATCGGCGGCGCGGGCCCTGCTTCGCGAGGAGGGATTCGCGCGGACCACCATGATGGGCGTGGCCAAGCGCGCCGGGCTCTCGACCGGTACGGTGCAGCACTATTTCACCAACAAGTCGGGCCTGCTTACCGAGACCATGGCCCGGCTCGTGGGCGATCTCGCGACGAGCACGCGGGCGCGCCTGCGCGAGGCCGAGAACCCGCTGGCGCGTTTGGATGCGCTGGTCACGGGGCAGTTCGCCGACGACGTCTTCACCCCCGAGACGGTCGCGGTGTGGCACGTCCTCTGGGGCAACATGCGCGAGATCGATGGCCTGCGTGAGCTTATCCACATGTGGGATCGCCGGGCGATCTCCAATCTGCGCCACACCCTCCGCCAGCTCGTACCGCCGGACGACATCGCGGAGCAGACGGACGGGCTGCTGGCGCTGACGGATGGCCTGTGGGTGCGCGCGGCGCAGTCGCCCGGCGGCCTCAGCGCCGAACGCGCCCGCGCCATCGCGCGCACCTACCTGGCCTGCCAGATCCGGGCGGCGCAGCACCCCGCACCATGAAGCGGGGCGCGCCGCCCGCTCAGCCCGTGCGGTGCCGGGCCCGGCTGGCGCGTTCCAGGGCCGCGCGTTCCAGCCAGCCCAGTTCCAGGGTGTCGCCAAGCATCTCCAGCAGGCGCAGTTCCTCCTGCGTCGCCTCGCCGTCCGCCGCCGCGATGTCGCAGGCCAGCAGATAGGCCGTCTCGTAGAGGCTTTCCGGCAGGCCCTTGCGGATTTCCTGAAGCGCTACGTCCAGGCCGTCCTCGCGCGCCAGGAGCTGGACGCAATCGGCGGCCGTGCCGGAGATGTTGTTGTGGTCGAATCCGCTGAACACGGGCCAGTGCGCCACCACATCCCCGATGGCCTCGATCTCCTTGTCGTCCATGTCGTGGTCCGCCGCGGACATCAGCACCGCGACGTAGATCAGCGCGGCATGGCGATCCATGACCTTGCGTCCTCCCGTTTTCGTGTCTCTGCGTCTGCCGGACACTCGCACACCCGCGCGGGTTCCGAACAGCCGGTGTTAGTCCGGGCCGCGACCCGCACCGTGTTCGGTGAAGAACGCGCGCGTCTCCGCCACCGCGTCGGCGAGGCCGCAGCGGGTCACCGGCACGCCCTCGGGGAACGCCGACTTCAGGCGCGAGGGCATCATGGGGTCGAGCAGCACGAACACCCCGTGGTCGTCGGCGCGCCGGACGAGGCGGCCGTACGCCTGCTTCAGGCGCAGGCGCGTGAGCAGGTCGTCCCAGCGGCGCTTGCCGAAGTATTCCCGCCGGGCCTTGTGCTTGATGTCCGGGCGCGGCCAGGGCACGCGGTCGAACACGATCAGGCGCAGCGAGCGCCCGGGCACGTCCACGCCGTCGCGCACCGCGTCGGTGCCCAGCAGGCAGGCGTCTTCCTCGGCGCGAAAGATGTCCACCAGCGTGGCCACGTCCAGGCCGTCGACATGCTGGCCGTAGAGGGGCAGGCCGTCGCCCTCGAGCTGGCCGCCGATTCGCTGGTGCACGCCGCGCAGCCGGCTGATCGCGGTGAACAGGCCCAGCCCGCCGCCGCCGCTGGCGCGGAAGAGCTCGCGATAGGCCGCGCCCACCTGGTCCAGATCGTCCTTGCGCACGTCGTTGACGATGTAGACGCGCGTGTTCCCGGCGTAGTCGAAGGGCGAGGGAACCTGCGCCCGGATCGCCGGCGCGGGGAGGTGGCTGGCGCTGGTGCGCATGGCCGCGCCCTGCCAGTCCGTCTCGGTGTCGCCGCTGCCCTCGGTCAGCGTTGCCGAGGTCACCACCAAGCCCTGCGCCTTCTGCACCACATGCTGGCTGAACGGCAGCGTGGGATCGACCCAGTGGCGGTGGTAGCCGACGTCGACGTCGCGCGCGTCGATGCGCTCGACCATCAGCCAATCCACGAACTCGGGCGGGCTTTCGGCTTCCTGGATGGCGGCGAGCATGTCGCGCCAAGCCTGCACCTGGATGATGGCGCGGCGGTCCAGGCTCCGGCAGGTCGCCTCGATCCGCCGCCGGGTGTCGCTGTCCAGGTTTTCCGCCTCGTCGTCCAGGCGCGCGCGCAGGCCATTGTAGAGGCGCTTGAGGGGCTCGATCAGCCCGGCCAGCGCGCGATCCAGGGCCTGCGCCGTCTGCGCCACGTCGCCGGTGACCGGGCGCAGCTCGGTTTCCAGGCTGTACGGGTCGTCGGGCCGGTTCACCCGGGCGTAGACCTGCTCGCGCACCGCCTGGAGGAAGTGCTCTGTTGGGCCTTCACCCGCGGCGTTGGCGATGCGGGCGTGCCAGCCCTCGGCCGCCAGGACGCGCGCGCCGCGCAGCACATCCTGGAGCGCCTCGGCCGTGTCGGTGTCGTCGCCCAGCAGGTCCTCGATCCGCCGGGCCAGGCCGCGCGCCCGGCTGCTCTGCCCGCGCCGGCCCTCCGCGCCCAGAAGCCAGCGGCGCAGCTCCTGGGTCTCGCGCCCCGAGAGATGGGCGGCGAAGGCGCTGTCCGCGGCGTCGAAGACGTGGTGACCCTCGTCGAAGACGTAGCGCGTGGGCAGGTGGCCCTCGTCGCCCGCGCCCATGGCGGCCTGGATCATCACCAGGGCGTGGTTGCCCACCACGATGTCGGCCCGGCGCGCCCGCCGCACCGCGCCCTCGATGAAGCACGTCTTGTAGTGCGGGCAGGCGGCGTAGATGCACTCCCCGCGCCGGTCGGTCAGGCCCAGGGTGCGCGCCCGGCCCAGCAGGTCCACCAGCCAGCCGGGGAAGTCGCCGCCCACCATGTCGCCGTCGCGCGTCGCCGCGGTCCAGCGCGCCATCAGGCCGATCGGCACCGCCTCCTGCGGGCGCATGCCGACGACCTTGGTCGCCTCCTCCAGGTTGAGCAGGCACAGGTAGTTTTCCCGGCCCTTGCGCACCACGACCTTGCGCGCCTTTTTGCTCGGCTCGGGGTAGAGGCGGTCCAGCTCGCCGTCGATCTGGTGCTGCAGGTTGCGGGTGAAGGTGGACAGCCAGACCGGCCCGGCGTTCTTCTCTGCCCAGACGCTGGCCGGGGCGATGTAGCCCAGGGTCTTGCCCACGCCCGTGCCCGCCTCGGCGAGCACCATGTTGGGCGTGTCGGACCGATCCCGGGGCAGGAAGGCCTGGCTTACCGCGGAGGCGTAGTCCGCCTGCTGCGGCCGCGCCTCGGCCCCGGGGCCGAGCAGCTCGGCCAGGCGCGTGCGCGCTTCCTCGGCCGACACGGGCTGGTTGCCCGGCGGCGGCTCGGGTGCGCTCTCCGACCATTCGCCCAGGCGCTGCCACGCCTGCAGGCCAACGTCGCCGCGCGGCGGCGTGTCCGTGGTCCCGTCGAATCCCAGGGCGGCGAGGACGAAGGGGCCCCAGCGCCAGCCGCCGTGCGCCATCTGCCAGGCGATGGCCGCGGCGTCGCGGTCGTTGGGACCGCGCGCGGCGAGTTCCTGGAGCAGGGTACCCGCCGCCCGGTGGAGACTCGCCGCGGCGTCGTCCAGTTCGTGCGGCACGGGCAGGCCCAGCGCGACGCTCAGCCCGCGCGGCGTCGGGGTGCAGAAGCTGGCCGGGCGGACGAAGGCGTACAGCTCCAGCACATCGTAGGCGGCGAAAGGCTCCGCGCCCAGCCGGCGCGCGGTCGCCTTGACGTGACAGACGATGGGCGCATCCGCCCGCGCCCGCGCCAGCGCGTCGGCGTGCTCCAGCGTCTCCAGCGTACCCTCGGGATCGAGCCAGCCCGCGCGCGACAGACCCGGCGCGAGCGCCGGCGCACGGGGCAGCCGGGCGCGCGCACTGTTCGCGGCAGCGGAGGCGGGCGCGGAATGCGGCGGCGTCATGGCCGGCGGAGTATAGGGGTGAGGTGCGGGTGGGGCTATGGCGGAGTATCTAGCTTAGATATTGGATTCGTGCAGCTTATGGCCCAACCGTTTATCACTTGCTCCAACTGCTAACGGGTTGAAACTGTCAGCTAGTATGTCCTTTGCGGGTGCCAAGAGCGCTACCACGATCGGCGCTGCGTCAGCATCGGGGTGCCCCCACACCTCGGTGAATCCACTGGCGCGAAAGGAGGGATACGTCATGGCCCTCGACATGATCCTGGCCGTGCTTCAGACCTTCGCGGTTCTGATTCAAACGGCCGTCATCGTTTGGGCGGCTCGCCGCTAGGCGGGGCGCACAAACTGGCAGGGCAGGCCCCCACCTGCCCTGCCTTTTTGTCGGTCGTCGCGGGGATACGACGCCCTCGACATGACAGTGGTAGTCTTGGGCGCTCACCGGGGTTTCGTCAATGGACAAACGCGGTCATCCATTCACCGGACGCGACGGGCACTCGTAAAATTTCCCCCGGATTGTTTTACGAGCGACCATGCCTCGTAAAGCCAGTTTTACCAGCCGTGCGCCGCACGCACGTACGTACCACGCGGTTGGGTGGGCGATTTGTTCCCCCCGTTCGCGGACGTCGCGACCGTGAAGAGTGGATGAGTGTGGCGGCCACGTGGGTGCAGAAGCTGGCGGGGCGGCCGAAGGCGTACAGCTCCAGCACGTCGTAGGCGGCGAAGGGGTCGGCGCCCAGCCGGCGCGCCGTCGCCTTGACGTGGCACACGATGGGCGTCTCCGCCCGCGCTCGGCGCCATCAGGGCGCATCGAAAGGCCGGGTTCCGGCACCCCCAAACCGTCTCATGCGATCGGTTGATCGAGCGCGTGGTCCTTTGATCACCGATTCCGGCGCGCGCGTTTCATTATCCTGTGACGCGCGCCGTATACCCTGTCTCCCGGACCCCGCATCAGGAAGGTTTGTGTGATGAAGCTATTCAAGCCGGCGTTCGCCGCCGTCCTGTCCCTGGCCGTCGCCACCCCGGCGCTGGCCCAGCAGCAGGCGGGCGCCAAGAACGTCATCCTCATGATCTCGGACGGGATCGGGTTCAACGGCTGGCTTGCTTCGGACTATTACCAGGGCCGCGCGGGCGAGCAACCCTACCAGGTCACACGGCCCGACGGGACCGAGCCGGTGATGGTGGGCATGGCGCACCCGTCGCTGACCCTGCTCGACGCGACCGGGGCGGTGCTGCCCAACGGCGTCGATCCGGACAAGGCCGCCGCGGCGGTGCCGCAGGGCTACGATCCGCAGACGCGCTGGAACCGGTTCGAGACCACGTTCCGCAACGATTTTCCGCCGGTGGCCGAGCCCTACACGTCCTACACCGATTCGGCCGCCGCGGGGTCCGCCATGCAGACCGGGCGCAAGACCGCGAACGGCCGCGTCAACATGGACTGGACGGGCGAGGTGCCCTTGCACAGCATCGCGCAGATCGCCCTGGACCAGGGCCGCGCGGCCGGCGCCGTTTCCACCGTCATGGCCTCGCACGCCACGCCCGCATCGGTGATCGCGCACCAAGTATCGCGCGACAACTACGTCGAGATCTTCAACGAAATGGTCGCGAGCGAACTCGACGTGATCATGGGTGCCGGCCACCCGCTGTTCGATGCCAGCGGCAACCGGATCCCTGAAAGCGAACGCGACGCCGAGACCTACAAATACGTCGGCGGCCGCGAGACCTGGACCAAGCTCACCAGCGAGGCGGGCCTGAACGGCTATCGCTTTGTCGACCGGGTGTCGGGCTTCCGGGCGCTCGCCGAGGGCGAGAACCTGCCCGATCGCGTGGTCGGCATCGGCCGGTCGAACAGCACGCTCCAGGCCCAGCGGGCGGGGCTTCCCAAGGGCGATACGGTCTCCGGCATGGCGCGCCGGGACGACGTGCCGACGCTCGCCACCATGACCGTGGGGGCGCTCAACGTGCTCGACCAGGATCCCGACGGCTTCTACCTGATGGCGGAAGGTGGCGCCGTCGACTGGATGGGGCACGCCAACAACATGCCCCGCTTCATCGAGGAGCAGACAGCGTTCGACGAGGCGGTATCGGCGGTGATCTCATGGGTGGAAGCGAATTCGAGCTGGGACGACACCCTGCTCATCGTCACCTCCGATCACGAGACCGGCGGCATCTGGGGCGCGGGCACCTTCCGCAACGGCGAGGGCGGTCCGGTCGCGACCGACCGCTCCAAACAGGCCCTCGAGGCGGCGCGCTTCGACCCGCGGGCGGATACGTTCAACGAATTCCGCGCCGTGCAGAACCGCGGCAAGGGCCGGCTGCCCGGCTATCAGTGGGCGTCGGGCAACCACACCAACGAGCTCGTGCCGCTCTGGGCCATCGGCGCGGGCGCCGGGCGCTTGGCCGCGTTCACCCGAACCGATCTCGACGCGGCGGCGCTGTGGGGCGGCGCCCCCTATGGCTGGGACGGGGATTACGTGGACAACACGGCCGTCTTCCACGTGATGAATCGAGCCTTCGCCGCGGAGCTGGGGCGCGGTACGGCGGGGCAGTAATCCGGACGCGCTGATCGACAGATCGCGCTCACACCAACAGCTTGCATGCCGGCGCACGGGGCTGTGGCCGAAACCGCGTGGCGCGCGGTTGCGCCCGTGGTTCATCTGCGCCCCCCGCGGGCTCACACCTGCAACCGGTCGCCCGGTAAGCCGATGGCGGCCCGCCGCCGCGTCATGGCCACGCCGCGAGCGGGGGCAGGGACATCAGGACCGCATCCGGGTTGCCGCCCGTCTCCAGGCCGAACCGCGTGCCCCGGTCGTAGACCAGGTTGAACTCGGTGTAGCGCCCGCGCTGGACGAGCTGGCGCCGGCGCTCGGCGTCCGTCCAGGTGCGCTGCATGTGCCGGCGCACGAGGGGCGGGTAGGTGGCGAGGAAGGCCTCGCCCACATCGCGCGTGAACGCGAAGTCCGCCTCCCAGTCGCCGCTATCCAGATAGTCGTAGAAGATGCCACCGACGCCGCGGTGCTCATTGCGGTGCTTGATAAAGAAATAGTCGTCCGCCCACTGCTTGAACCGCGGATAATAGCCCGGATCGTGCTTGTCACAGGCGGCCTTGAGCCCGGCGTGGAAATCCGCCGTATCCTGCGCGTCGGCGACGACGGGATTGAGATCGGCGCCGCCGCCGAACCATCCCGTGCCCGTGACGATGTGCCGGGTGTTCATGTGCACCGCCGGGACGTGCGGCGACTGCATGTGCGCCACCAGCGAGATGCCGGCCGCCCAGAACGTCCGGTCCGCGTCCGTGCCGGGGATCTCCTCGGCGAAGTCGGCGGTCAAACGGCCGGCGACGACGGAGATGTTCACGCCCACCTTCTCGAACACGCGCCCGCGCATGACCGCCATGGTTCCGCCGCCCGGGTCCGCGACGCTGGTATCCTCGCGCCGCCAGGATGTGCGCTCGAAGCGTCCGGGCTGAAGGTGCGCCAGCCGTTCGGCGTTCGGGCCGGTCAGCTCGTCCTCCAGGGTCTCGAAACAGGTGCATATGCGATCGCGCAGATCGGCGAACCACCGGGCGGCGCGCGCCTTGCGGTCGGCCAGCGGCGGGGCGGGGCTCTCGGTCACGGCAGCTCCTCGTACGTCGGGTCGGCGTCGGCCGGGAAGGTTCCGGTCTGACGCATGGCTTCCCCCGTAACCATGGCTGCGGCGACCGCCACATTCAAAGACCTTTGATCTGGTCGAATTGGAATCTTGATCCGCGCGTCCGCAGCCGCATGCACCGCATCCGGAACGCCGGCGCTTTCGCGGCCCAGCAGCAGCATGTCTTCCGGCTGGAAGGTGAACGCGGTATAGGGTGTGGCCGCGCGGGTGGTGAGCAGCACGAGCCGGCGCGTGCGCGCGGCCTCGAAGGCCGTCCAGGAGGTGTGGCGCGTCAGCGCAAGGGCATCGAGATAATCCATGCCCGCGCGCCTGAGCCGCTTGTCCGTGAGCACGAACCCGCACGGCTCGATGATGTCCGCAGCCAGCCCCAAACAGGCGGCGAGCCGCAGAATCGTGCCGGTGTTCTGGGGAATATCGGGCTGGTAGAGAACCAGACGCATGCGCGCCATCACGTTCCTGCATTCGGGGCCGGGGATGCTTTGCGTTACTCCGGACGATCCGCTATACAGCCGCCCCGGCGCATCGTTGCGAACGCCGAGATCGCGGCAGGTTGTCGCATCGCCGCGAGGTGTTCGCATTTTAGTCTCTGCCGAGACTAGCCGCAGGGACGGGACCGCTTCAAAGCCTGCGATCAACGCGGGTCGTGCAGGAGGACGACGGAAGTATGGCTGACACGGCGAACACCGGTCACGGCGGCAGCGGCGACCAACAGGGCAGCGGCCGCCGCGACTTTCTCTATCTCGCAACCGGGACCACCGGCGCGATCGGCGCGGCCGCCTTCGTCTGGCCGATCATTGATTCGATGAACCCGGCGGATGACGTGCTGGCGCTCGCCACGACGGAGGTCGATCTGTCGCCCATTCTGGAGGGCACGGCCATCACCGTCATGTGGCGCGGCAAACCGGTCTTTGTGCGCAAGCGTACGCAGCAGGAGATCGAGGCCGCGCGGAGCGTCGACGTGAATGCGTTGCGGGACCCCGAGCCGGACAAAGCGCGCGTGCAAAAGCCGGAGTGGCTCGTGGTTATCGGCGTGTGCACGCACCTGGGCTGCATCCCGCAGGGGAACCAGCCCAACGAGCCGCGCGGTAACTGGGGCGGCTGGTTCTGCACCTGCCACGGGTCCCACTACGACACCGCGGGCCGCGTCCGGAAAGGTCCCGCGCCGAAGAATCTGCCGGTACCGACCTACGCGTTTGTGGACGACACCACCATCGAGATCGGGTGACGACCATGGGTGAACCGCTTTACGAATTTCAGCCACGGAACAAGGTGGTCAAGTGGATCGACTACCGCTTGCCCATCTTCACGGTGATGCACCGTGAGCTCGTGGCCTATCCCACGCCGTGGAACCTGAACTACCTCTGGAACTTCGGCGTCCTGGCAGGCATTGCGCTGGTGGTCCTGATCGTCACCGGCCTCGTCCTCGCCATGCAGTACACGGCGCACGTCGATCACGCCTTCGCGTCGATCGACCGGATCATGCGCGAGGTTCAGTACGGCTGGCTCCTGCGCTACATCCACATGAACATGGCGTCGTTCTTCTTCATTTTCGTCTACATCCACATCTTCCGCGGGTTGTTTTACGGCTCGTACAAGAACCCGCGCGAGGTCCTGTGGATCCTGGGCGTGGTGATCCTGCTGCTCATGATGGCGACCGCCTTCCTCGGCTACACGCTGCCGTGGGGCCAGATGAGCTACTGGGCGGCCACGGTGATCACCAAGCTGTTCTCGGCGTTCCCGCTGATCGGCGACGCCATCGTGACCTGGCTGTGGGGCGGCTTCTCGGTCGACAACCCGACGCTGAATCGCTTCTTCGTCCTGCACTTTGTGCTGCCGTTCGCCATCGTGGCGGTGGTGTTCCTGCACATCTGGGCACTGCACCGCTTCGGGTCGAACAACCCCGTGGGCATCGACGCCAGCGGGCCGCAGGACAAGATCCCGTTCCACCCGTACTACACGGTCAAGGACGCCTTCACCCTGGGCTTGGTCCTGATCGCGTTCGCCCTGGTGACGTTCTTCGCGCCCAACTATCTGGGCCACGCGATCAACTACGCGCCGGCGGACCCGCTGCAGACACCGGCGCACATCGTGCCCGAGTGGTACTTCCTGCCGTTCTACGCCATCCTGCGTGCGGTTCCCGACAAGCTCATCGGCGTGGTGCTGATGTTCGGCAGCGTGCTGATCCTGCTCGCGCTGCCCTGGCTGGACCGCTCGCCCGTGCGCAGCGGCGCCTTCCGCCCGGTGTTCAAGTGGTTCTATGCGCTGCTCGTTGTGGACGTCCTCGTCCTCGGCTACGGCGGATCGCAGCCGCCCGAGCAGCCCTGGATCACGATCAACCAGATCGCGACCGCGTACTACTTCGGGTACTTCCTGGTCATCCTGCCGCTGCTCGGCTACTTCGAGCGCCCGAAACCCTTGCCGTCCAGCATATCCAAACCGGTGCTCGGGGGCGGTGCGCAGCCCGCCGGGGCAGCGGCCAAGCCGATGGAGAAGGCATGACGATGAAAAAGCTGCTGGCGGTTGCAAGCATGGCGCTGACCCTCGGGGTCGGCGCCACGGCGGCCCCTGCGGCCGAAGGCGGGCACATCCCGGACTACGACTACTCCTTCGAGGGCATGTTCGGGACGTTCGACCGCGCGGCGGCGCAGCGCGGCCTGCAGGTGTTCACGCAGGTCTGCTCCACCTGCCACTCGATGAAGTTCGTCGCCTTCCGCTCGCTCAAGGACCTCGGCTACACCGAGGACCAGGTCGAGGCGATCGCATCCCAGTACCAGGTCCGGGCGGGGCCGAACGATCAGGGCAACATGTTCCGCCGCCCGGGCGAGCCGAACGACACCTTCCCCTCGCCATACAAGAACAAGGTGGAGGGCGAGCTCGCCAACGGCGGTGCCTATCCGCCGGACCTCTCGACGATCACCCAGGCCCGCGCCGGTGGGCCGGAGTATATCCAGGCGCTGCTGACGGGCTACGAAGACCCGCCGTCCGATGCCAACGTGCCCCAAGGCGCGTACTGGAACCCGGTCTATC
Organism: uncultured Limimonas sp.; assembly: GCA_913055855.1. Lineage (GTDB taxonomy): Bacteria > Pseudomonadota > Alphaproteobacteria > Kiloniellales > Rhodovibrionaceae > CAJXKW01. Next base: position 1,208 of record CAJXKW010000052.1, on the reverse strand, counting down.
CGGGGAACAAGATCAAGATGCCGCAGATGCTCCTGGACGGCGTGGTCAATTACAAGGACGGCACCGAGGCCACGGCGGAGCAGATGGCGCACGACGTGACCGTGTTCTTGCATTGGGCGGCGGAGCCGCACCTGGAGGAGCGCAAGCGCATGGGCATCGCGGTGGTGCTCTTCCTGATCGTGCTCACCGGCCTGTTCTACGCGGCGAAGCGCAAGGTCTGGCGCGACGTCAAGTAGACCGCGTACGCCCAACCGGATCGGACATGGAGCCGCCCCGGCGACCCGCGCGTCGGGGCGGTTTGTGTGCGCGGGCGGGTTTTGTGCGCTGGTCGCCCCAGGGTCACGCCAGGCGCAGATCCGGCAGGCATCAAAGGGCGTAACCCGCCCCGAACGGGAAACGAAGAGCGGGATAGACACCAGAAGGGATCGTCATGCTCGGCATATCACCATCCGTGGCCGCCTGCCGGCCGGTTCTGGCGTCATCTTCGTTGTGTTGATTCTGCTCACCGGTGTGGGCATCTTGTGCCCTGGTCGCCCCAGGGTCACGCCAGGCGCAGATCCGGCAGGCATCAAAGGGCGTAACCCGCCCCGAACGGGAAACGGGGAACGGGGTAGACATCAGAAGGGATCGACATGCTCGGCAACATCACCATCCGGGGCCGCCTGCTGGCCGGCTTCGGCGTCATTTTCGTTCTTTTGATTCTGCTCACCGGCGTGGGCATCCAGCGGGTCACGCAGATTGACCGGAACCTGACCACGATCAACGACATCAACACCGTCAAGCAGCAGCACGCGATCAACTTCCGCGGCAGCGTCCACGACCGCGCGATCGAGCTGCGCGACGTGGTGCTGTTCGAATCCGAGGCGAAAATTGCCGACGCGATCGCAAAGATCGAAGACCTGAAAGCGAAGTACGACCGGAACGCGGAACCCCTCGCCGAGCTGATGCAACGGGCGGACGCGACCGCGCGCGAGCGGGAGATTCTCGACGGCATCGAAGCCATTCAGGGCAAGACGGTGCCGTTGATCGACGAGATCATCGCGCTCAAACGGGCCGGGGAGGTCGGCGAGGCGCGGCGCATCCTGCTGGAGCAGGCGCGCCCGGCGTTCATCACCTGGTTGGACCGGATCAACGCCTTCATCGACTATCAAGAGGCGGAGAACAGGGCGCTGACGAAGGACACGCGCGGGCTCGCCGGCGGGTTCCAG
>CAJXKW010000051.1 GCA_913055855.1 uncultured Limimonas sp. | reverse complement strand
ACGCAGGTCCAGTGAATAGCTCTTTGACATGATCCACCTCCGCAAACGGTGAATCACATCAAAGCCGCCTTGGGAATTCCCCCTGATTCCCTTTTCGGATCCGGTGCTCTAGCGGGCCGTGAGGGTCTGATGCTGTGGGCCGAGGTGGCCGCCGCAGCTCGGGCAGTTGCTCGCCGGGGCGGTGACCGTGCGGTCGGGGTTCGGCTCCAGCGAGCGCGCCTGACCCTGGCCGCCCTTGCCCGTTTTGCCGGCCTTGCCTTTACGCGGCGTGTTCGGCTTCTCGTCCTGCGACGGCGCGCGGGCGGAGTTCCGCGCGGTCTTGCGCGGCTGGTTCAGCCTAGCCTCGATATCCGACACGCGCTTTTCCAGCGCGAGGATGTAGTCGAACAGCTCGTCCTTTGAATGCTGCTCCAGTTCTTCCCGGCGACTCATACCAGTCTGGAATCAAACCGCGATTCCAGACGTCAAGCCCAAATTTCGGAACTGCGCGCCTCGAAACCCCCAACATGCGCACCGGGGGGTGAGCAGTTACTGTAGAAGAAGCCCAATATCTTGTGTGTATCTTGCAAAGCAATGTTACGGTTTCTGCGATCAAGCATCTTCAAAGCCGTGGCCAATGGGGTGCGCGCGACTTCGACAAGGTGATGTTCACACTCCCGATTCCCCGTTTCGATCCGGACAACGCGCTGCACGCCGAACTGGCCGAGGCCGGGGCGCGCGCCGAGCAGGTCGCGGCGCGCGTGCCCTTGACCGGCACGGAATCGACGAACCGCGCCCGCCGGGCGATTCGACAGACGCTTGCCGAGGACAGCATCGACAGCGCGATCGACGACCTGGTCAGCCGGCTGCTTTTCGGGGAGCCCCTTGCGGCGGCGTGATCGTGCCTCGGTTAATCCGCCTTCGTCGCGAAGAGCATGTAGTTGACGGTCGTGTCGTTGGAGAGCTTCCAGCCGCCCGACATCGGGGCGAAGCTGACCCCCGTGACCGCGTGCGTGGTCAGCCCGGCGGCGCGCAGCGGGTTGGCGATCTCGGACGGCCGGACGAACTTGCGCCAGGCGTGCGTGCCCGGCGGCAGCCAGCGCAGCACGTACTCGGCGCCCACCTTCGCCAGCAGCCAGGATTTGGTCGTGCGATTGACCGTCGCCACGACCATCGCTCCGCCGGGTCGGACGAGGGCGCCGCACGCCTTCAGGAACGCGGGCACGTCGGCAACGTGCTCGACGATTTCCATGGCCAGCACGGCGTCGTAGCGCCCGGCCTCGCGCGCGCCCAGCGCCTCCGCCGTGGTGGTGCGGTAGTCGATCTCGATCCCCTGGCGCTCGGCGTGCGCCTTGGCCGCGGTGATGGTCTCGCCGCCCGCGTCGATGCCGGTGACCTGCGCGCCCAGCCGGGCCAGGGGCTCGGCGAGCAAACCCGCACCGCAGCCGACGTCGAGCAGGCGCATCCCGGCGAGCGGGCGCATCGGCTCCGGCCCGGCGCCCAGATGCGCCGTCAGCCGGTCGCGGATGTAGCCGATTCGCGTGGGGTTGAGGGCGTGCAGCGGTTTCATTTCGCCCTCGGGATCCCACCAGCGTTCCGCCATCGCGGCGAACTTGCCCAGCTCGCGCGGGTCCACGCTAACGCGATCGGGGGCGGCGGTGTCGGCGTCGTCGGCAGGGGTCATGGCCCGTCTCGTGCAGTGTGGGGCGGCTCCGGCGCGGGTTGGTTGCACCGCAGCACGTGAAGGGATATGGGTACCGTCCGGCGCGGGGACCAGGCAACCCGCGGCCTCCCATCCGATATCCGCAGGCGAGACACCCGGCGAGCGGCCCGTCTCCGGCAGGCCGTCCCCAGCGTTCACCGCAAGGAGCGCCCATGGCCCGCATCGTGATGAAATTCGGCGGCACCTCCGTTGCCAACGTGGCGCGCATCAAGGCCGTTGCCGAGCGTGTGCGCGCCGAGGTGGAGGCGGGCAACGAGGTGGCCGTCGTGGTCTCCGCCATGGCCGGGGTAACCAACGAGTTCGAGGGGTATGTCCGGGAGACCGCCCGCCTGTTCGATCTGCGCGAGTACGACGTCGTGGTCTCCGCGGGCGAGCAGGTCACCAGCGGGCTGACCGCGATCGCGCTACAGGCGCAGGGCGTGACCGCGCGCTCCTGGCTGGGCTGGCAGGTGCCCATCCGCACCGACGATGCGCACGGGAGCGCGCGCATCGAGGACATCGACGGCAGCGAGATCGTGCGCCGCATGGGCGAGGGGCAGGTCGCCGTCTTCGCCGGCTTCCAGGGCGTCGATCCGCAGGGGCGGGTGACCACGCTGGGCCGCGGCGGCTCGGACACCTCCGCCGTCGCCATCGCCGCCGCCGTGGGCGCGGACCGCTGCGACATCTACACCGACGTCGACGGCATCTACACCACCGATCCGCGGGTGGTGACCAGAGCGCAGAAGCTCGCCATGATCAGCTTCGAGGAAATGCTGGAACTCGCCTCCCAGGGGGCGAAGGTGCTGCAGACGCGCGCGGTGGAGATGGCCATGCGCCACGGCGTGCGCGTGCAGGTCCGCTCCAGCTTCGAGGCGCCGACGACCGAGACGACGCCGGGCACCCTAGTCGTGGACGAGGACGAGATCGTGGAACAGCAGATCGTTAGCGGAATCGCCTACAGCCGGGACGAGGCCAAGATCACGCTCACCGGCGTGCCCGACCGCCCGGGTGTGGCCGCGGGAATCTTCGGCCCGCTCACGGAGGAGCACATCAACGTCGACATGATCGTCCAGAACGTCTCGCCATCGGGCGAGGCGACGGACCTGACGTTCACCGTGCGCAAGGGCGACTTCGACCGCGCGGTCAAGCTGCTTCAGGACCGGCGCGAGCAACTCGGCTACCAGGAGCTTCGCCCGGACAACAACGTCTGCAAAATCTCGGTGATTGGCGTGGGCATGCGCAGCCACGCGGGTGTCGCTCAGACCATGTTCAAGGCGCTGTCCGAACGCGGCATCAACATCCAGGTGATCTCCACCTCCGAGATCAAGATCAGCGTGCTCGTTGCCGAGGAATACACCGAACTCGCGCTGCGCAGCCTGCACACCGCATACGGGCTGGACGCCGAGACCTGACACGAAGGGGCCGGGCAGGACGCGTGGGCCGGGGGCGATGACGATCACCGAAGCTTCCGGTTGGGCCGGATCGCGGCGCCTCTTGCGTCAGCTCCGCGACCTGATGAAGGGCGGGGGCACGGCGCAGGAGCGCCTGGACCACATCGTGCGCCTGATCGCGCACGACATGGCGACCGAGGTGTGCTCCGTCTACGTCCTGCGCGCCGGCGAGGTCCTCGAGCTTTTCGCCACCCAGGGTCTCAAGCCGGAGGCGGTGCACCAAACCCGCCTGCGCATGGGCGAAGGCCTGGTGGGCGAAATCGCCCTGAACGCGCAGCCGCTGCGTGTCGCCGACGCCCAGGCGCACCCGCAGTTCGCCTACCGCCCGGAAACGGGCGAGGAGGTGTTCCAGTCGCTGATGGGCGTGCCCATCCTGCGCAACGGCCGGGTGCTGGGCGTGCTCGTGGTGCAGAACGCCGCCCGGCGCGACTATGCCGACGAGGCCATGGAGGCGCTGGAGACCGTCGCCATGGTGCTTGCCGAGCTGGTCGCCGGCGGCGAGCTGATCGCCGCGTCGGAGACGCGGGTCTCGGAAACCAGCGCGCTCCAGCCCGTGCGCCTGCGCGCGATCGTGCTCAACGCCGGCTTAGCGCGCGGCCGGGTGGTGCTGCACCAGCGCGGCATCGTCATCCACCAGACCGTCGCCGAGTACCCCGAGGTGGAGCTGCTCGCCCTGGAGAATGCGGTGGCGGAGATGCACGAGTCCCTGGATCGCCTGTTGCGCAGCGCGCAGACGAGCGGCCGGGGCAGCGAGCACGAGGAGGTGCTCGCCAGCTACCGCATGTTCGCCGAGGACCGGGGCTGGCTGAATCGCATCCGCGAGGCGGTGCGCGGCGGCCTGACCGCGCCCGCGGCGGTGCAGAAGGTCCAGAACGACACCCGGGCGCGGCTGAGCCACGCCAAGGATCCCTATCTGCGCGAGCGCCTGTCCGACCTGGACGACCTCACGCACCGCCTGCTCCACCACCTGCTGGGCGCCCAGGGCACCCCCGAGGCGGCCGACCTGCCCGAGGACATGGTGCTGGTGGCGCGCAGCATGGGGCCGGCGGAACTCCTGGACTACGACCGTGAGCGCCTGCGCGCGGTGGTCCTGGAAGAGGGCGCGCCCAGCTCGCACGTCGCCATCGTCGCGCGCGCCCTGGACGTGCCCGTGCTGGGACGCTGCCGCGACGTGCTGAAGGAGGCCAACGACCGCGACGAGGCGCTGGTCGACGGCGACACGGGCCAGCTCCTGCTGCGCCCCGGGGAGGGGGTGAGCGAGAGCTTCGCCGAGAGCATGGCCGCGCGCCGGCGTGCGGCGGAAATGGACGCGGCCGGGCGCGAGCTTCCGCCGGTGACGCGCGACGGCACACGCATCGAGCTGCTCATCAACGCCGGGCTGCTGGTGGACCTGCCCCAGCTCGACGCCAGCGGCGCCGACGGCATCGGCCTTTACCGCACCGAAGTGCCCTTCATGGTGCGCCGCGAGTTCCCCGACGTGGCGACGCAAACGCGCCTGTACGGGCAGGTGCTGGCGCACGCCGGCACGCGGCCGGTGACCTTCCGCACCCTGGATATCGGCGGCGACAAGGTGCTGCCGTACTGGACGGGCGAGGGCGACGACAATCCGGCGCTGGGCTGGCGCGGCCTGCGCATCGGCCTGGACCGGCCCGCCATTCTGCGCCAGCAGCTACGTGCCATGATCCGGGCGAGCGACGGGCGCGCGTTGCGCGTGATGTTTCCCATGGTCAGTTCGGCCGCCGAGGCCGCGCAGGCGCGCGCCATCCTTGATCTGGAGATGGACCGGGCGGCGCGCGACGGCTTCCGGCGGCCGGCCGAGGTGTATGTCGGCGTAATGGTCGAGGTGCCCGCGCTGCTCTGGCAGCTCCCCGCGGTAACGGGCGTGGTCGATTTTCTCGCCGTGGGCAGCAACGACCTCATGCAGTTCCTGTTTGCATCGGACCGGGGCAACCCACGGCTGTCGCGTCGTTTCGACCCGATTTCGCCGCCGTTGTTGAAGGTGCTGCGCGGGATCGTCGCGGAAGCCGAGGCGCGCGGTGTGGCCGTATCGGTCTGCGGCGAGATGGCGGGGCAGCCGCTCGCGGCCCTGGCGCTGCTCGGGTGCGGCGTGCGCCGGCTGTCCATGACCCCGCACGCCGTGCCCGCGGTACGGGCGATGGTGCGGAGCGTGGACCTGGATGCGCTGGGGCCGGTGCTGGCACAATGGTACGATCTGCCTGCACATAGCGTGCGCGAGCGGCTGCGCGGCTACGCGCGCGATCACGGCGTCCGGGTTTAAGACGCCTGCGGCGTTCGGGTTTGCGGCGTGGCGCGGTGCTCTGCTAAATACACCCATACGTGCAACCGCGCGACGACGCGCAGGCGGGCAAGGAGCATATCACGACCCGCATGTCCCAGGATCCGCGGTACAGGCCCGACTTCGGCGCCGGCGCGGGGCACGGCGAGCCCGCCCTGGATACGGCCGGACCGCGCCGTGATACCGTCGGGCGCATCCTCCGCCGGGCACGCGAGCGCGAAGGCCTTGATATCGCCGATGTCGCCGAAGCGCTGCGTATCCGGTCGGACTACCTCCAGGCGATCGAGCGCAGCGAGTTCGAGCGGCTGCCCGGCGCCACCTACGCCATTGGCTTCGTGCGCAGCTACGCCGGCTTTCTGGAGCTGGACGACGAGGAGATCGTGCGCCGCTTCAAGCAGGAAGTGGCCGGTCTCAACCGTACCCAGGACCTGAGCTTTCCCGAGCCGGTGAACGAGGGCAAGGTGCCCGGGCGCGCGCTGCTGATCGTGTCCGTGCTGCTCATCGCGGCGGCCTACGGCGGCTGGTCCTACGTCTCCACCTCCGGGGCGCCCATCCGCGACATGGTTCCGGCGGTGCCCGAGCGGCTGCAGGCCTTTCTGGAAAACAGCGAGGGCACGGCCACTGGTAGCGGGGCAAGCGTGGACGATTTCGCTGCCTCCGCGGGCGATACCGGTGGCGCATCGGCCGGCCCGGCGGCGGAAACCGAGGTCGCCGGTGCGACGGAGTCCGCGCCGGAAACCGCAACCGGTCCGCAGCCGGAGCCGGCGGGCGGGGACGCGGAATCGGGAAGATCCGAGGCGCGTGACGGCGCGCAAAACGCCGCGGAACCCAGTGCGGACGGCCCGAGGTCCCCGGAAACGGGGGGCGGTGCGGCCGACGCCACGGCAACCGCCGACGTGCGGTCTGCGTCGGATGCCCCCGCGGCCTCTGGCGACGACGGGGGCGGGGACGGCGCCGGTGCCGACCCGCCTGCGACCGCTGGATCCGCCGGTGAAGGTGCGGCGGGCGACGCCGGGACCGCGGCTACGGCCGAAGTCGCGCCGCCGCCGTCAACGGCGCCGGCCGGCGGCGCAACCGGCGGTTCCGACGGCGACACGGTTGGGACCGAGACCGGCGGGGCGCCGGCGACGCACACGGCCGCCGCACCGGCCGCCCCGGACACGGATGGCGGACGCGCGCCGGCCGACGCGCGCGGTTCGAGTGACGCGCCGGCCGCGCCGCAATCGGCCGGTGGCGTGTCCGATACGTCTTCGGAAGCGCGCGCAACGCCGCCGGACGGTTCCGGTGTCGGCGCAGCGGACGGCGGCGGGGCGGGTGCCGGCATCCCGGAGGCGCCCGATACCGACGGCGCAGCGACGCAGACCGGGGCCGCCGGTGCCGGTACCCAGACCGCGGCGCTCCCCGAGCCCCCGGCGGACGACAACGCGGATGCGGCCACGGCGGAGAGTGCGACCGGCGGGGCACAGGCGGAACTCCTGGCGCAGGCGGAGCGCGTCTTCGGCGAGGGCAATGCGGACTCGCGCCTGATCCTGCGCGCCACGCAGGACAGTTGGGTGCAGGTGCGAGGGCCGGAAGACAGCCTGTTGATGACCCGCGTGCTCAATCCGGGTGATGTGTATCGCGTCCCCAATCGCGACGGCCTCGTCCTGCACACGGGCAATGCCGGCGGCTTGCGCGTCTACCTCGACGGCAATCCGCTTCGCCGCCTGGGCGAGACCGGCGAGGTGCGCCGCAACGTTGCGCTTAGTCCCGAAAAGCTGCGGTAAACCGGCCCGCTCACCGCGGTTGCTCGGGCCGGGCTGCACCCAGAACGCACACGGCATTCCTTGACCACACCGCTCGCGGGGCTTTCCTTTCGGCGCGTCCAGGCGTATCGTAATGGGCGGTGCGGAGAGTATGGCGATGGCCGAGACGACGCCCGAGCAGCTCCGCGAAGGCGGCTTTACCGAGGCGCAGGCGACGGTTCTGGGCGGCAAGCTCGATCATATTGACCAGCATTGGCAAGCTGTCGATCTGCGTTTCGGGAATCTCGATGGTCGTATGGATCGCCTTGAGCAGCGGATGAGCCGGGTCGAAGAACGCATGACCAGCGTTGAAGGCCGCGTTCGCGCAATCGAGACACGTTTGGACGCGGTCGAAAGCCGAATGGACCGGCTCGAAGCGCGCATCGCTCTTCTCGAGAGCCGCATGACCCAGATCCTGCTCGCCCTGCCGGCCCTGTTCATTGCCCAGACCACGGCGCTCGCCCTGATTCTCGGCTGATCGGGCCGGCTCCGGCAAAAGCCGCAGGCGACACGCGGTTGTCATCGAGCCGTTGTTGCTCGTGACCGCCGCAAGGGGTTACACATGCCGCCCAGGCTGATGCCTGGATGAGAGGCGAGCGACAAAGAAGGTTGCGATGAGCGTCCGGCCCTTCCGCGAAATCCACCGCCGCCAGAGCCGCCAGATCAGCGTGGGCTCGGTCAAGGTTGGCGGCGACGCGCCCATATCCGTCCAGTCCATGACCAACACGGAGGTCGAGGACGTCAAGGGCACGATCGAGCAGATCCAGCGCCTGGAAGAGGCGGGCTGCGACATCGTGCGCGTCTCGGTCCCGACGCAGGAGGCCACGGCCGCCCTGAAACAGATCGTCCCGGCCGTGAACATCCCGATCGTTGCGGACATTCACTTTCACTACAAGCGCGCCATCGAGGCGGCGCAGAACGGCGCGGCGTGCCTGCGCATCAACCCCGGCAACATCGGCTCGCGCGACCGGGTGAAGGAAGTGGTCAAGGCGGCCAAGGACCACGGCTGCTCCATGCGCATCGGCGTGAACGCCGGCTCGCTGGAGCGCCATCTTCTGGAGAAATACGCCGAGCCGTGCCCCGAGGCGATGGTGGAGAGCGCCCAGGAGCACATGAAGATCCTGGAGGACGAGGATTTCCGGGAGTTCAAGATCTCCTGCAAGGGCTCCGACGTCTTCCTCGCCGTGGCGGCGTACATGCAGCTCGCCGAAGTTTGCGACTACCCGCTTCACCTCGGCATCACCGAGGCGGGCGGCCTGCAGACGGGGACCATCAAGTCCGCCATCGGCCTGGGCAACCTGCTCTGGGCCGGGATCGGCGACACCATGCGCGTCTCGCTGTCCGCCGATCCGGTGGAAGAGGTCAAGGTGGGCTACGACATCCTCAAGTCGCTGGGGCTGCGCCATCGGGGTGTGAACGTCATCGCCTGTCCGTCCTGCGCGCGCCAGCAGTTCGACGTCATCGAGACGGTCAAGACGCTGGAGCAGCGGCTGTCGCACATTTCCACGCCCATGAGCGTCTCGGTCATCGGCTGCGTCGTGAACGGGCCCGGCGAGGCGATGATGACCGACGTCGGGTTCACCGGCGGCGGCCGCGGCACCCATCAGGTCTACGTCAACGGCCTGCCCTCCCACCGGCTGAAGGACGAGGACATCGTCGACCATCTGGTCGAGCAGGTCGAGCAGAAGGCCGCGGAAATCGAGGCGAAGCGGGCCCAGGGCATCGACGCGGGCAATCCCTCCGGAGACACGGACCTGAACGCCAGGAACGGCGGCGACGGCACCGCCCCTGACCTCGACGGCGAGACGGAAGACACCCCTTCCGCGGCGGAATGACGCAGCTACGGCGCGGCGCGAGACGGGGCGCGGTACGGCACTGCGGTCGCGGCTGCGGTTCTCATCCCGCGCTCGATGCGCTATGACGGGCGCGACGCGGCCGTTTGGTACCTAGCCCCGGCCTTGGCGATATTACAACGCAGCATTGGGAGAGGCGCGCCGTGCGCAACCTGCAGCCGGTTCGCGGCACGCGGGACATTCTGTTCGAGGACATGCGCCGGCACCGGGCGGTCATGGAGGCCGCCCGACGGGTGGCGCTGCAGTACGGCTATCACGAGATCGCCACGCCGGTGTTCGAGTTCACCGACGTCTTCCGGCGCACGCTGGGCGAGACCTCGGACGTTGTGACCAAGGAGATGTACACCTTCCCCGTGCGCGAGGAAGGCGATTCCGTCACCCTGCGCCCGGAGGCGACGGCGGGTGTGGCGCGTGCGTTCATCTCCAACGGCCTGCAGCAGCAGATTCCGGTCAAGGCGTTCTACACCGGTCCGATGTTCCGCCACGAGCGGCCGCAGAAGGGCCGGCTGCGCCAGTTCCACCAGGTCGACGTCGAACTCATCGGGGTGGCGCAGCCCGTGGGCGATGTGGAGATCATTGCGCTGGCCCAGCAGTTCCTGGAAGCGATCGGGCTGGGCGGCAGCATCACGTTGGAGCTGAACACGCTGGGCGACCTGGAAAGCCGCAAGGCGTATCGAGCGGCCCTGGTCGAATACTTCAACGACCACCTGGACAGCCTGTCCGAAGACAGCCGCGAGCGGTTGCACCGCAACCCGCTGCGCATCCTGGATTCCAAGGATTCGAACGACGCCCAGGTCGTGGCGGGGGCGCCGCACTTCGCCGACTACCTGAATGCCTACAGCACCGATTTCTTCGGTCAGGTGCGCGAGGGGTTGGACACCCTGGGTCTGCCCTACACGCTCAACGACCGGCTGGTGCGCGGGCTCGATTACTACACGCACACGTGCTTCGAGTTCACCACGGATGCGCTGGGCGCGCAGGGCACGGTCCTCGCCGGCGGGCGCTACGACGGGCTGATCGAGACCATGGGGGGCCCGTCCACGCCGGGCATCGGCTGGGCTGCGGGCGTGGAGCGCTTGGCCATGCTGCTCCAGCAGGACACGGCGCCGCCGCGCCCGATCGCCGTGGTGCCCGCGGGCAAGGACGCGGAGAAGCGCGCCCTGCAGGTGACGCAGGACCTGCGCCGCCAGGGGTTCGTCGTCGAGCTGGGCTACAGCGGGAACATGGGCAAACGCCTCAAGCGCGCCGACAAGGTCAGCGCCTGTGCGGCTGTCATCATGGGCGAGGACGAGCTGGCCGCCGATGCGGCCACGGTGCGCAACCTGGATACCGGCGAACAGGTCCGCGTCGGTCTGGACGCACTCTCCGAGCACCTACGCGGGTATCAGCAGCGGTAGGCCTTCAGCGTTCCCAGGGCGGCGACAGCGGCACCACCTCAAAGGGCGGCAGCGCGATCGGCTGATCGCCGGCGGCGGTGTCGCGGTGCGTCCAGCTTGCGCCTTCGCGCGCGTACGCCTCGACTGAGCGTGTGCGCGGGTCGACGAATCACGCGTGCGCGACGCCGTAGCGCGCGTAGACCGGCATCTTGACCTCGCGGTCCCGGCTCGCGGTCGAGGGCGACAAGATTTCGCACACCCAGTCGGGGACCACCTCGCAGCGCTGCTCGGCGGGCAGGTTCGGCAGGCATTCCCGCCGCCACCCGGCAAGGTCGGGGACCAGGATTCCGCGATCACGCTGAAAATGGACTTCGGGCTCGGCCAGAATGCGCCATCCGCCGAGGCGCGCACCCGAGACGGTGACGGCCCGCTTGACGCCCGCGCGCGTTCGTGAAATATATAGAATGGTCTATATAGGAGGTCGGTCATGGCGTCGACGAAACGCGCGCAACTTCTGCGTACGGCCGAAGCGTTGTTCTACACGCACGGCTTCCACGCCACCGGCATCGACACCATCGTGGCACACGCCGGGGTGGTGCGGATGACCCTGTACAACCACTTCGGCTCCAAGGAATCCCTGGTTGCCGCCGTGCTCGAGGACCGGCACGCGCGCTTTACGGCCCATCTCGATGCCGCCCTTGCGGCGAGCGCGCTCGGCGGCGCGACCCGGGCCCTGGTGGCCGCCCACGGCGAATGGGTGCGCGAGACCGGGGCCTCAGGGTGCATTCTGGTCAAGGCGATGGGGGAGTTCGCCGAGCACAGCGCGGAGATCTACGAACAGGCGCGCACGGCCAAGACGGATTTGCGCGCGCGCATTCGCCGGGCGCTCGCCGCGGACGGTTTCCCCACGGACACGGGCCTGGACCTGCGCATCTACCTTGCGCTCGAGGGCGCCAACTCGGCCGTTCCTGTGATGGGGGCTGATGCCGCCCTGGGCGAGACCGATCGCCTCGTCGCCACCCTGCTCGCAGACGCCCGTGGAGGGACGGCATGATCCGCGGATCCGCACTCGGGATGGCCCTGCTGGGCAGCGCCGTCATCGCCGTCACCTATGGCCTGGCGCGTTTCGTCTTCGGGCTCTTTCTCCCCGCCATGCGCGCGGATCTGGGGATCGATCCGGCGACCGCGGGAATCATCGGGGCGCTGCCATTCGCCAGCTATGTTGCCGCCATTCTGGTCGCGCCGCGGCTGTCGCAAGCCCTGGGCGTGCGCCTTGCGGCGGCCCTGGCCGTCGGATTCGCGGCCGTTGGGCTGCTCGCCATTGCGCATGCGTCGGGCGCGGTGGTCCTCGGCCTCGGCGTTGTGACCTGCGGCATCAGCACGGGTCTGTCGTCGCCGATCATGGCGGACGCGGTTCACGTCGCGGTCGCACCGACAAAGCACGGCCGGGTCAACGCCGCCATCAACGCGAGCACGAGCGTGGGCGTCGCCGCGGCCCCCATCGCCATGGCTGCGTTCGGCCCCGCCTGGCGGCCGGCTTACGATGCTTTCGCCGTGCTGGCGGTACTGGCCATGGCGGCGGCGCTTGTCTTCCTGCCCCGGCGCCGGCCGGCCCAAGCGGATGCAGCCGCGGAGACGGCACTGCGGACAGGCCCGAGCCGCCAGCAGATCGCCGACATCGTGCGCCTGAGCCTCCTCGGCGGGGTCATGGGCATCGTGAGCGCCCTTTACTGGGTCTTTGCACCGGACTTTGCCGTGAACGCCGGCGGCCTTGCGCCGGGGGCGAGCGCCTGGATCTGGCTCGCCGTGGGTGTCGGCGGTCTGGCCGGCGTCGGCGCGGGCGACCTCGTGGCGCGGCACGGGCTGGCGAGCAGCCACGCCTTCGCCATGGCGGTGCTCGCCGCGGCGCTGACGCTGCTCGCCGCCGATCCGGGCTCGCTGTCGCTGGCCATGGTTTCCGCCGCCGTGTTCGGAGCCGCCTACATGACCCTGACCGGAATTTACCTGGTGGCAAGCACGCAGATCCGGGCCGACCGTCCGGCGGCGGGTCCGGTGGTGCCCTTCCTCGCCATCGGGAGCGGCCAGATCGCCGGCTCCGCCCTGGGCGGCGGGCTCGTCGAGGCGGTGGGCTACGGGACCAGCTTCGGTGCCTTTGCGGCCCTGGCCCTGGCGGCGTCCGTCGTATCGCTCGCGTTCGACGCCCCCTCGCGCGGGGTGCGGGCGTCGGGGCCGCCCCCGGAGCGTCTGTCCTGCGAGGCCTGAGGTGCGCTGCAAGCGTTGAAAAACGGGCTCAGATACGGTCATGTGACGCAACCGTTTCGTCCCGTTCGCCGCGCGCCGGAGGGCCGTCCAGCCGCTTCATGCCGGAACTGTCCGCAGGCACCATCGAGCGCTACCTGGTCGTCGGCCTGAGCCATCGCGCCGCGCCGCCGACCGTACACACGCGCCTGTTCACCGAGAATCCGGAACTCGACGGTTTTCTCGCCGACCTGCGGGAGAGCGGTTTCGGTACGGGCGTCGTGGTGGCCACCTGCGAGCGCATCGAGGTGTTCACCGTTGCCGACGACATCAGCCACGCCGAACTGGCGCTGGGCCGGCTGATCGCGCACTGGAGCGGCTTGGCGCCGGACGAGCTGGACCCGGCGCTCTCCATCGCCCGGGGCGGCGCGGCGTTGCGCCATCTGTTCGCCCTGACCGCGTCGCTGGACAGCCAGATTCTGGGCGACCCCGACGTGGTCGGGCAGGTGCGCGCCTGCCACCGTGCGGCGAGCCAGGCCAACCTCGTGGACGCGCCCGTGGAACGCGCGTTCCAGGCGGCCTTCGGCGTGGCCAAACGGGTGCGCAGCGAGACGGCCGTGGGCGAGAAGCCCGTCTCCATCGCCGCCGCCGCGATGCAGGTGGCGCAGGAGATCCACGGCGATCTGCGCCGGCTTTCCCTGCTCCTGGTCGGCCTGGGCGAGGTGAGCGAACTCATGGCCTCGCAGTTCCGCGCCGGCGGCGTGGGCAGCCTGACCATCAGCCACCCCACGGATCGGCGGGCGCGCACCGTTGCCGGCCGGCACGACGCCACGGTGCATCCCTGGTCGGATCTGGACAGCGCGCTGCCCAAGGCCGACATCATCGTCGCCGCGCTGAGCGAGGGCCGCTATACGATCACCCGCGAACAGCTCCGGCGGGCGCTGAAAAAGCGGCGGCAGCGCCCTATATTTCTCGTGGATGCCGCGGTTCCGGGGGATATCGACCCCGGCGTGGACAGCTTCGACGCGGCGTTCCGCTACGAGTTCACCGACCTCGAACAGATCGCCGCTGCCGGCCTCGCCGAGCGCGAGACGGCGGCGCTGGACGCCTGGCGCATCGTGGACGCGGAGCTGGACGCGTTCACCGCGCGCCAGTACGAGCGCGAGGCCGTTCCCGCCCTGGTGGCGCTGCGCGAGCACGCCGAGGCGGTGCGCGCGGAGGTGCTCTCGGACGGCAAGCTGGACGCCAGGACCGCGACCCGGCGGCTGATGCAGCGCCTGCTGCACCAGCCCACGCTGACCCTGCGCCGTGCCGCGCGCGAGAGCGAGGCCGAGCGCGCCGAGTTGGAAACGGCGCTGCGCCGGCTGTTCGACCTGGGCGGCGACACCGGGGGTGGCGGCGAGTCGGGCTCGGCGGGGCCGGGCGAGGACCAGAGAGGATCGACGACGTGAGCCTACAGGACAGCCTCGACCGGGTCGTGGCGCGCTACGACGAGCTGCAGGCGCTCGTGGCCAGCCACGAGGAACCCGGCTCGCAGGACTATACGGATAAGCTCAAGGAAATCTCCGATCTGCAGCCGGTGGTGGACGCCATCCACCGGCTCAACGAGGCGCGCACGCAGCTGCGCGAAACCAACGAGATCCTCCAGGACAGGGACGCCGATCCGGAGCTGCGCGAACTCGCCGACAACGAGCGTCACGAGCTGGAGGCGCGCGTCGCCGAGCTGGAGGACGAGGTCAAGCAGCACCTCGTTCCCAAGGACAAGGACGACGACCGCAACGCCATTCTGGAGGTGCGCGCCGGCACGGGCGGCGACGAGGCGGCGCTGTTCGCCGGCGAGCTGTTCCGCATGTACCAGCGTTACGCCGCCGACCACGGCTGGCGCTTCGAGACCATCGCGTACGCCGAGGGCGACCACGGCGGGGCCAAGGAGGCCCAGGCGCGCATCGCCGGCCGTGGCGCCTACGCCCGTTTCAAGTATGAGTCGGGCGTGCACCGCGTACAGCGCGTGCCGGTCACGGAATCGGGCGGGCGCATCCACACCTCGGCGGCGACCGTGGCCGTCCTGCCCGAGGTTGAGGACGTGGACATCCACATCGAGGACAAGGACCTGCGCGTGGACACCTTCCGCTCCTCCGGCGCGGGCGGGCAGCACGTCAACACCACGGACAGCGCCGTCCGCATCACGCACATGCCGTCCGGTGTCGTGGTCGCGTGCCAGGACGAGAAGTCGCAGCACAAGAACCGCGCCAAGGCGATGCAGGTCCTGCGCGCGCGCCTGTACGACATGGAGCGCCGCAAGCAGGAGGCCGAGCGCGAGGCGTCGCGCCGCTCCCAGGTGGGCAGCGGCGACCGCTCGGAGCGCATTCGCACCTATAACTTCCCGCAGGGCCGGGTTACCGATCACCGGATCAACCTCACCCTGTACAAGCTGGAACGGATCATCACCGGCGAGGACCTGGACGACGTGATCGAGCCGCTGATCGCCGAGGACCAGGCGGCCAAGCTGGCGGAGCTGCAATGACCGCCGCACCGGCGCATGCGCCGCAGACGCGCGCGGACGCGCTGCGGGACGCCGCGGCCCGGCTGGCCGAGGCCGGCGTCGAATCGCCACTGCGTGACGCGCGCCGGCTGCTGGCGGCGGCGCTGGACGTGGACGTCGCCGAACTGCTGGGTGCGGGCGCAGAGCCGTTGCCCGCCGGGGCGATGGCGCGATTCGCCGGCATGGTCGACGCCCGCGCGCGGCGCATGCCGGTCGCGCGCATCCTGGGCACGCGCGAGTTCTGGAGCCTTCCACTGGCGCTGAGCCCGGCGACGCTGGATCCGCGCCCGGACAGCGAAACGCTCGTCGAGGCCGTGCTGGCGCGCGTTGGCGACCGGGCGGCGCCGCGGCGCGTGCTCGACCTGGGTACGGGCAGCGGGTGCCTGCTTCTGGCGCTGCTGCGCGAGTTGCCGGGCGCCACGGGAATCGGCGTGGACCGCGATCCGGCCGCGGCGATGACAGCGGCGGCGAATGCGCGCGTCCTGGGGCTGACGGCGCGCGCCGCCTTTCTCGCCGGCGACTGGGCGCGCGCGCTGACGGGGCCGTTCGACGTCGTGGTGAGCAATCCGCCCTATCTCACCACGGCCGAGCTGGCGGTCGCCGAGCCGGAGGTTGCGGCCTGGGACCCGGCGGGTGCGCTCGACGGCGGTCCGGATGGACTCGCCGCCTATCGGGCGCTGCTGGCGGGCCTGGAAAACCAGGTTGCACCGGCGGGCTTGGTTGTGTTGGAAGTCGGGGCCGGTCGGGACAGCGCTGTCGCCGATCTGGTCGCCGACCACGGCTTGACGGTGCGCGACCGGGCGCGCGATTTGACCGGCACGGTCCGGTGCGTTATCGCCACGGACGCCCGACCGACGGGGGGATAGGTCAGGAAAAACGCGTTGGATGCGCGACCATTCCCGACTAGGTTTGGGGGCGTCGCCCCGCGCGGTGGTCAGCGTCGGCGGCATGGGCCGAGACCGGTCCGCAGGCGCCGTCGGTTCGCCACGACCACCCGCCGCAAGCCCGCGCCCGCAGGAATCGGGCGCCGTGTTGCGGCCACCGCCGACGCGGCATCCCCTCGGCGGCCCGAGCACGCGCCGAGTGCGCGAGAGCTGGACGAGCGGGTAGGACGAACGGCGCGGATCCGGGTATCCGCGTGCGGACCTGCCCAGGGACCGATTCTTCCTTTGAAGTAAGGACGCGATGAAACAGGGTGCGAATGGACGGCGGACCCGCGGCCGCTCCGGTGGCCGTAAGCAGGTCCCGCTGAAAATGCAGAGCTTCGACAGCAACGGCCCCGATGTCCGCGTGCGCGGCCACGCCAATCAGGTCTATGAGAAATACCTGTCTTTGGCCCGGGATGCCAGCGCTGCCGGTGACCGCGTGATCGCGGAAAGCTATTTCCAGCATGCGGAGCATTATTATCGCATCATGAACGAAACCACCGACCCGGAGACCGAGCCGGCGCCACGCGAGCGCACGGACAGGCCCGACGGGTCGGCGGATGCGCGCGGCGAAAAGGGGAACCGCGGCACGCGGCAGGAGCGCCGCGAACGCTACGAGCGGGCCGAGCGCTCGCGCCGCGACGGTGACGGCGCCGACGGCGAGGCGGCCGAGGACGACGACGCCGGTGACGACGGCGCCGAGGGCGAGGCGCCCGACGGCGAAGCGGCCGAGGACGGCGAAGCCGCGGACGGTCAGGCCGGCCGCCGTAGCCGCAACGGCGCGGGGCGCAGCCGCCGCGGCGGCGGCACCAAGAGCGCCCGCGGCAGCGGCCGCGGCCGCAAGAGCGGCACGGGCCAGAGCGATACCGTGAGCGACGGGAGCGACGCGGCGGAAACCACCGCCGGCGACGGCTCGGACACGGCTGCCAATGCGTAGCCGCCCTTAAAAGGTCGGGGCGTCCCCGTTCAGCGTGTTCAGGATCATGGTCAGGGCAGGGGCCTCGCTTTGGCTTGCCCGGCGGGGCCGCCCTGGTATGCGGCGGGCTTTGCGCCGTCGCGCGGGTAGATCCGGTTTCAGGCCATGGGCCCCGTCACCGGATCACCGGTTGCGACCGTGCCGTCCGCGGTCACGGTGGCGTAGACACCCAGGCAGACGTGGCCGTAGCCACGCTTGAGCAGCTTGGGCAGGTTGGTATCGCGCACGCCCGTTTCCGGGTTGACGTCCACGGCCGCGCAGCGCTCGATGGCCTCGACCGCCTGCAGGCGCGCCGCACCGATCTCGATGCTGTGCCCGAGCCACCTCCACTCGGCCCACGGCGCCAGGCCGTCGAGCAGCAGATTTCCCCGAAAACGGACGGGATCAACCGGCATCCCGGTGACCCGTGCGAGATCGCGGACGCTGGCCAGGTTGATGACCGAGATCAGCGGCTCGGCCGCGTCCGTCAGGGCGTTTCCGCCCGCATCGATCAGCCGGGGCATGCGCGTGACATCGCCCTCCAGGAATGCAGCCAGGAACTGATCGATCACCGCGCGTCCCGTCGGGTCGGTGATGTCCGCGTGCGCCACCCGACGCCCGCCGCGGCAGATGGCGAGGTCGCCCGTATCCGCGTCGTAGCGCGTGGTCAGCCGGGCCAGGCGCGCGGTGCGCACCAAGGTGACGAAGTTCGACTTGGGTAACCAGCCGGGCTCGGTGGGATCGATGCCCGCGCTGCCGCGTGCGATGGCGAATCGCCGGTCGCCGGGCAGCGTCTGCCCGACCGTGAGCCGGACCCTGTCCAGGTCCTCGGCGCTCATGCCCTTCACGGGAAACCGGCAGATGCGGGCGAGGTGCGCTGTCATGGGGCGCTCGCAGTATTTCTGATGATGAAAGCAAATCGGCCAGCCCGCGACGTGTCAACGCATACGGCGCCGCACCTGTTTGCGATCTTGTGTGGTCTTCCGGCAACACCATATCAGCGGTGATCCCGGCAGGCCGCCGGGGGACGCCGGGACTTCGCCACGAAAGCTGGGGAGTCCGCGCGGTGCATCACCGCGGGAATCGGCATCATCGCACGTACGCCGCAACAGTCGGGTACGCACGAGGAGGGCAGACGACATGGACTTCGAGAAATACACCGAGCGCGCGCGCGGCTTCGTGCAGTCGGCACAGAGCCTCGCGCTGACCCGGAACCATCAAAAACTCACCCCCGAGCATCTGCTCAAGGCCCTGATCGACGACGAGGAGGGCCTGGCCGGTAACGTGATCAAGCGCGCCGGGGGCGATCCGCAGCAGGCCGAAACGCGCGTGGAGACGGCGTTGGGCAAGCTGCCCAAGGTCGAGGGTAGCGGCGCCGGGCAGCTCCATCTCACACCGGAACTGGCGCGCGTCTTCGAGCAGGCGGAGAAGCTCGCCAAGAAGGCCGGCGATTCCTACGTGACGGTCGAGCGCCTGCTCATGGCGCTGGCCATGGAAACCAAGACGGACGCGGCCAAGGCGCTGAAGGATGCTGGCGTGACGCCGCAGAACCTGGAGACGGCCATCCAGGAGCTGCGCGCCGGGCGCACGGCCGACACGGCCAACGCCGAGGACCAGTACGAGGCGCTGAACAAGTACACCATCGACTACACGGAAAAGGCGCGCAACGGCGAACTCGATCCGGTCATCGGCCGCGACGAGGAGATCCGCCGGACCGTCCAGGTCCTCTCGCGGCGAACCAAGAACAACCCCGTGCTCATCGGCGAGGCGGGCGTGGGCAAGACCGCCATCGTCGAAGGGCTGGCGCAACGCATCGTCAACGGCGACGTGCCGGAAAGCCTGCGCGACCGCCGGCTGCTCTCGCTCGACCTGGGCCAGCTCGTCGCCGGGGCGAAGTACCGCGGCGAGTTCGAGGAACGGCTCAAGAGCGTGCTCCAGGAGATCGCGAGCAGCGACGGCGAGATCGTCCTGTTCATCGACGAGCTGCACACCCTCGTGGGCGCGGGCAGCGCCGAGGGCTCGATGGACGCCTCGAACATGCTCAAGCCCGCCCTGGCGCGCGGGGAACTCCACTGCATCGGCGCGACCACGCTCGCCGAATACCGCAAGCACATCGAAAAGGACGCCGCGCTCACCCGGCGCTTCCAGCCCGTCTACGTCAGCGAGCCCAGCGTCGCCGAAGGCATCGCCATCCTGCGCGGGCTGAAGGAGAAGTACGAGCTGCACCACGGCGTGCGGATCACCGATTCCGCGCTCGTCGCGGCGGCGCAGTTGTCCAACCGCTACATCACCGACCGCTTCCTGCCCGACAAGGCAATCGACCTCGTGGACGAGGCGGCCAGCCGTGTGCGCATGGAGGTGGACTCCAAGCCCGAGGAGATCGACGAGCTGGATCGCAAGATCATGCAGCTCAAGATGGAGGAGGCCGCGCTCAAGAAGGAAAGCGACAAGGCCTCCAAGGACCGGCTGGAGAAGGTCAGGAAGGAGATCGCCGAACTGGAGGAGCAGTCGCGGGTCCTCACCGAAAAGTGGCAAAAGGAGAAGGAAAAGCTCGCTGGCGCGCAGAAGCTCAAGGAGCAGCTCGACCAGGCGCGCAACGAGCTCGAACAGGCGCGGCGCGAGGGAAGGCTCGACCGCGCGGGCGAGCTCATGTACGCGACCATCCCGGATCTGGAGCGCCGCCTGAAGCAGGCCGAGGAAGCCGAGCAGCAGGAAGGCGAAAGCGGCGGCGAGGGCGACCTCATGGTCAAGGAGGAGGTCACCGACAACGAGATCGCCGCCGTGGTCTCGCGCTGGACCGGCATCCCGGTCGAGCGAATGATGGAGGGCGAGCGCGACAAGCTCCTGCGCATGGAGGACGAGCTGCACACCTCCGTCATCGGGCAGGACGAGGCGATCCGCGCCGTCGCCAACGCCGTGCGGCGGGCGCGCGCGGGGTTGCAGGACCCCAACCGGCCCATCGGCTCGTTCATGTTCCTGGGCCCGACCGGCGTGGGCAAGACCGAGCTGACCAAGGCCGTGGCGCGCTTCCTGTTCGACGACGAGACGGCGATGCAGCGTCTCGACATGTCGGAATACATGGAAAAGCACGCGGTCTCGCGGCTGTTCGGCGCGCCGCCGGGCTACGTCGGCTACGAGGAGGGCGGCGCGCTCACGGAGGCCGTGCGGCGCCGGCCGTACCAGGTCGTCCTGTTCGATGAGATCGAGAAGGCGCACCCGGACGTCTTCAACGCCCTGCTGCAGATGCTGGACGACGGCCGCCTGACCGACGGCCAGGGGCGCACGGTGGACTTCCGCAACACCGTGATCGTCATGACCTCGAACCTGGGCTCGGACGTGATCGCGCGCTCGGCCCAGGGCACGGCGAGCCCGGAGATCCGCGACGGCGTCATGGAGATCGTGCGCGGCCACTTCCGGCCCGAGTTCCTGAACCGGCTGGACGAAATCCTGGTCT
The DNA here is from genome assembly GCA_913055855.1 of uncultured Limimonas sp. Taxonomy (GTDB): domain Bacteria; phylum Pseudomonadota; class Alphaproteobacteria; order Kiloniellales; family Rhodovibrionaceae; genus CAJXKW01. The sequence continues at coordinate 2,693 of CAJXKW010000051.1, read as the reverse complement.
TCCACAGCCTCACGCGCGAGCAGATGGCCGAGGTGGTGGAGATCCAGGCGCAGCGGCTGAAGGACATGCTGGAAGACCGCAACATCGCGCTCGAGTTGACCGATTCGGCCAAGGAGTGGCTGGGCGAGATCGGCTATGACCCGGTCTACGGCGCGCGGCCGCTCAAGCGGGTGATCCAGCGCGAGCTGCAGAACCCGCTGGCGCAGATGATCCTGGCAGGCCGCATCGGCGACGGCGCCACCGTGCGCGTCGAGGCCGGCGACGGCGGCCTGGTCATCAACGGCGAGAGCCTGCCGGTCGAGCAGGCGGCGGCGTAATCACCGGCCGCCGGCAGACGTCGCGGACACGAGACACCGGTCGGGATTGCGCGATCCCGACCGGTGTCGAACACCATACAACACACACGGGCCGGGAATCGTCGATTCCCGGCCAAAGTTTCGCGCGTGGGCCGGAAACTGCAGTCTGCCGTGCGCGTCAGCCCACGAACAGTGGCCGGATGACCGTCTGGTAGCTACCTCCGGCGATCAGGAGGCTGATCACCAGGTTCACGCCTTGGACACGGGCTGAAGGGCGACTCTCGTCGTCCCGGGCGAACATCTGTGTACCGATGAGCGTTACCACGGCGCCGACGAAACCGAACCAGGGAACCGCAACCAAAACATTCCCCAGGCGTGTTGCGGGGATCTCGGCGAGGGCGAGGGCGATCAGCAACGCCGCGGTCGTGGTGATGACGAGGACGTCGGTCTGCCGATATTGCCTACGTGTTAACATGGGCGACCGATCCGCTTCCCATCGCGCGTGACGGCGGCACAATGCCGCTACCGCGTGCGCCGACTCAACACCCTTCGCCGTCGCTCGCGGAGCAGCCGGCTTCGGCCACCCGGGTCTCGGCGTCGCCTTTGCGCCGGGCATCGATGCGCGCCTTGACCGTCTTGAAGCGAGCCAACGCGTCGCCCGTGAGTTCGTAGCCCGTGGGCAGGTCCAGATTGCGCGGATTCACCGGCTCGCCGTGCTTGCGGATCTCGTAGTGCAGGTGGGGGCCCGTGGAGCGCCCCGTGGAGCCCACGTAGCCGATGACGTCGCCCTGGCTGACGTGCGTGCCCGGCTGGATTCCGTTGGCGAGCCGGGCCATGTGGCCGTAGGCCGTGCTGAAGCCCTTGCTGTGGTCGATTCGCACGAATCGGCCGTAGCCGCCGTTCCAGCCGGCGTGCTCGATGCGCCCGTTGCCCGCCGCAAAGATGGGCGTGCCCTGGGGTGCGGCGAAGTCGACGCCCTCGTGCATCTTCGAATAGCCCAGGATGGGATGCTCGCGCATGCCGTAGCCCGAGGATAGCCGCGCGCCATTGATGGGTGTGCGCATGAGCAGCCGGCGCACCGATTCGCCCTTGGCGTTGAAGTAGTCCACGTCGCCGTTGGCGCGTTCGAAGCGGTACATTTCCAGCCGGTCACCGCGCGTTTCCAGGGCGGCATACAGCAGGTCCCCGACCTTGGCGATCTTGCCCTCGGGATCGCGGAAGCGCTCGTAAACCACTTCGAATCCGTTGCCGCGGCGGAGGTCACGCTGGAAATCGACGGCGTAGCTGAAGCCGCGAATCACCTTGAGGAGCGGCTTCATGGGCACGTCCGTGCGCCCGGCGGCGCGCATCAGGCTCGATTCGATGGTCCCGCGCGCCCGCGCCACCGTCCGGGTCAGCTCGCGCCGGACGGTTTGAGCGGTGAAATCCCCATCGGCACCGCGCGCCAGGGTCACATCGCGCTCCGCGGATGCCCGCAGGCGCAGCGAATCGAGCTTCGGTGCGGCGCCCGCCGAATCCGATCCGGCCGGCGTCGCGAGAGCGATGCGAATCTCCTGGCCGGGGCGCAGCTTGCTGGGGGTGTAGACCGACTCGAGTTCCGATACCGCGCGGAACGCCTCGCCGCCGGACAGCCCGGCCTCCTGCAGAAGGGTGATGAGGGTGTCGCCCCGTTCGACCTCGAGGACACGCCGCTCGGCGGGAGCGCTGGATTCGCCCTTGCCGCCTGTGGCGTCGGCCTTCGCGGTCTGGCGGCCGTGATTGGCGCGGTCTGCCGGTGCCGGCCGCGCGTCCGCCACGCCCTGCGCCGATTCCGTGTCGGCCGTGCCGGGATGCCCCGGTGCAGCTTCCGCCGAGCCGTCGCTGACGTCGACTCGGCCGTCGACGATGGTCAGCCAGCCCGCGGTGGCCATGGTGACCGTGCCGGCTGCGGCGAGCGTGGTGCGAATCAGGCCCGAACCGCGGGCGACGCGCGGCATGCGTTTCGACACGTGGATTCCCCCAAAGTTTCGCGAGTCGGCGTCCGGGACCGCAGACCCGCCACGGCGAGCCCCACGCACTCGGACGTTAAAACGATGCGGGAGCCGTGTGGGGGTGTCAAGGCGCGCGGGCGCCCGGAATTGCCGAAATTCCGGGGTTTGGCGGACACTCTTGGTGTGCGCTGTGAGCTCCTCCGGTGGATGCCAGACATAACTCGGGCGCCCGCGCGCGTGATCGCGCGCACCTCGTATCAATCGGATCGCGGGCTTCCCGAGCGCACCGCTGTGGGCCCGCGGAGCGGGCGTGCCGGCCGGCCGGCCCGTCACCGATCATTCATCCGTGCGCAATCCTGTTGACATGGGGGTGTGGGTGGGTCTAGAAGCCGTTTTCACACGGCGGCGGGCGCCGCTGGCGGACATT
>CAJXKW010000050.1 GCA_913055855.1 uncultured Limimonas sp. | reverse complement strand
GTGTGCAGACCGCACACGGCGCCCACGCGATACCCCTCCGGCGTGATCAGCGGCGCGCCTGCGTAGAAGCGCAGGTGCGGCGCATTCGTGACGAGCGGGTTGTCCAGGAAACGCGGATCGGCGTGGGTGTCCGTCACCTCCAGGACGTCATCGTCCAGAATGGTATAGCCGCAGAATGCGGCCTCGTGCGTCGTCGTGCGGCCGTGGCGCCAGCCGTGCGCGCCCGGCAGGCTCTGGACGTGCCGGTCCACCAGCGTGACCGTCCCCATGGGCACGCGTAGCGCATGCGCGGCCGCCCGCGCGATGCTGTCCAGCACCGTGTCAACGGCGCCCGGCGCGATGCCGTATTCGTGCAGGACGGCCACACGCTGCCCGTCGTTCTCCGGCAGCGGCGCTTTCGGCATGATGATGTTCGCTTTTCGGCCGCTCTTTCGATTTGGCGGGAATAATCAAAATTCCATTGAGAATTCAAGCAGCCGACCGTCCTGCCAGCACGGCTTTATCGCGGCATTCCCCGGCATATTGGGGAAAATACCCATAGCGCGACATATCCGCACAGCGCTTCTGCGTTACCCGGAGCTCTCTTGATCCCCTGTGCGGCCCGCCAAATATCCACGGCGAGCGCATGAAAAACGGGATGTGCGCCGTGACTCCCGGGACGGACGAGCTTCACGATCTTGTTGCCATCGGCGTGGCGAGCGCCGCCGCCGTGGCGCTCGCCGTTCCCACGTCGCCGGTGCTGACGGCCGTGACGCTGCCCATTGCCCTGATGTGCGCCGCGCGTGGTTTCTACGAAGCCTTCGTCGACGAACCCGTGGTGACGATTGCGGAGGACACCGAAGCGAGCGAGGCCGACCGGTATCGGTGCCGCGCCCGGCTTCCCGACATCAAGCGCGCTTCAGACCGCTTTTTGCATCTTCAGGAAGGGCGCCACGGGGCCGCCTGGACGCTGCTGACCGCGGCGATTTCCCCCGCCCTGGCACTGCCCGCCGCGTTGCTCCTGTTGCTTACGGCCGCCACGCGGCTGCGCGAACGCACGGTTGCGGACCGCCTCATGGCGTCCATTCCCGGCTCCGACGGCTAGCGTGCAATGCGATCCGTTTGGGCCACCTGATCGCCGGATCTAGGTCGAGGTATTCCCGCGCTTATACCCTGCGCGGCAACGCCCGAGCCGATACGGCACACCATGACCCACGGGCGACGGGTGGCCCACTCTTGACCCGTATTCCGCTGGTGCAAGGAACTAGATGGCCCGCCGGGGAGGACTCGAACCCCCAACCTTCTGATCCGTAGTCAGACGCTCTATCCATTGAGCTACCGGCGGGCAGGCCGGCGAACCGCGAAACGATGCGGCGCGTGAAATTTACCGCCGAGCGCCGGCGGGCCGTTTTCGAAGCCCGCCCCGTCCGCGGCGAGGCGGACCATATGGAAGTGACGACGGCGTTTCAAGAGCCTTTGTTTGCACGACCCGATGTTGGTCGTGTAGCACGCCATGCAAGGGGGTACCGGCGGACGCGAGGACAACCGGCTTGTTCGTGGGACTCCCATCCAGTAGGATCACCCGCGGTTAGTCCGGGGGGCGGGCTAAACGCGGATTTGCGCAATAACGTGATGAACATCGGTCGCCTTTAACGAGAACGACGCTGCAAACGGCGAGATGTGTATGCAGAGACGACCTTGGACGGCGGCGGTTGCTGCCGCGATTGTTTTGGGGGGATGCGGTTTCGGCACCGGCCAGCCGGGCTCCGCCGGCGCCGAGGACGGAACCGAGCAGCCAAGCGACGGCAGCGGCGACACGGCGCAAGCCTCAGAAAGCCGCGCCGGCACCGCCACGGCCGCGGCCGCGACCGGCGGCGGCACCAGCGCCAGCCTGGGCGGCAGCCGCGCGGGCATCCCGGCGCTCGGTACCACCATCTTCGAACCGCAGGACATCCCGCAGTTCAACACCTCCGACACCTTCGTGGGCAAGAAGGTCGGGGAGCTTCGCCAGGATCTCGTCAAGCTCCAGCAAAACATCGCCCAGTACAACAAGACCCTACAGAACCTGCGCCAGCAGACCATCGAGTCGGCGCGTAACTATCACCAGCGCGTTGCGAATATTAATACCCGGCTGCAGGTGGGCACGACGCCCGGAAACCCCGAACTCGTCCGGATGTGGAACAACGCCCAGGCCGACCTGACAAAGGTCGACCGGGTCGTCAGCCAGATGAACGAACTCGCCAACCGGGCCTCATCCACCTCTGCCCTCGCCGCGTATCTGCTCGATTCGGTGGAGGCCTCGTACAGCCTTTCCGGGGCCATCGAGAAGGATCACGAACAGCTCAAGATCCTGGAGGACTCGACGAATCGGACGGTCGTGCTGATCGACCGCCTCCTCAACGAGCTGTCCGAGGACGTCGCACGCCAGAACGATTACCTGCAGCGCGAACGCTCCAACCTTTCCACGCTCTCGCTGGCCGTGAAGAACGGCGAGTTCTACGGCCGCAGCCTTGCGAATCAGGCCTACGGCTCGCCCCAGCCACCCGAACCCGCGCAGGGCGACCCGGCGTCGAAGGTGGGCAGCCAGCAGCCCCTGGTGGTTATCCGCTTCGACCGAAAGGACGTGAACTACGAGCAGCCGCTCTACAACGCCGTCAGCCGCGCGTTGGACCGGCGGCCGCAAGCCGCGTTCGACGTCGTCGCTGTGGCACCGCAAAGCGACCAGCAGGCGCAGAGTTCACTCAACCGCGCGAAGGTGCGCCGGTATGCCGAGCGTGTGCTGCGCTCGCTGAACGAAATGGGCCTGCCGCCCAACCGCGTGCGCCTGTCCGCAACCACCAGCTCCAATGTGGATAGCAACCAGGTCCAGATCTACGTGCGCTGATATCGCGCAGCAGAGACAAAACGCCAGCCGGGGATCCGCCGCGGGCCGGGACGCGTAGACCGGGATACTGGTCTATTCGGCCCGCACGTGCCCCGGAGGTGTCGCATGTCCCGCATCCCCAGGATTCTCACCGCCCTCGTCCTCGCTCTCGTGGTGATCGCGCCCGCCGCGGCGGGTGCAGCCGGGGACCGGGAAGCGGCCATCCGCAACGTCATCGAGCAGCAGCTCGACGCGTTCCGGCGCGACGACGCCCGGGCAGCCTTCGCCCATGCGTCGCCGACCATCCAGCAAAAGTTCGGCGACCCGGCAGCCTTCATGCGTATGGTCCGGGAGGGCTATCGCCCGGTCTACCGGCCGCAGGCCGTCGAGTTCCGCAGCCTCGCGCAGGCCGGCAGCCGCATGGCGCAGCACGTTTTCCTGGTCGGGCCCGAGGGCCGCGCGGTGATCGCCGTCTATCTCATGGCGAAACAGGACGACGGTGGATGGCGGATCGACGCGGTCTATCTGGAAGATGCTGCCGACGAGGCCGTTTGACGGCAAGCCACATGGCAGGCCGCGCATGCGCGAGCAGTCGTGGCGAGCTTGGTCGCGGCCGTAAGCCCGGACACCTGGATCGTGTTGCCCTGGGACGCGACCGGATAGCCGCCCCTGCCGACCCCGGTGCCGGTCACACGGCAACGTTGTCGATGAGCCGCGTCGGGCCCAGCCACGCCGCCGCCAGGAGGCGCGCCGGCCGGTCGGCTGCATCCAACGGCGCCAGGCTGGCCGCATCGCACAGGGCGATGTAGTCCACCGAGTCGAAGCCGCTTCGCAAAAGCGCGGCGCGCCCCTCCGCGAGCAGCGCGTCGGCTGGCGCACCATCCTCGGCCAACCGGCGCGCCGTGGCGCGCAGGGTCTCGGCCAGCGCCGGCGCGATACGGCGCTGCTGGACCGTTAGGTTCGCATTGCGCGAGGACAACGCGAGCCCATCTGCCTCGCGCACCGTCGGTACGCCCTCAATGGCCACGGGAATGTCCAGGTCCGCCGCCAGCCGCCGGATCGTCAAAAGCTGCTGGTAATCCTTCTCGCCGAAGAACGCCACGTCGGGCAGCGCCTGCAGCAGCAGCTTCGTCACCACCGTGGCCACGCCCTCGAAGTGCCCGGGCCGGTGGGTGCCCTCGAGCGCGTCAGTGACGCCGCCCACGCGCACGCTGGTGGCGAAACCCGCCGGGTACATGGCGTCCTGCGGCGGGGCATAGAGCATGTCGCAGCCGGCCCGCCCGAGGGCACGCGCATCCCCCGACTCGTCGCGCGGATAGCATTCCAGGTCGTCCGGGCGGTCGAACTGTTTGGGATTGACGAAGACGCTGGCCACGACGTGATCGCAAGTGGCCCGCGCGCGCTCCACCAGCGCCAGGTGTCCGGCGTGCAGCGCCCCCATCGTGGGCACCAGCCCCACGCGTCCGCCATGCGTGCGCCGGCGTTCCTGCAGCGCCGCGCGCAGCTCGGCGACCGTGCGCACGGTGACCGGCGGGCCGGCGGCCGTCATTCGGCACCGCCCTCCGGATCCGGGTCGAAGACGTGCGCGGTATCAGGGAAACGACGTGCGCGCACATCCTCGGCATAGCCGCGCACGGCCGCGTCGATCTCGCCCGAAAGATCGGCGTAGCGCTTGACGAACTTGGGTTTCCGGCTGCCCGGGAATGCCAGCATGTCCTCGGTGACCAGGATCTGGCCGTCGCACGCGGCGGAGGCGCCGATCCCGATCGTGGGCACCCCGATATCGCGGGTCACCTGCTTGGCCACCCGCTCCACCACACCCTCGATGACCACGGCGAACGCCCCGGCGTCGGCGACCGCGCGGGCATCCTCGCGGATCCGCTCAACCTCGCCGGACTCGCGACCCTGCGTGCGGTAACCGCCCATGACCTGCACCGACTGCGGCGTGAGGCCCACATGGGCGAGTACCGGAACCCCGCGGGCGGTGAGAAACCCGATCGTGTCCGCCATTTCGGCCCCACCCTCGAGCTTGACCGCGTGGCAGCCCGTCTCGCGCAGCACCTGCGCCGACGCGGCGAAGGCCTGGCGGGGCGACTCCTGATAGCTGCCGAAGGGCAGGTCCACCACCACGCACGCGCGCTGCGAGCCGCGCGCCACGGCCGCACCGTGGGCGGTCATCATGTCCAGGGTCACGCCCAGCGTGGTTTCCATGCCGTAGAGGACCATCCCGACGGAGTCCCCCACCAGCATGAGATCGACATGCGGATCCAGGGCGCGTGCCATCGGCGCCGTATAGGCGGTAAGGCACACGATGGGCGTGGCGCCTTTTCGCGCTGCAATGTCACGCGCCGTCAGCCGGCGCAGCCGGTCGGTCCCGCTCATGGTCGGCAGATCCGCTCTGGACGGCATCGTTTCCGCTGGCGGCGGTTGTACACGCCAGCTTACCGCACTGCAATAAACGGCCTGGCCGCTTACAAACCCTCGGCGATCTCACGCAAACTCTCGGGCGCTGTGATCTCCACTTTGCCCCCGCTGCGCAGGGCGATATACCCGCGCGTGCGCAGCTGCGTGAAAGTGCGGCTCACGGTCTCGGTGGTCAGGCCCAGATAGTCGCCGATGTCGGTGCGGCTCATGGGCACATGCACGGGGTTGCCGTTCTGTCCCCGCGCCTCGGCGCGGCGCGACAGGGTGTGCAGGAAGGTGGCGATCTTTTCCTTCGCCGTTTTGCGCCCGAGGACGAGCATCTGCTCCTGCGCCACGGCAAGTTCGTGGCTCGCCACGCTGAGCATGCGCGTCTGCAATTTGGGATAGCGGCCGAGCAGGTTCTCCAGGCGCGTGCGCGGAAAGCGGCAGAGCGCCGCATGCGTCACCGCATCCGCGCTGTACGCGTAGGTCTCGTTGTTGGCGAGCCCCACGAAGTCGCCGGCGAAGAGAAAGCCGATCACCTGCCGCCGGCCGTCGGCGAGAAGCTTATAGACGCGCAGGGTACCGGCGGTGACGTTGAACACGTGGCGTGCCGGCTCGCCCTCGTCGAAAAGCGGATCCCCCGGGGACAGCTCCACGGTCTGGGCGATCTGCGAGATCTCGTGGAGTTCCTCATCCGCCAGCGGCGCGCACACCGTGAGGTGGCGGACGGTGCAGCCCTGGCAGGGCTCGTGTTCACCCGCGAGGGCCCGGGCCGGCTCCGTCGCGGGTGCGATCTTGTCCACATCGAAGGAGGCCATCCGCCTAGATCGTTCCGATTTTTGCTCGCTCCCCAGATAGAACGAGTATGCGCGTCATACCGCGCGCATTCAACCAAGCTGGACAGCGAATGTCCAACCTGATTGACGCACGTCAAGGCTCCACCTGCGACAGGTTGGCATAAGTCCGAGTTGGTGTGCGTGTCCGACAGGGATGTCTTCCATGCGCGAACTCCGGCTGCTTCCGCTCGAGCGCCGACAAATCGCCCAGGCGTATCCGCTGGTCCAGGCGATCCGGCCGGACGTGTCGCTGGAGGCATGGCGCGCCTACGCCCGCCGGTTCCCGGCACAGGGGGGCGACTGCGCACGCTCCGGTATCGCCACCGTTCAGGATGACTCCGGCGTTATCCTGGGCCTGTTCGCGTATCGGGTGGGCACGGCGCCGCAGCACGGGACGACGCTATTCGTCGACCACTTCGTGGCCCTGGACATCATCTCCCCGACGACCGTGACGGCGGAACTCGCGGACGGCATGGAGCGCATCGCGCGCTGCCTGGGTTGCCACGCCGTCCATACTGCGGTGACCTGTAGCGAAAACGCGCGCTGCCAGGACATCATCGAACGGCTGCGCGCCTTCGGTCACCGCCTGGAGAGCTTCCAGCTATGCAAGCCGCTGCCCGCGCCCGGCTGATCCCCCGGCGCGCCCTCTTCGCCCTCACCTTCTTCGCCGCAGGCTGCAGCCAGACCCCAACCCCGCCGGCACCCGGAGCGCCCGACCTTCCCGAATCGGACGCGCCCGCACCGCCCAGCTTCCGCACCGACGCCCGTACGGCCGAGACGTACATGGTCAGCGCGGCCCACCCCGTCGCCGCGCGCATCGGGGAGCGCATCCTCGCCGACGGGGGCAGCGCCGTGGACGCGGCAGTGGCCGTGCAGGCCGCGCTTACACTGGTGGAGCCGCAGTCCAGCGGTATCGGCGGCGGCGCTTTCATGCTCCACTACGCCGCCGACACGGGCGAGGTCCGGGCGTACGACGGGCGCGAGACCGCCCCGGCCGCGGTGACACCCGAGCTTTTCCTCAAGCCGGACGGCAGCCCCATGGGCTTCCGGGAGGCCGTCGGCGGCGGCCGTGCCGTGGGTGTGCCCGGCGTGCTCCGCATGCTCGAGCGCGCCCACGACGCGCACGGCCGTACGCCTTGGCGCGCGTTGTTCCGCCCGGCCATCGACCGCGCCCGCGACGGCTTTCGCGTGACGCCGCGCCTGCACAGGCTCATCAAGGGCGACGCGGCGCTGCGCGCGGATCCGGCTGCGCGCGAGCATTTCTTCACCGAATCGGGCGAGCCGCTTCCGGTCGGCCACCGCCTGACCAACCCGGCGCTCGCGGACACGCTCCAGACGGTCGCGCGCCGGGGCGCGGCGGCGTTCTACGAGGGCCCCATCGCCGGCGACATCGCGCGCACGGTGCGCCGGCACCCCTCGAACCCGGGCAAAATGACGCGCGACGATTTGTCAGACTATGCGGCGAAACAGCGCGAGCCTGTCTGTGTGCCCTATCGCGAGCACCGTGTCTGCGGCATGCCGCCACCCACCAGCGGCGGCGCCACGGTGGCGCAGATTCTGGGCATCCTCTCCCGATTCGACATGCGCGCCACGGAACCGATGTCGCCCCGCGCCGTCCACCGAATCGCCGAGGCGAGCCGCCTTGCCTTCGCCGACCGCAACCGCTTCCTGGCCGATCCGGATTTCGCCCAAGTTCCCCTCGCCGGCCTGCTCGATCCCGCGTACCTGCGCCAGCGCGCTCGCCGGATCGACCCCGACACGAGCCTGGGCAGGGCCGAGCCCGGCCTGACCGGCCGGCAGGCCGCCCACCGCCAGAGCGCAGGCGGCCGCTCGACCACGCACTTCAGCATCGTCGATACCCAAGGCAACGTGGTCGCCATGACCAGCTCGGTCGAGCAGGCCTTCGGCGCGCACCTGATGGTGCGCGGGTTCATGCTGAACAACCAGCTCACCGACTTCAGCTTCCGCCCGCGCATCGACGGGCGCCCCGTGGCGAACCGTGTCGAGCCGGGCAAGCGGCCGCGCTCCTCCATGGCGCCCACGATCGTCCTTGGCCCCGAGGGCGCCGCGCGGCACGCCCTGGGCTCGCCCGGCGGCAGCCGGATCATCGGCTACACCGCGCTGCGCGTCATCGGGCTGCTGGACTGGGGCTTGGACATGCAGCAGGCCATCAATCTGCCCAACATGACCAACCGCAACGGCCCGACGACCCTGGAAAAGCCCTGGCACGCCCCGTACAACCGCAACACCGTGGCCACCACAGCGGCAGGCCTGGCGGGTGAACTCGAACGCCGCGGGCATACGGTGGAACGCGCCCGCATGACCAGCGGCGTGCACGGCATCACCATCCGCCCCGACGGTACCCTCGCGGGCGGCGCCGATCCGCGGCGAGAGGGCATGGTCCTGGGCAAGTGAACGGGCTATACCCTCGGGCCGCCCGACACGCCGCACAGCCGAGACACCATGTCCAACGACACCGCAACACCCGAAAGCCGCCCGACGATCCGCCTGAAACCCGCCGCCCGCAAGCGCCACGGGGCGTACGAGAGTCCCTGGCTGTTCGCCAACGATGTGCAGATGAACGCCGAGGCCAAGGCGCTCGCGCCGGGCACGGTGGTGCGCGCGGAGACGGACACGGGCAAGCCGCTGGGCGCCTATTTCTTCAACAAGCATCCACTGATCTGCGCGCGCCGGCTCTCGCCCGATCCGGACGCGGTGATCGACACCGATTTCTTCGTCGACCGCCTGCGCCGCGCGGTCGCCGTGCGCGACAAACTGATCGGGACGCCGTATTACCGGCTGGCGCACGCGGAGGGCGATGGCCTGCCCGGGACGGTCATCGACCGCTTTGGCGAGGTCGTGGTGCTACAGGTGAACACGGCCGGCATGGCGGCATTCCAGGACGTCCTTCTGAGCGCGCTGGACGCCGTGGTCGCGCCGACCGCGGTGGTGCTGCGCAACGACTCCCCGGCACGCGAACTGGAGCGCCTGCCCCAGGAGGTCCGCGTCGCCAAGGGGCCGGTTCCCGCCGACCTGACGGTAACGGAAAACGGCGCGGTCTTCGACATCGATCCGGTGAACGGGCAAAAGACGGGCTGGTTCTTCGACCAGCGCGACAACCGCGCGTTCGCGGCGCGCCTGGCCGCGGACGCCGAGGTGCTGGACGGCTATTGCTTCACCGGCGGCTTCGCCGTGCAGGCGGCCATGGGCGGCGCGCGCCGTGTCGTCGGGCTGGACCGGTCGCGTCCCGCCCTGGACGCAGCCGCGGCAGCGGCGGCGCGCAACGGGGTTGCCGAGCGCTGCCACTTCGCCAAGGCGGACATCTTCGCGGACCTGCCCGGCCGGGCGCAGAACGGCGAGGCCTACGATCTCGTCATCATGGACCCGCCGGCCTTCGTAAAGAGTAGGAAGGACGTCTGGCAGGGCATGAAGGCCTACCGCAAGCTCGCCAAGCTGGCCGCCCCGCTGGTGCGCCGGAACGGGACCCTGCTGATGTGCTCGTGCTCGCACCACGTCGGGCCCGACACCTTTGCCGAGCAGGTCCGCCGCGGCCTCGCCGACGCACGGCGCGAGGGACGCGTGCTCCGTTTCGCCGGCGCGGGCGTGGACCACCCGGTCCACCCCTGGCTGCCCGAGACGAGCTACCTGAAGGCGCTCACGCTGGCGCTGGACTGAGACGCGTCACGCAGCGCCGGACTGGTCTCCGCCGTGCTGGCCGTGCTGTTGCAGCTTCTGCTTGTATTGCCGGTCGCCCTCGTCCATGGCGCGCTTGATCTGCCAGAAAATGTAGCCGACGGCGATGATGAAGATGAGAAGCCCGCCGTAATAGATGCCGCCGTCCTGCGCCCTGGAGGCGAAAAACAGACCGACCAGCCCGATAACGCCGATGACCGCGCTGATCGCCGTCTTTTCCAAACCGCCCATGGTGTCCTTCATCCCGTCCCCCGTGGTGCGCTGATCGTTTCCCGCCACATGCCCCCCGGCCGCGCCGCCTGTCAACGGCCGGCTACGCCCGCGATGGCGTGACCGGCCGGTGAATCGCCCGCCCGGGCGGGCATTGCCGGCCGCGCGGGCAGGTCGAGCCGGGACTTCGTGCGCTCGGCCGAGCCTGCCGCGAAGCCAAGCTCGCCACCGTGCGCACGCATCAGGTCGCACGCAATGGCGAGCCCCAAGCCAAGGACGTTGAGGCCTCATCCTTCGACAGGCTCAAGATACGGGTCGCACCCGGTGTGCCTTGGACAGGACGTCGGCGGCCGAGATTCACCCCAGGAGCTGCAGCGCACGCACCAGCCGCCGCGTGCGGGCGGCGAAGAGCTTGGGCGTGTAGAACGCGCCGGCGGCCCGCTTGGACGCCTCGCCCAGCGTGGGATAGGGCGCGATCATCTGCGCCAGCGCGCCGATCTTCAGGCCGTTCTGGACGGCCAGGACCCACGGCTGGATCAGCTCGCCCGCGTGCGCCCCCGCGATGGTACAGCCCAGGATCTTGCCCTTGGCGGTGGTCGCGGCCCGGACGAAGCCTTCCGTATCGCGCTCGGCCTGCGCCCGGTCGTTTTCGTGAAACGGCCAGGTCAGCACCTGCACGCCGTCGCCGTACCGGTCCTTGGCCTGCGCCGAGGTGAGGCCGACCGAGGCGATTTCCGGGCTGGTGTAGGTGACCGCCGGCACGGCGCTGTGATCTGCCTTGGCCGGAATCCGGAACAGGGCGTTCTTGATGACGACACTGGCGTGATACGCGGCCACGTGGGTGAACTGCGGCCCGCCGGCGACGTCGCCGGCGGCGAAAACGCGCCTGTTCGTGGTGCGCAGCCGATCGTCCACGACCAGACGCCCCGCGTCGTGCCGGATTCCGGCGGCGTCCAGGCCCAGACCGTCGAGCATCGGCCGTCGGCCCGCGGCGACCAGGAGGTGGCTACCGGTCAGCCGCGTGCTTCCCGCCTCGCCGTCGAGGGTGACCGCGACGCCGTTGCCCTCGCGCTCGACCTGGGTGACCTGCGCGGTTTCGTGCACGCCAACGCCCTCGGTCTTGAGGCGGGCACGCAGCAAGTCCGCCGCCTGGGCGTCGCTGGCGGGCAGCAGGCGACTCATCTCCACGATGGACACCCGGCTTCCCAGGTGGGCGAAAGCCTGGCCCAGCTCGGTGCCGATGGGGCCGCCGCCGATGACGATGAGGTGCTCGGGCCGCTCGGTCAGGTCGAAGACGGTCTCGTTGGTCAGATACGGCGTCGCGTCGAGCCCCGGGATGGGGGGGATTGCGGCCGTGGAGCCCGTGGCCAGGACGAAGCGCTTCGCCTTCACCCGCGTGCCCGCCACCTGCAGCTCGCGCGGGCCGGTGAATGCCGCCTGGCCGCGCAGCACGCGCACGCCCAGCGCCTCGAAGCGCTCCTGGGAATCATTGGGCGCAATCCTGGCAATGACGTTGTGGACGTGGGCATGCACCTCGTCGAACGGCACATCGGGCGCGGCGTAATGAACGCCGTAGCCGTTCGCCCGGTGATGGAACCGCGCCGCCTTGCCCGCGGCCAACAGCGCCTTCGAGGGCACGCAGCCGTAGTTCAGGCAGTCGCCGCCCATCTTCCCGCGCTCCACGAGCACACAGCGCGCGCCCATCTGCTGTGCCCCGGCCGCGACGGCGAGGCCGGCGGAGCCGGCCCCGATGACGCACAGATCCGCCTTCACGTTGGTCGTTTCGCCGCGCATCGCGTTTGCCCCCCTCTATCACCCGTCCTAGCCGGTGGATGCCCGGCATCATGGTTTCTGTTTCGCCGCCGCCCGGCCGCGCCACTTCTTGTACGCCACGGGCAGGAGCGCCAGCACTGCCAAACCGAGAATGGGGCCCAGGATATCGGGCCGGAAAATGATGCCAAGGTTCGGCTTTTCCCCCATGGCGAGCAGCTCGCCCAGCCCGTTGCCCACGCTGGCGTAGACCAGGGCGCCCGGCATGATGCCGAACACGGTCCCGATCACGTAGGTGCGCAGCGGCACCCCAACGAACGCGGGAACGAGGTTGACCAGCCAGAACGGAAAGATGGGAATCAGGCGCAGGACGAAGAGATAGTTCAGGGCGTTCTCGTTGAACCCGTCCTGCATCCGCCGCACGGCCGAGCCCGCTTTCTCGCGCAGGGCATTGCCCAGGGCCGTCCGGGCCGCCAGAAAGACCGCCACCGCCCCCAGTGTCGCACCGGTCACGGCGTAGGCGCCGCCCAGCCAGGTGCCGAACAGGAAGCCGCCCAGCAGGGTCAGAATGGCGCCGCCGGGGATGGAGAACGCGGCGACCAGGGCATAGGTGGCCACGTAGACAGCCGCGGTCAGCGCCGCGTTTGCGGCGACCTGCTGCTTGAGCCAGTCGTGGTTTTCGGCAAGCGCGCGAAAGCTCAGGTAGCGGTCCAGGCCCAAGGCGAAGAAGGCGGCGAAACCCGCGACCAGCACCGCCAGGGGCAGAATCCGGCGCACCAGATTCCGGCGGAGGGGGCGTGCCCTGGGTGTCTCGGCCATGGTGGTACGGTTCTCCGCGCTAGTGAAACGCTCGGTCATGGGGCATGTCTCCCGGTATCGAACGGCTTGCCCGGGATATACGCAGCAGCCGCCCGCGTTGGCTGTGACGCCCCGCACACGCCAAAACCCAGGGCCCGTGTACGAACGCGCCCGCCGGGAGCCAAATCACACCTGCATAACGCGCGCGTGAAGCGGCGAACCGGCGCGGGCCTCGTTGACACCTGCAAGCCCCGCCCTTATACCCCACGCACACTGCCGCAAGCGCTTTTGACCGAAACCGCGAGAACGGAGTTTTCGCCGTGAAACGCCCGTATCAACCGAGCGTCCTGGTGCGCAAACGCCGCCATGGCTTCCGCAAGCGTATGGCGACGGCCGGAGGCCGCAACGTCATCAACAATCGGCGCCGCAAGGGGCGCAAGAAGCTCAGCGCCTGACACCGCGCCATGCCGCCGCTGGCGCGCCTGACCCGGCGAGCCGAGTTCCTGCGCACGGCCTCGGCCCGGCGCAAGTGGGTCACCCCGGGCGTCATCGTCCAGGCCCGCGCGCGTCAACCGGGTGAGGCGCTGGCCGCCGGCGGGAACGAGGATGCGCAGGTCCGCGTCGGCCTGACCGTCTCGCGCAAGGTGGGCAACGCCGTCAAACGCAACCGGGCACGCCGGCGCCTCCGTGCGCTGGCGCGCGAGGTGCTACCCGTGGCCGGCCGGCCGCAAACGGACTACGTCCTGATCGGCCGGCGCGAGACGCCCACCCGCCCTGCGGCGGATCTTCGCACCGATCTCGAGACGGCCGTGCGCAACGTCAACGCCCAGATCGACGGGACGGGCAAGCGCCGGCGCGGCGGCAAACGCCGCTCCCACGCGCCGGCGGGCGGCACGGAGACCTCCGCATGAGCGCGCATCGCAGCCCCTGGCGTGCCGTGGATGCGGTCTTGCGCGCGATCCTGTCGGGGCTTATCCACAGCTACCAAGCCGTGTCGGCGATGACACCCGGCACATGCCGGTACGAGCCGACGTGTTCCGCGTACGCGCTAACCGCGCTGCAGCGGCACGGCGCGATGCGCGGGAGCTGGCTCGCGCTCCGCCGGATCGCGCGGTGCCATCCGCTGGGTGGCTGGGGCTATGACCCTGTGCCCCCTGCCGGATCACCCACCGAACGCAGGCACGGTGACTCCGGCTCGGCCCGCGGCGTGAACCTGGAAGAGACGAAATAGGGCGATGGAACAGCGCAACCTCCTGCTCGCGATCGTTTTCTCGGTCGCCATCCTGCTCACCTTCGAGCTGCTGTACTACGGCCCGCAGGAGGAGTCGCAGCCGCAGCAGACCACGGAGAGCACGGTCCAGGACGGCGCCGGATCGCGCGAAGCGGGCACGGGCAGTGCCCCCACCGCCGACGGCAGCGCCGGCATGCCCGCGACCGAGGCGGGCCGTGCCAAGGTGCCGGACCGTGGGCAGGTGCTGAAGAACGCCGACCGGCGTATCCCGATCGAGACCCCCAAGGTCAGCGGCTCCATCGCCCTGAACGGCGGGCGTATCGACGACGTCACCCTGAGCCGCTACCGCCGCGAACTCGACCGGGAGAGCGAGCAGATTCACCTGCTCTCGCCCAAGGATTCGCGTCAGGCGTACTACGCCGCGTTCGGCTGGAGCGGCGTATCCGGCGCGGGTGTCGCCCTGCCCGGCCCGGATACCACCTGGACCGCGCAGGGAGACAAGCTCACGCCCGAGCAGGATCTCACGCTCACCTGGACCAACGAGTCGGGCGTGCGGTTCGAGCGCGTCTACCGCATCGACGAAGATTATATGATCACCGTCACTCAACGGGTGATCAACGAATCCGCCGAGCCGCTGTCGCTGGCGCCGTACGGGCTGATTTCGCGGCGCGGCACCCCCGAGACCTCGGGCTTCTACATCCTTCACGAGGGTCCGTTGGGCGTGCTCCAGGGCACGCTGGACGAGCGCAGCTACTCGGACCTGCGCGACGAGGGCAAGATCGTCACCGAGTCCGAAGGTGGCTGGATCGGTATTACGGACAAATACTGGCTGGTCAGCCTCGTCCCGGATCAGAAGGCCAACGTCGATGCGCGCTTCGTCCACACCGACAGCGGCGGCGTGAACAAATACCAGACGGACATCCTTTACGACACGAAGCGGATCGAGCCGGGCGCGACGGTTAGCCAGACCAGCCGGCTCTTCGCAGGTGCCAAGGAGGTCGCCGTCCTCGACCGGTACAAGGAAGACCTGGGCGTGCCGATGTTCGACAAGGCGGTCGACTTCGGCTGGCTCTACTTCCTGAACAAGCCGCTGTTCAACGTGCTGAAGTTCTTCGAGGGGCTAACCGGGAACTTCGGCGTGGCCATCATCATGTTGGTGATCTGTATCAAGATCGTCTTCTTCCCGTTGGCCAACAAGTCGTACCGGTCGATGGCGAAGCTGCGCAAGCTGCAGCCGCAGATGCAGCAGTTGCGCGAGCAGTTCGGCGACGACAAGCAGCGCCTGAACCAGGAGATGATGGCGCTGTACAAGCAGGAGGGCGCCAACCCCGCATCGGGCTGTTTGCCCATCCTGATCCAGATTCCGGTGTTCTTCGCCCTCTACAAGGTGCTGCTCGTCACCATCGAGATGCGGCACGCGCCCTTCTTCGGCTGGATCCAGGACCTGTCGGCGAAGGACCCCACGGCGATCACCAACCTGTTCGGCATCATGCCCTGGGGGGTGCCCGAGCTGGGCCCGCTCAACGTGCTCAACATCGGTATCCTGCCCATCTTCATGGGCTTCACCATGTACGCCCAGCAGATGCTGAACCCGCAGCCGGCCGACCCGACGCAGGCCAAGCTGTTCAAGTTCCTGCCCGTGATGTTCACCTTCCTGCTGGCGCAGTTCCCCGCCGGTCTGGTGCTCTACTGGACGTCCAACAACCTGCTCACGGCGGCGCAGCAGTACGTCATCATGCGCCGCGCCGGCGAGAAGCCGGGGCAGCAAAGCATCGGCTCGCCGCCCAAGCCACAGCAGGGCAAGACGCAGCAGGGCGAGACGGAGCAGACGCCGAAGAGCGAGGGGCTCGCCGGGATTTTCGAGCAGGCCAAGAAGACCTTCGCCGGCGGCGGCAGCACCGGCGGCAGCGGCCAGACCGGTGGCGGGCGCAGCAGCACCGGCGGCGATGGTCAGGGCGATGGCGCGCCGGCGCCGGCGAGCACCAGCGCCCAGCCCGCCGAGGCTGCCGGTGCGGCCGCGGAGGCCACCGCGCCACAAACCGCCGAGGCGACGGCGCCGGCCGGCGAAGCGGCGGCCACGGCGGCCACCGAGAGCGCCGAACCGGCGGCCCGCGCCGCCACCGACGGCGAGGCCGAATCGCCCGCCGAGACCGCCCGGCCCGCGGCAGAGGCCGCGCAGACGTCCCGTACCGGCGCCCAGGGCGGCCACGCCCAGGGCAGCCGCGGCCAGGGCGGTGGCAGCCAGCGCGCAGGTTCCGGTTCCACCCGATCCGGCTCCAGCAACCCGGCGGCGAAGAGCAGCAAGGGCAAAGGCAAGGGCAAGAAGGGGCGCAAGCGCTAGCGCCCCCCGGCCACCTTTCGTAGCGCGGAAACATGGCCAGCGACGACGCACCTTTGCAGCCGGCCGCGGCGGACGACGGCCCGGATCGCGAGTTCGGCCGCTGGCTGTTCGCGCAGGACTGCCGGTTCGTCGCCGGCGTGGCGCAGATGGCCCAGCTTCCCGAGTTCAGCCTGCCCGAGATCGCCTTCGCGGGCCGCTCCAACGTGGGCAAGTCGAGCCTCGTCAACGCCCTGACGGGGCGCAAGACGCTCGCGCGCACCTCGAACACGCCGGGGCGCACGCGCCAGCTCAACTTTTTCGACCTGGGCCGGCGGCTGATGCTGGTCGACCTGCCCGGTTACGGCTATGCCAAGGCGCCCAAGACCGAGATCAAGCGCTGGACCCAACTCACCGGCGACTACCTGCGCGGCCGGCCCACGCTGCGTCGCGTGTGCGTGCTCGTGGACGCGCGCCGCGGGATCAGGGAGCTCGACCGCGGCATCATGCGCGACCTCGATCAGGCAGCCGTATCCTATCAGATCGTGCTGACCAAGCTGGACAAGGTCAGCGCGAGCCAGCGCGCCGAGGTCGAATCGGCGATCGCCGAGCTGCGCCCCAAGCACGTCGCCCTCCACCCCGAGGTGCGCCGGACCTCGGTGTGGAAGGGAATCGGCCTTGGCGACCTGCGTGCCGAGATTGCTACCCTCGCCGCCAGCGACTGAGCGCGTCCCCCGGAGCGGCAAAGAGGCTTTTCGCCATGGCGCAACGCACCGACAAGAACATCTCGGAGACCAAGCACTGGCTGCGCACGGCGCGCACCCTCACCGAGGCGCTGCCGTTCATGCGCCAGTACGCGGGCAAGACCTTCGTGGTGAAGTACGGCGGCCACGCCATGGGCGACGCCGAGCTGGCCGGGATTTTCGCCCGCGACATCGCGCTGATGAAGCAGGTGGGCATCAACCCCATCGTGGTCCACGGCGGCGGGCCGCAGATCGCCAACATGCTCGACCGGCTCAAGGTGAAGAGCCAGTTCGTCGAGGGCCTTCGGATCACGGACAAGGAGACGGTCGAGGTGGTGGAGATGGTGCTCGCCGGCACCATCAACAAACAGATCGTCTCCACGATCAATCAGGTGGGCGGCATGGCCATCGGCGTCTCGGGCAAGGACGCCAACCTGATCGAGGCGAGCAAGCTGCGCCGGACCAAGCGCGATCCGGAATCCAACATCGAGCGCATCCTCGATCTTGGGTTCGTGGGCGAGCCGCGCTACGTCAATCCGCAGGTCCTGGAGTCGCTGGAGCAGGCCGGGATGATTCCGGTCGTGGCGCCGATCGGCGTGGGCCCCAACGGCGAGACCTACAACATCAACGCCGACACCGCTGCCGGCGCCGTGGCCTCGGCAGTGGGCGCGACCCGGCTGCTGATGCTCACCGACGTCACCGGCGTTCTCGACGCGAACGGCGACCTGATCCCCGAGCTTTCGCCGGAGACCACGCGCGACATGATCGATCAGGGTACCATCGCCGGCGGCATGATCCCCAAGGTGCAGACCTGTTTGAAAGCGGTGGACGACGGCGCGGACGCCTCGGTGATCCTGGACGGACGCGTGCCCCACTGCCTGCTTCTGGAGACCTTCACCGACCGGGGCGTGGGCACCATTATCCGGCGGCAGCCGGAAAGCTAGCCGGCCCGGCCCCAACAGCGACGGAAGGCCCCATGATCCGACACATCGTGGCGTTCAGCGCCAAGGACCCCGGCGACATCGAGACCATCGCGACGGCCCTGCGGCGCCTGGGCGAGATCCCCGGTGTGCGCGACTTCCGCGTCGCCCGCAACGGCAAGCGCGACGCGCTGTCCAGCGAAATGGACGTGGTGCTGGAAGCGACCTTCGACACCTGGGCCGATCTGGAGACCTACAAGGCGCACCCGACCTACGCCGAAACCACCGAGATCGTGCGCCCGCTGCGCGAAGCGCGCACGGTGCTCGATTACGAGATTTGAACGCGGTCAAACGGCTCGGGCCCAGCGACAGTCAAGCGGCGCATCAAGCCGTTACTTTCGTCGGGCAGGTCGTCGCAAGCGGAGCTGCCCGAGGGCGACCCCGGTTACCAGACAGCGCGACCAGCGCCCGGCTTCTTACCGATACAGGCGATCGCCGTATTCCCGTTTGAGCTTCTCGCCGTAGAGGTGCGCGACCTGCTCGCCGTAGCCGTTGAAGGGCTGGGTGTGGATCCGCCGGTCCTCGCCGATCACGCGTTCGCTCGCCTGGCTCCAGCGCGGGTGATCGACCTCGGGATTCACGTTGGCCCAGAAGCCGTATTCGTCGGCCGCCACATCCCACCAGAAGGTCTTGGGCATCTCCTTGACGAAGCTGATGCGCGTGATGCCCTTGACCGACTTGAAGCCGTACTTCCAGGGCACGGCGAGGCGCAGCGGCGAGCCGTTCTGCTTGGGCACCGGCTTGCCGTACATCCCCGTCACCATGAAGGCGAGTTCGTTGGTCGCCTCGGCCATGGTCAGGCCTTCGACGTAGGGCCAGGGATACCAGGAGCCGCGCTGACCGCGCGCCACGTCGGGCATCTCGAAGGTCTCGAAGCGAACGTACTTGGCATCGGACAGCGGCTTGGCGTAGTCCACCAGCGCCTTCAATGGGAAACCCGACCAGGGCACCGCCATGGACCACGCCTCCACACAGCGGTGGCGGTACAGGCGCTCCTCCAGCGGCATCGCCTTGATGAGCTGATCGATGTCGACCTCGCGTTCGTCCGCCACGAGGCCGTCCAGGGTCACCGTCCAGGGGCGGATGGGCAGGCGCTGCGCATCGCGCCAAATCGTCTTGGACGAGCCGAACTCGTAATAATTGTTGTAGGTGACCGCGAGCTTTTCCTCGGTGATCGGACGCGACAGCGCATAGGCGTCGTTGCGCGGCACCGGGTAAAGACCGGTCGTGGGATCGCCCTCGGGCGGGCCCATTTGCGCACGCGACCTGTGCGGCCACAACGCGCCCGCGCCGCTGACGGCCAGGAGCGAGCCGGCCGCCGCCCCGGCCATGAAGCGCCGCCGGTCGCGGAAGACGTGTTCCGGCGTCGCCGCCCGCTCGGGCAGCTCCCAGCCGCGTTTGCGCTTGATCCACATGCCCCGTGCCTCCGACTGTCGTGCCTCCAGACGGGAAGTGGGGCGCGGGGGCGCCTGCGTCACGCCCCCGCATCGTTCACCCCGGCCGGGGCAGACCGGCGTTAAGCCAAATGCGCCCGCAGCATCCACGCATTCTTCTCGTGCGCCTGGATGCGCGAGACCATGAGGTCCTCGCTCGCCGGATCGTCGGCTTCCTGCGCGGTCTTGATGACCTTCCGCATGGTCGCGACGACGGTGTCCTGATCCTCGGAAAGTTCGCGCAGCATCGACTTGGAGTCCGGCTTCTGGGTCTGCTCCTTCACCGACGCGAGTTCAGCGAACTCGGTGTAGCTGCCCGGGGCATAGTGGCCCAGCGCCCGGATGCGCTCGGCGATGTCGTCGATCGCCTCGGCCAGATCCGTATACTGCTTTTCGAAAAGGTTGTGCAGCCCCTGGAAACCTGGGCCCTCCACGTTCCAGTGGAAATTGTGCGTCTTGAGGTACAGGGTATAGCTATCCGCGAGCGCGCGCGACAGCCCGTCGGCCAGCGCCTTGCGGTTCTCCGCCGAGATGTTCGTGTTCGTGTCCGCCATTGATGCGTTCTCCTTTCCTTCTCGGGTGTTCCGGCCCAGCAGCGCGGCGCGCCGCAAGGGTCATCGCAACCGCTCATGACATGGGCACGCCGGATCCTTCGCACAAGCCGAGATTAGAATCCATCTAAACAGGTGCGACGCTTCGCCCTCCCCGCATGACCGGCGGCAGCGATCCCGGTTCCTTGCCGCTGCGATGCACCCCGCCAGGGCCGGTCGCCATACCGGGGGTGTTGTGCTACACGCCGCCCCATGCTCGCGATCCGCCCGTGTACGGATGCCGACTGGGCCTCGGTGTGGGCCATCCTCGCGCCGATCTTCCGCGCCGGGGAAACCTACGGCGTGGCCACCGATATCGCCGAGGGCGAAGCCTACGCGACCTGGGTGACGAAGCCCACGGCGACCTGCGTCGCTGCGGACGAGGGCGGGCACATCCTGGGCACCTACTTCCTGAAACCCAACCACGAGGGACCGGGGGCGCACGTCGCGAACTGCGGCTATGCGGTCGCGGAGGCCGCGCGCAATCAGGGCGTCGCCCGGGCCATGTGCCGGCATTCGCAAGCCGCAGCCGTGGCGCGGGGCTTTCGCGCCATGCAGTACAATTTCGTCGCTGCGACGAACGCGCCCGCCGTCCGGCTCTGGCAGGCCGAGGGTTTCGCCGTCGTGGGCACCCTGCCCGGGGCGTTCCGCCATCCGCGGCACGGCTTCGTCGCCGCCTACGTCATGTACAAAACGCTGATCTGAGCCCGGCGCCCTACCGCTGCCCGTTCGCCGGGGCGGTCTGCGAGGGCTGTTGCGCCATGACGCGCTCGGCGAGCTTGCCCGTCAGCTCCTGGAGATGGCTCAGCCGGCGCTCGAAGAAGCCCACACCCATGGTCAGCGAGCGCAGCTCCTGAATCATGTCGCTCAGTTCGGCCGCCGGGATATAGGCCTCAACGGCGTCCCAGCCGTCCCAGTCGTCACGTCCCTGGAAGCCCAGGATCTGCCCCCGCCGCGCCGCGATCAGGCCGTGCACCTTGCTGGTCATGGATTGCGGCACGCTGATCGTGACGTGGTCCACGGGCTCCAGGAGCACCGGCTCGCACTCGGGCAGGGCCTCGGCAATGGCCATGCGCCCGGCGATGCGGAACGCCTGCTCGCTGGAATCGACGGCGTGATACTGGCCGTCCACCAGCGTCACCGCGACGTCCACCACCGGAAAGCCCAGCGGCCCGCTCTGCAGGCCGTCCTGCGCCCCGGCCTCCACCGCCGGAATGTAGCTGCGCGGCACCGCACCGCCGACAATGCGGTCGTCGAAGGCGAAGCCACTGCCGCGCGGACGCGGCGCGACCTCGATCTGGATGTCGGCGAACTGTCCGTGCCCGCCGGTCTGGCGCTTGAAGCGGGTATGCTTGCGCGTGCCCTTGCGGATGCTCTCGCGGTAGGCCGTGTCCGGCGTCTGCGCCCGCGCGGCGACGTTGAAGCGCGTCTTCAGGCGCGACAACGCGATCGCCAGGTGCTGCTCGCCCTGCCCGGACAACACCAGCTCGCCCGTGGTGGTTTCGTGCTCGCCGATCAGCGCGGGATCTTCCTCGGAAAGCTTGGCAAGTGCGGTGGTCAGCTTGACTTCGTCGGCACGCTTTTCCGGCTCCAGGGCGAGGCTGTAGACGGGCGCGGGCGGCTGCGGCCAGGCGATCGCGGGCTCCGCCACGCGCTGCCCGCCGGCGATGAGGTCGCCCGTCCGCAGCGGTTCCACCCGGCCCAGGGCGACCAGCTCGCCGGCTGCGGCGCTTGTGAGCTTGCTCAGATCGGCGCCGTGGAGCCGGTACAGCCCGGCGCGCTGGCCGGCGATCTGGGCGCCGTCCTTGAGCGCGCCCTGCCAGATCCGCGCGAGCGAGAGCTTGCCCGCCTGGGGCAGGTGCAGCGTCTTGATCACGCTAGCGATGAGGCTTTCCCCCGCCGTACCGGCGGCGGCGGGCGCGCCCAGGCGCTCCGCGGCGGCCCCGGGTTCGGGCGTTTCGTGGCGCAGCGCCTTCCACAGGCGGGTCACGCCGTTGTCGTTCAGCGCCGAGCCCAGCATCACCGGAACCACCAGGTCGCGCCGAACGTCCTCGGTGAGCCGGCTGTACAGTTCCGCTGGCGGCGGCACCACGTCCTCCAGGAGCTGGGTCAGCAGGCTGTCGTCCAGGTCGGCCAGCGATTCCAGCATGGCCTCGCGCGCTTCGCTCTCGCGCTCGGCGACGGTCTCGGGCATCTGCACCAGGTCCGAGGGCGCCCCCTCGCGGTAGCGGTAGGCGCGTTCGCTGACCAGATCGACATAGCCGGTGACGCGCTCGTTTTCCCGGATGGGCACCTGGCGCAGCACCAGCGGGCGCGACGAGACCGACTGCAGCGCCGCCATCACCTCGCGTACCGGCGTGTTCGCTTTGTCCATCTTGTTGATGAACAGGACGTGCGGGATCGCGTGGTCATCCAGGAACTTGAACAGCGGCGCCAGGGTGATCGCCTTGTCCGGGTCGGCTTCGGCCAAGACCACGGCCATGTCCGCGGCCATGAGGGCGCAGCGGCTGTCGTAGGCGAGTTCGACCGTGCCGGGGCAGTCGATGATCGCCCAGGGATCCTCGAGGAAGCGCGTGTGGGCGAAATTGGGCTCCACGCTCATGTGGCGGTCGCGCGCCTCGCGGCTGGTATCGCCCAGCGCGGTGCCCTGCTCCACCGAGCCGGGGCGCCGGGTGGCGCCGGCCGTGTGCAGCATGGCCTCGAGAAGCGTGGTCTTACCGCTCGTGTACGCACCCACCAGAACGGCACAGCGCGGCGCGGCGCGGCGGTTCTCCGTCATGCCCGGCCTCCCTCGTTGTCGAAGCCGGCGCGCGGGGCACATCTGGACGCGGCTTGGGCGCGCGCCGGCGGCTCGCACCATGGTGCGACCGGGCGTGGCTGCCGGGCAACCCGATTCGTCCGATCAGCGCCGCGGGTCAGCGTTCTAAGCGAATCAGAAGGGGCAGTCGGGCCGGCCGCAATTCGTTGCCCCACGGGCGGGCACGTACGCCTTGCAGGCGGGGCAAAGCGTCATGTCGGCGGCCGGATCGGCCGTGTCGTCATCCGCATCGGCCGGCGCCGCCCGACGGCTGGCGCGCTTGCGCCGGTCCAGGTCCGCACGTACGGCCGCGCGCGCCGCACGCCGGTCCTGCAATCGGCCGGCATACTTGAAGCCGTACCACACGCCGCCGATGATCAGCAGCAGGACGACGAGCTTGCTCAACGAGAACATGCCGTGGATTTAGGCGGGCAAACGCACGGCGGTCAAGCGGGTGCGGCGACATTGGCCCGACCGCGGCAATGCGATTTCTCAAATGACGTAGAGAGCTAGGCCGGCGATGACAATGTCGTGTATCTCGGGCTTCGATTGGGACGACGCGAATTCGGCTAAATGCTGCAAGCACGGTGTGTCGCATGGCGAAATCGAGGAAGTCTTGTCGGGCGCGCCAGGTATCTTTCCGGATCCGGCACATTCCCAGGATGAGGCGCGCTTCATCGCGATCGGGACCACGGTGCTGGGCCGCTATGTGTTCGTGGCCTTCACGATCCGGACCGCCACCGACGGGGACAGGTTGATCCGCCCCATCAGCGCCCGTTATATGCATGCCAAGGAGGTCCGGCATTATGAGCGCCAGCAAAGAAAACCTTGAACCGCTTCCAGCGCTTCAGTCGGATACTGAAGCCGAGCGATTCGTCGACGAGGCTGATTTGACAGCCTACGATCTTTCCGTCTTGCAGGAGACACGATTCAGCTTCTCAGGGGAAGCTGAGGCGGTCCAGATGCACCTGCCACGACAGCTCTTGGAAGCACTTGAGGCGCGAGCCAAAACGCGTGGAATTTCGGTAGAAGCCTACGTCCGCGAGACGCTCGAAAACGCTGTGGCGAGATCCGAAACATGATGGTCTCCTGCATCGGCAGCTGAGCATACCGCAGCGGTTATGCGGAAACCTTATACCGAAGAGCCAATGAACGGTGCCAGTGCCCTCATCTTTCGACAAGCTCAAGATGAGGCCTCATACTGAGCCTGTCGAAGTATGAGGCCGCTCGTTCGACCGTTTTCATTGGCTCGGCGG
>CAJXKW010000049.1 GCA_913055855.1 uncultured Limimonas sp. | reverse complement strand
GAGGGCACGCAGTTCGCCCAGGGCGCCGCGTTCGTCGCGCAGTCGAAGGAATTTGCGCACAAGCTCCAGGGCCAGCAACGCGCCCTGTTGCGCCGGGCGCTGCGTTTGGTCCGGCCGGGCGGCCGGGTGGTCTACGCCACCTGCAGCCTCGCCCCGGAAGAGAACGAGGCGGTCCTGGACGCCGTGCTCGCCGAGCGCGACGACGTCGCGGTGCGCCCCGTAGCCCTGCCGGGTCTGGCCGCCGATGCCGGGCTGACGCACTGGCAGGGCCGCACCTTCCGGCCCGACGTCGCGAACGCGGTGCGGCTGTGGCCGCATCGCACGGGCACGGGCGGCTTCTTCGCCGCCGTGCTGGAACGCGCCGGCGGCCCCGACCCGGACGCCGAGCGACGCGTCGCCCCCGATCCGGCGAATGCCGGGCCGGACGCCGGGATCGGCGATCATCTCGCCACGCTGCGCCGGCACTTCGGCCTGCCCGGGGACGCGTTCACCGGCTTGCGCTTTCACGCCCGCGGCGACGAGATCCACGCGACGCACGCCGGGCATGCGCCGTGGCCACACCCACGCCCGCAGTCCAGCGGAATCCCGCTGATCAAGCGCGCAGGACACTGGCCCAAGCCTACCACGCCCGCGGCAATGCTTCTGGGCGACGCGGCGACACGCCATGTGATCGAGCTGGACCGGGACCAGCGCGACGCCTACCAGCGCCGTGCGGCGATCGTGCCTGCCCCGGCGCAACTCAACACCTGCACCGGGCGCGGCTATGTCATCGTACGCTATGCGGGCCTCGCGTTGGGTGCGGCCTTCCTCGCCCGGCGCGATCCGCCCGAGCTGCGCAGCGAGTTCCCGCGCATCTGGGTCCCGGAAAGCCAACGCACGACGGAGAGAACGACGAGGAGTCCGGCATGACCGCCAAGCAGCCCGCCGACCGGCAGCAGCTCGCCGCCGCCCTGCGGCGCATCGACGGCAAGGGCTACAAGGCCTACAAGGACGTCCAGGGCCGCTACCGCTTCGACGGTTTCGAGCTGCGCATCGACCACGTTCAGGGCGACCCCTTCGGCTCGCCCTCGCGTCTGCGCGTGCTGGTGCCCGCGCGCACCGCCGGCTTTCCCGAGGACCTGCGCACACCCGGGAGCCGGTCCGTGGCGTTGCGCGACTATCTCGCCCGGGAATTCGCCGCGCGCGCCAAGGCGCTGGCGAAGCCGCGCGGCTCCGGCTCTTCGGGCCTGCTCGCCATGGACGCGCCCGGCCAGGAGGTGCTGGAGCGCTCGGCCGTGGTGCTCCACCGCGACGGCAGCGTGGAGGCCCGCTTCGTCGCCGGCCTGCCCGCGCAGGGGCGCAGCATCGCCGGGCGCGCGGCCGAGGAAATGCTGTGCAAGGACGTGCCCACGCTGGTCCAGGACACCCTGCGCTGGGCCAGCGCCGACGAGGATTCGGTCCGCGACCACGTGGAGACGGTCGAGGACGCCGACGCCATGCGCGCCCAGCTCGCCGAGCGCGGCCTTGTCGCCTTCGTCGCGGACGGCGCCATCCTGCCCCGGCGCAGCGGCGTCGACGACCGGCCCATGACCAACGGCCCCATCCCGTTCGAGAGCCCGGCGGGCCTGCGCGTCACCCTCGACCGGCCCAACGCCGGGGAGATTTCCGGACTGGGCGTGGGCCGCGGCGTCACCCTGATCGTGGGCGGCGGCTATCACGGCAAGTCCACGCTGCTCCACGGCATCGAGCGCGGTGTCTACAACCACATCCCGGGCGACGGGCGCGAGTTCGTGGTCAGCGACCCGGCCGCGGTGAAGGTGCGTGCCGAGGACGGGCGCAGCGCGCAGAGCGTGGACATCTCGCCGTTCATCAATGACCTCCCCGGCGGCGCGCGCACCGACCGCTTCGCCACCCCCAACGCCTCCGGCTCCACCTCGCAGGCGGCGAACATCGTCGAGGCGCTCGAAGCCGGCGCGAGCACCCTGATGATGGACGAGGACACCTCGGCGACGAACTTCATGATCCGCGACAAGCGCATGCAGGCGCTGGTCGCAAAGCACAACGAACCCATCACCCCCTTCATCGACAAGGTGCGCCAGCTCTACGACGACCTGGGCGTGTCCACCGTGCTCGTGATCGGCGGCAGCGGCGACTACCTGGACAAGGCGGACGTGGTGATCGCCATGCACGCCTTCCGCCCGGAGGACGTGACCGGTCAGGCGCGCGAGATCGTGGCGCAGTACCAGACCGACCGCACGGCCGAGGGCGGCGAGACCTTCGGCCGGCCGCGGGACCGCACGCTCACCGCCACCGGGATCAGCGGTAAGGGCGACAAGCCACCCAAGGTCAAGGTCGGGGACGTCCAGACCATCCGCATGGGCGAAGAAACCATCGACCTCGCCGGAGTGGAGCAGCTCCTGGACGAGAGCCAGACCCGCGCCATCGCCGAGGCGATCCTGTCGCTGACCAACGAACGCCTGGGCGGCGAGACGCTGACGCAGGTCCTCGACCGGCTCGAGGCGGCGATGGACAGCGACGGCCTGGACGCGCTCACCGGCCCGCCGCGCGGCGACCTCGCCCGGCCCCGGCGCTTCGAGCTGGCCGCGGCGATCAACCGCCTGCGCAGCGTCCGGTTCAGTGTCTAGGGCAAGATGCGATCAGGTTGGTTGACCTGCTCGCTGAATCTTGCCCGATCTTCAAAGGGTCGCGTGCGATTCAGCGATCCATCCGGATCGCATCGCACGCTAGGTCAACCACATACCCAGCGCCGCTGCGCCGAGGCTGCCCGTCAGCATCGCGGTGCTCGCCGCGAACAGGCGCAGCACCCGGCGCAGATCGGCGGGCGTGAGGTCGCCGCGGCCGTCGCCGATCCAGGTGTCCGCCACGGCCGCACCGGCGTAGCTGCGCGGCCCGGCCAGGCGGAAATCCAGCGCGCCCGCCAGCGCGCCCTCCGGCCAGCCGGCGTTGACCGAGCGGTGCCGGTGTGCCTGCGTCCAGGCGACGGCCAGCGCGCGCACCGGCCGGGCGCCGGGCGTGACCAGCGCGCCCGCGACGATCAAGAGCGCGGCCAGGCGCGCGCCGGGCCAATTCGCCGCGTCATCCAGCCGGGCGGCAACGCGGCCGAAGTCGCGGTGGCGCGCGGTCCGATAGCCGATCATGGAATCAAGCGTGTTCAGGGCCTTGTAAGCGAACAAACCGGGCAGCCCCAGCGCCACGTACCACAGCGCGGGCGCCACCACGCCGTCACCGAAGTTCTCCGCCGCACTTTCCGCCGCGGCCCGTGCCACGCCGTGCGCGTCCAGCATGCGCGGGTCGCGGCTGACCAGCGCCGTCACCGCCCGCTGCGCCGGTTCCAGCCCCTGCGCCAACGCATCCGCGACGCGGCGCACGGCCACAAAAAGCCCGGTGTGCGAAAGCAGCGTTGCGGCGACGACCGATTCCGCGAGCGCGCCGCCGGGAAACGCCAGCACGCGCGTCAGCGCCCAGCCGACGGCCCCGCTGCCCAGCACCACGGCGAGCGCCAGCGCGCCGCCCGTCCAGCGGCGCACCCGGGCGCTGTCGGTGGGCCGGTTGAAGCGCCGGTCGCCCGCGGCGATCGCCCGGCCCACAAGCACTGTGGGATGCGGGATCCGCCGGAAGCGCACGGCTGGATCGCCCAGCAGCACATTGGCCAGGAAGGCGAGGAACAGGACCGCGCACACGGCGGCCGGGCCGGCGTGGCCGCTGAGCCAGGGGACCAGCATGGCGCGCCGTCAAGCGCCGGTCGCAGCGCGTAGCGCGGTTTGCAGCCGTGCCCGGGCCGCCTCGTCGGGCGGCAGGCCGAAGCGCAGCCACGTGGGGTGCTCGGCAAAGCCGCGCACGGCGATGCCGTGGCGCGCGAGCGTCTCCCGGAGGCTGGCGGCGTCGGCCGCCCCGGCGAGCCGGAACAGCGCCGTCCCGCCCAGGACATGCAGCCCCGCCGCCGTCAGATCCCTGTCCAGGGCCACCGCGGCGGCCTCGCACCGTCCGCGCATCTCGGCCAGCCACGCCGGGTCGCGGTAGGCCCGCGCCATGATCGCGAGCGCCGGCCCGGACAGCGGCCACGCGCCCAGGTGCGCGCACAGCCGCCCGGCGAGTTCGGGCGGCGCGACCACCGCCCCCGCGCGCAAGCCCGGAAGGCCGTAGGTCTTGCCGAAGGAGCGCAGCACCACCGCGCCCAGCTCGGGCCCCTCGGCGGCGAGGCTATGGTCCGGCTGGAGATCGGCGAAGGCTTCGTCCACGACCAGGCGGCCACCGCGCGCCAGGCACGCGCGCGCCCAGGCGCGCAGCGTCGGTGCGTCGACCACGCCGCCGTCCGGGTTATTGGGATTGGTCACAACGCGATACGGCGCATCGGAGTCGCCCAGGCTCGCGGCGCCGAAACGGGCCACCGTGTGCCCGGCGCGCGCCCAGGCGTCGGCATGTGTCGCGTAGGTCGGGCGCAGCACGGCGGCCTCGCCCGGCGGAAAAAGCTCGGGCAGCCGCCGGATCGCCATCTCCGAACCCGGCACGAGCACCACCGCGTCCGGATCCGCCACGCCCAGCGCCTCGGCCACGGCCGCGCGCGCGTCGGCGACGTCGCCGGTCTGGGGCAGGCGCGTCCAGGCCGCGGCCGGGATGCCCGAAACCGCGTAGGGCCACGGGTTCACGCCGGTGGAGAGGTCGAGGATGGGGCGCGGCGCGTGCGGATACCTGTCGGCGAGCCAGCCCAGGTCGCCGCCGTGGGAGGGCGTCTGCGTCATGCCGGACTATCTCCGCGTGGAGGACGGGGTGGCCGCATGCCGCGGACGGCGCTAGCATTCCCGCCACCCTGCGCCAAGGCCTGCCACACGATCTTGGAGCCCATGTCCCCGTCATCTTTGCCGCATGCCCGCCGCACGCTGGTCCTGGGCGGCGCCCGCTCGGGCAAGAGCGGTTACGCGGAACGCCTGGTCCGTGCCGGGCCGGAACCCTGGATCTATATCGCCACGGCCACGGTTACGGACGCCGAAATGGCCGAGCGCATCGCCCGGCACCAGGCCGACCGCGGCCCGGGCTGGCGCACCATCGAGGCGCCGACCGAGCTGGCGGGCGCGCTCCGGGCTCATGCCGCGGACCCGTCGGCGCGCGTCCTGGTGGACTGCTTGACGTTGTGGACCTCGAACCTGCTTGCGGCGGAGCACGACCTGGACGCGGCGCGCGAACAGCTCTGCGCGGCGCTGGCGGAAAGCCGGGGCACCGTGGTGCTGGTGGCCAACGAAGTGGGCCTCGGGATCGTGCCGGGCACGCCCATGGGCCGGGAATTCCGCGACGCCGCCGGCCGGCTCAATCAGGCGGTCGCGGCGGCGGCCGAGCGGGTGGTCTTCATGGCGGCGGGGCTGCCCATGACGCTCAAGGGCACGCCGGAAAGGGCACCGTGATCACACCGCAAACGCTTCGCGCAGCGCCGTGAGAAGGCGCTCGCGCGCAACCGCGTCCGCCGGGATGCCCAGGCGCAGCCGGCGCGGTTCCCCGGCAAAAGCCCGCACGGCAATGCCGTGGCGGGCCAGCGTCGCCTGCACGTGCACCGCCATGGGCGTGTCGATGAGGCGGTACAGCGCCGTACCGCCCAGCACCTCAATGCCCAGCCCGCGCAGGGATTCGTCGAATTCGCGCGCCGCCGTATCCAGGTGGCCGCGCATCTCCCCCATCCACGTCGGATCGCCCCAGGCCTGGACCATGGCCACCAGCGCCGGCCCGGACAGCGCCCATGATCCGATCCGCCCAGCGAGACGGGCCGCAAGTTCCGGCGGTGCCACGGCTGCGCCAGCGCGCACGCCCGGCAGCCCGAACCCCTTGCTCAACGAGCGCAGCACAACCGCACCCAGGCCCGGTGCTTCCGCCGAGATGCTGATTTCGGGGGCGAGATCGGCGAACGCCTCGTCCACCACCAGCAGGCCGCCGCGTGCCCGGCACACCCGGGCCAGATCGCGCAGCGTCTCCGGCTGGAGCACGGCGCCGTCGCGGTCGCCCGGGTTGGTGACCACCAGGACGGGCGCGTCGCTTTCCGCGGCTTCCGGCCCGGAAAGCTCGGCCACGGCATGCCCGGCGGCCCGCCACGCCGGCGCGTGCGCGGCATAGCCAGGGGTCAGAACGGCAACCCGCGTGGGCGCGAAGAGCCGGGGCAGCGCCGCAATCGCCGCGTCCGCTCCGGGCGTGAGGGCCAGACAGGTCGGGTCGTCCACGGCCAGATAGGCCGCCAGGGCGGCCCGCGCCGCTTCGGTGTCGGCGCCCAGGGGCGGACGGTTGCGCGCCGCCTCGGGCACCTCCACCGGATACGGCCAGGGGTTGGCGCCCGTGGCCAGGTCGATCAGCGGCCGCGGGGCGTCGGGATAGCTCGCCAGCAGCCGGTCGATCTCGTGGTCGGGCGCGTGCGCCATGGGCGTCTGGGCCGCGCCGCCGGATGCCGCCATGGTCACCGCCTCCCCCGGCGCAGGCCGGACGCCGTCACTCGGTCAGATCTTCGAAGAATTCCTTGATGCGCGAGAGGAAACCGGCCGACTGCGGGTGGTGCTGCTTGTCCGTCTCCCCTTCGCCGGCGAACTCGCGCAGCAGCTCCTTCTGCCGCTTGGTCAGGTTGCGCGGCACCTCCACCTCGATCTCGACGAACATGTCGCCGCGATCCTTACGGCGCAGGACGCTCATGCCCTTGCCGCGCAGCCGGAAGCGCTGCCCGTTCTGCGTCCCTTCCGGGATATTGATGCGCGCCTTGGTGCCGTCGATGACGGGCACCTCGAGCTGCCCGCCCAGGGCGGCCGTGCTCATGGGCACGGGCATCTTGCACAGGATGTTCGGGCCTTCGCGGTGGAAGATGTCGTGCGGCTTGATGCCCAGGAAGATGTACAGGTCGCCCGGCGGCGCGCCGCGCGAGCCCGCCTCGCCCTCGCCGGCGAGCCGGATGCGCGTGCCGTCCTCGACGCCCGCGGGAATGTTGACCTGGAGCGTACGCTCCTGCTGCTCGCGACCGGTACCGTGGCAGGTCGGACAGGGATTCTCGATCTGCTTGCCCGCGCCGCCGCAGTTCGGGCACGTGCGTTCGATGGAGAAAAAGCCCTGCTGCGCGCGGATGCGCCCGTCGCCGCCGCACATCTCGCAGGTGCTCGGCGACGTGCCCGGCTTGGCGCCGCTGCCCTGACAGGTGCTGCAGTTCACCGAGGTGGGCACCTGGATCGTGGTGTCCTTGCCGGTGAACGCCTCCTCCAGGGTGATTTCCATGTCGTAACGCAGGTCCGCGCCGCGCTGGGCACCGCCGCGGCGCCGGCCGCCCATCATGTCGCCGAACATCTCGTCGAAGATGTCGGCGAAGCCGCCGAAACCGCCCATGCCGCCGGCGCCGAAGCCGGCTCCGCCGCCACCGGCGCCGCCCTCGAACGCGGCGTGCCCGAAACGGTCGTACGCCGCCCGCTTTTCCTCGTCACCCAGGACCTCGTAGGCCTCGCCGATTTCCTTGAACTTCTGCTCGGCCTCTTCGTCGTCGGGGTTCCGGTCCGGGTGATACTGCTTGGCCAACTGGCGGTAGGCCTTCTTGATCTCGTCCTTACCGGCGCTCTTCGAGACCCCGAGAATTTCGTAATAATCTTTTGCCATAGCGCATCCGTGTGCCGTTGGACCGACCGTCGCGTTGCGTCACGGATACAACAACACAAGGGACGGGAGCGCCGCCGCGGGTGCTCCCGTCCCGTCGTTGAACCCGCGTGGCGGCGCCCGTCAGGAGGACTGACCGCCGCGCTTCTGGTTCTCGTCGACCTCCTCGAAGTCGGCGTCGACGACGCCCTCGTCGGCGCTGCTCTGCGAGCCGCCGGCGGCCTGGCCGTCGTCGCCCGCGGCGCCGGCCGCGCCGCCCTGCTCCTGCGCCCTGTACATGGCTTCGCCGAGCTTGGAGGACGCCTGGCTAAGCGCCTCGGTCTTGGCCTTGATGTCCTCCAGGTCTTCG
This sequence comes from uncultured Limimonas sp., assembly GCA_913055855.1. Taxonomy (GTDB): domain Bacteria; phylum Pseudomonadota; class Alphaproteobacteria; order Kiloniellales; family Rhodovibrionaceae; genus CAJXKW01. The sequence continues at coordinate 15,971 of CAJXKW010000049.1, read as the reverse complement.
TTCTCGACGGCCGTGCGCAGCGCGGCCACGGCCTCCTCCACCGACTTCTTGTCCTCGGCCGAGATGTTCTCGCCGGCCTCACTGAGCGTCTTCTCGGTGGTGTGGATGAGCGCCTCGGCCTGGTTCTTGGCGTCCACCAGCTCGCGCTTCTTGCGGTCCTCCTCGGCGTGGGACTCGGCGTCCTTGACCATCTGCTGGATGTCCTCCTCGGAAAGCCCGCCGGAGGCCTGGATGCGGATCGCCTGCTCCTTGCCGGTGGCCTTGTCCTTGGCCGAGACGTTCACGATGCCGTTGGCGTCGATGTCGAAGGTCACCTCGATCTGCGGCACGCCGCGCGGGGCCGGCGGGATGCCCACCAGATCGAACTGCCCGAGCATCTTGTTGTCCGCGGCCATCTCGCGCTCGCCCTGGAAGACGCGGATGGTAACGGCCGTCTGGTTGTCCTCCGCCGTGGAGAAGGTCTGCGACTTCTTCGTCGGGATTGTGGTGTTGCGCTCGATGAGCTTCGTCATCACGCCGCCCAGGGTCTCGATACCCAGCGACAGCGGCGTGACGTCGAGCAGCAGGACGTCCTTGACGTCGCCCTGAAGCACGCCGGCCTGAATGGCGGCACCCACGGAGACCACCTCGTCCGGGTTCACGCCCTTGTGCGGCTCCTTGCCGAAGAAGTTCTTCACCTGCTCGGTGATCTTCGGCATGCGCGTCATGCCGCCCACGAGGATGACGTCCTCGATCTCGCTGGCGGAAATCTCGGCGTCCTTGAGGGCCTGCTTGCACGGATCGATGGTGCGCTGGACCAGATCCTCGACGAGGGACTCCAGCTTGGCCCGCGTGAGCTTGATGTTGAGGTGCTTCGGCCCGGCCTGGTCGGCCGTGATGAAGGGAAGGTTCACTTCCGTCTGCTGCGCACCGGAGAGTTCGATCTTCGCCTTCTCGGCGGCCTCCTTCAGGCGCTGCAGGGCCAGCTTGTCCTGGCGCAGGTCGATGCCCTGCTCCTTTTTGAACTCGTCGGCGAGGTAGCCGATGATGCGCTGGTCGAAGTCCTCACCGCCCAGGAAGGTGTCGCCGTTGGTCGACTTCACCTCGAAGACGCCGTCGCCGATCTCCAGGATGGAGACGTCGAAGGTGCCGCCGCCGAGGTCATAGACCGCGACCATGCCGGACTTCTTTTTGTCCAGACCGTAGGCAAGCGACGCGGCTGTCGGCTCGTTGATGATGCGCTCGACCTCGAGGCCCGCGATGCGGCCGGCGTCCTTGGTCGCCTGGCGCTGGGAGTCGTTAAAGTACGCGGGAACCGTGATGACGGCCTTCTCCACCGTCTCGCCGAGGTAGGCCTCGGCCGTCTCCTTCATCTTCTGGAGGACGAACGCGGAGATCTGCGACGGGCTGTACTTCTGGTCGTTCGCCTCGACCCAGGCGTCGCCGTTGTCCGCCTTGACGATCTTGTAGGGGACCTGCTCGATGTCTTTCTTCGTCGTCGGATCGTCGTAGCGCCGCCCGATCAGGCGCTTGATGGCATAAAGGGTGTTTTCCGGGTTGGTGACCGCCTGCCGCTTGGCGGCCTGACCCACGAGGCGCTCGCCCTCATCGGTGAACGCCACCATCGACGGCGTCGTGCGCGCGCCCTCGGCGTTCTCGATCACCTTGCCCTGCGAGCCTTCCATGACCGCGACACACGAGTTCGTCGTGCCGAGGTCGATGCCGATAACCTTGCTCATTCCCCACTTCTCCTTTCAGCAGACCGGCCAGCGGCCTTTGAAAGCGCCGCCAGGGCCCCTGTGTTGGACGGTAAAGAAAATCCGTTACGTTTCGGTGGGACATATAAGCACCGTTGAGACCCCATCAAGACTCCGATGTTCGGTGATTCGACCGCCGCGTCAGGGTGCTGGCGCGTGCGCGCCGATGCGCCGGCCGGCCTTGTCGCACCCGCGCAGGCACGCGATAATGGCAAGGAACATGCGGCCCTGTCGCGCCGCACCGACACGAACCGGGAAATCGCGCGATGACGCAATCCGACGAAACCCCGCCCAACGGGGGGACGCAGACGCGGCGCGGCGCCGCCGTCGAGCCCGGTATCCGCCGCCTTCTGGGTATCCTGGTCATCGCCGTGGCGATCGGAACGATCATGACGATCGTAGGCGAACTCGTGCTCAACGAGCCGCCCATCAAGAACGCCGGGTTCACGCTCGCCCTGACGGCCGCGGGGTTTTACTTCTTCCTGCGCTTCCTGGGCCGCATGCGCGCCCGCCAGAACCGCGATCAGGCGGCCCGGCGCGAGGAGCTGCGGCGGGAGCGCGACAACGGCTGAGCCGGCGCAGATCAAGGCATTCCGCGCACCCGCACTGGCACCTGTCTCCGCCGTGATCCGAACGCTTTTTCACCGTCTCGCCCGGGCGGGCCTTCACCGGATCAATGTCCATGTGCTCGGGCCCGCCGGCTTGGCGCTGGTCACGAGCCCGTGATCTTTTATCTGGCCGACCGCATCGCCCACGTGACCGCGACGGATCTGTACGGCGACCGCAAGTGGTCGGCCCGGCACGGCCGCGAGGCCGCGCCCGAGGTCCCGGAGAATGCGCAGGCGTTTTGTAAGCGGCCGATCGCGGCCGACCGGCTTGCCTTCGAAACCGCCGACGGCACGGACTTGCCCTATGGGTCTGAAAGCTTCAATCTTCTATGGGGCCTGTCATGGATCGAGCATTTCGGCGGCCACGACCGGGCGGCGCAAGCCATGCGCGAAATGGCCCGCGTTGCCGCGCCGGGCGCCGTTGTCGCGGTCGCGACCGAATTCCTGATGGGCGAAGAATACAGTCACCCCGAATTCTTTACCCGCGCGGAGATCGACCGCGCCATCATGGCGCCCGCCCGGGCGGCCGGCCTGGAGCCGGTGGACGAACCGGACTTCGACGCGGTGCCGACGCGCTACATGATCGACAGCGTGCCCATGCCGCAAAACCTCCACCGAGCCGGCGCCATGTCGTGCTCAACGACGGGTCGGTGCAGTGGACCTCGATCATGCTGTTCTTCCGCAAGCGCGGCTGACGCGGGACGAGCGCAGCCATGATCGTCTCCGCCAGCTACAAAACCGACATTCCCGCGTTCTATCCGGCGTGGTTCCGGCGGCGGCTGGCCGCGGGGTATGCCAAGATGGTCAATCCCTATGGTGGGCAGGTCTACACCATCGACCTCACGCCGGCCGCCTGCGACGGCTTCCTGTTCTGGACCAAGAACGCGCACCCGTTCCGCGAGGCGCTGGCCGACGTCCATGCGCGCGGCTTTCCCTTCGTGATCCAATACACCATCACCGCCTACCCGCGCGCCCTGGAAACCTCGGTGATCCGGCCCGAACACGCGATCGGCCAGATGCGCGACCTCGCCGCCGCCTATGGGCCGGACGCGCTGGTCTGGCGCTACGATCCGGTGCTCTTCACCAGCCTGACCCCGCCCGACTGGCACCGGCGCAATTTCGCCGACCTGGCGGCCGCGCTCGAAGGCACGTGCGACGAGGTCGTGTTCTCCGTCGCCACCATCTATAGAAAGACCAAGCGCAACACCGACGCCGCGGCGCGCGAACACGGTTTCGCGTGGTGGGACCCGCCGGCCGCCGAGAAGACCGAACTGCTCGAGGACCTTGCCGTCACGGCCGAAACCCACGGCTTCGCGCCGAAGCTGTGCGCCCAGCCCGAACTCCTGCCCGATCCGCTGTTCACCCGCCTGCGCCCGGCCGCGTGCATCGACCCCGCACGGCTGTCGCGCGTTGCCGGCTACGCCATTCACGCCCGGACAACGGGGGGCCGGCCGGGCTGCCAGTGCGCACAAAGCAAGGATATCGGGGCCTACGACACCTGCCCGCACGGCTGCGTCTATTGTTATGCGGTGCAGCGGCCGGAAATCGCCAAGCGCCGCTACCGCGAACACGACCCGGATGATCCGTTTCTGATTCGCCCGGCAGGCCGCAGCCCGCACGCCGCATCGTCGTAGACAACGCCGCCCGATTTGCGCGGGGATCACATCTTGCCCGGAGCCCGTTTTGCCCCGACTGCGGCGGACCACCACGAACAGAGGGCTTGCATCGGGGTTGTGTTCGCCGATAGGAGAAACCACGTCGCAAGAGCGACATTCAAACGATCAGGGAGGTGCAGCTATGCATTTTGACCGGACGAAAACGGCTCTGACCGGCGCTGTTGCCGCGCTGCTCATGGCGGTGCCCGGGACGGCTGCGGCCGAGAGCGTCGGCGGTGGCGAAACGGTCCGGATGGCTCGCGCGACATGGGATACCGGTTGGTTCCCCGCCGCGGTCTACAAGGAAATGCTGCAGGAGCTGGGTTATGAGGTGCCGCGCGTGACCTCGCTCGATGCGCCGGCATTCTATCAGGCCGTCTCCGGCGGCAGCATGGACCTCTGGGTCAACGGCTGGTTCCCGCTGCACAGCACCTACGAGGACACCTACACGCAGGGTGCCGAGCGCGTGGGTCACGTCGTGGAGAACGGCGCGCTGCAGGGCTACCTCGTCGACAAAAAGACGGCCGAGGAACTGAACATCACCTCGATCCAGGACTTCAAGCGCGACGAGGTGAAGAAGGCCTTCGACAATGACGGCGACGGCAAGGCCGAGATGACGGCGTGCCCGCCGGGCTGGGGCTGCGAGGCGACCATCGCGCACCACATGGAGGCCTATGACCTGAAGTCGCACGTCGACACGATCAAGGCAAGCTACTCGGCGTCGATGGCGGATACGCTGGGCCGCTACAAGAACGGCGAGTCCATCTTCTTCTACACCTGGACGCCGAACTGGACCGTGGGCCTGCTCGAGCCCGGCAAGGACGTGGTCTGGATCACCGTCGACCGGACCGAGTTCAAGCCGAGTCAGCAGGGCAAGTTCACGGAAGAGGACACCACGGTCAGCGGCCTTGAGGGTTGCGTGAAGGATCCGTGCAACCTCGGCTGGATCGCCAACGACATCGACCCCGTCGCGAACAGCGAGTTCCTCGAGAACAACCCCGCCGTGCGCACGCTGCTGAAGAAGGCGAGCATCCCGATCGGCGACATCTACGCCCAGAACGCCAAGATGCAGGACGGCGAGGACAGTCAAGAGGACATCCAGCAACACGCCAAGGACTGGATCGAGGAAAACCGCGACAAGGTGGATCAGTGGCTCGCGGCCGCGCGCGAGGCGGCGAAGTAACGTCGCTTCTGGCGTCGCGGGCTCCGCCCGCTGTTTGAGAAGCCCCGGCCGTCTGCGGACGGCCGGGGCTTCGTGTGTTGCCCCTCTGGATGAACGCCTCAACCCGAAGCGGGCGCGAAAGGCCCGACGGAAGGCCGGAGGCGTGCTGCGAAATAGGTGCCCGCCCCGTCTTTTGCGCACCTCAGCCGCCCGCGGCTCTCCGGTACCGTAAAACCGGGGCCGCAATTACCGGGAGGCTGACCATGAAAACGGGTTTCAAATCATCCCTGTCGTTGCCGTTTGCCGCGGCGCTCCTGCTCGCCGGGCCGGGTCTGGCGCAGGCCGCTGAGGAGAAGCCGGGCGCAGGGGTTACGGTCAAACTGGCGCGCGCGACCTGGGACACCGGCTGGTTCCCGGCCGAGGTCTACAAGCAGATGCTGGAGGAACTGGGCTACGAAATCCGGCGCGTAGCCACGCTGGACAATCCCGCCTTTTATCAATCCGTCGGCCAGGGTGACATGGACCTGTGGGTCAACGGCTGGTTCCCGCTGCACAACACCTATGAAGAGGCCTTCCAGAAAGGCGGTGAGAAGGTCGGCTACGTCGCCAAGGGCGGCGCGCTCCAGGGTTATCTCGTGGACAAAGAGACCGCGAATGAGCTGAACATCACGAGCCTGGAGGACTTCAAGCGCGACGAGGTCAAGAAACGCTTCGACCACGACGAGGACGGAAAGGCCGAAATGGTCGCGTGCCCACCGGGCTGGGGCTGCGAGGTGACGATCAGCTACCACCTCGAGGCCTATGGCCTCAAAGACCACGTCGAGCCCATCAAGGCGAGCTATTCCGCCTCTATGGCCGACGCCCTGGGCCGCTACAAGAACGGCCAGTCCGTCTTCTTCTACACCTGGACACCCAACTGGACCGTGGGCCTGATGAGGCCGGGCGAGGACGTGGTCTGGATCACGGTGAACGAGACCAAGTTGCCGCCCGAGCAAGAACAGTTCGCCGACGCGACCACGGTCAAGGGCCTCGAGGGCTGCGTGAAGGACCCGTGCAATCTGGGCTGGCCCGCCAACGACATCCGGCCCGTGGCGAACACGGAATTCCTGAACGAGAATCCGGCCGTGCGCCGTCTGCTGGAGGTCGCATCGATCCCCATCGGCGACATCTATGAGCAGAATGCGAAGATGCAGCAGGACGGCGAGGACAGCAAAACCGACATCCAGCGCCACGCAAGCGAATGGATCGAGGAAAACCGTAACCGCGTGGACCGCTGGCTGCGCTCCGCCCGTCGCGCCGCGGAAAGCTGACCACATACGTCAGCGGCCTTTGCGGATGATGCGTCATGCCATCCATGCCACGGCCCGGCCGTCCCCCGGCGGCCGGGCTTTTTCGTGGGCACGTTCCGATGGCCAGCGCACCCCGACATGAGGCCGATCCGACGCCGGAATCCCTCGGGCCAGGGCGCGAAATCGTCACACATTCCGTCTTTTGCCCAGCGCGCATGGCACGCAATGCAGGCTACGATCGGCGGTGACGGAACGACGACCGGAAAGGGTCACCATGAAACGACGTTTTGTATCCGGCCTATCGGCCCCCTTCGCTGCGGCCCTCCTGATCGCAGCGCCCGCGCTTGCACAGGCCGCGGAAGAAAAGCCGGGCGCCGACGTTACGGTCAAGCTGGCGCGCCCGACATGGGATACGGGCTGGTTCTCGGCCGAGGTTTACAAGCAACTGCTCGAGGAGCTGGGCTACCGGATCCGACGCGTATCGACCTTGGACAACCCCGCGTTCTACCAGTCGGTCGGCCAGGGCGACATGGACCTGTGGGTCAACGGCTGGTTCCCGCTGCACAACACGTACGAAGACGCGTTCGCCCGAGGCGGCGAGAAGGTCGGCTATGTGGCGAAGGGCGGCGCGCTCCAGGGCTATCTTGTGGACAAGAAGACCGCGGAAAAGCTGAACATTACAGCCCTGGAGGACTTCAAACGCGACGACGTGAAGAAAGCGTTCGACAACGACGGCGACGGCAAGGCCGAAATGGTCGCATGTCCCCCGGGCTGGGGCTGCGAAACCACGATCGCCTATCACATGGAAGCCTACGACCTGGAAGAGCATGTGGACACCAGCAAGGCGAGCTATGCCGCCGCAATGGCGGACGCGCTGGGCCGCTACAAGAACGGCGGCTCGGTGTTCTTCTACACCTGGACGCCCAACTGGACCGTGGGCCTGATGGAACCCGGCAAGGACGTCGTCTGGATCACGGTGAACGAGACCAAGCTTCCACCGGAACAGGAACAGTTCGCCGACGCGACCGTGGTGAAGGGGCTGAAAGGTTGCGTGAAGGACCCGTGCAACCTCGGCTGGCCGGCCAACGACATCCGCCCCGTGGCGAACACCGCGTTTCTTGAAGAGAACCCGGCCGTCCGCGCCCTGCTTGAGCGCGCATCCATCCCGATCCGGGACATCTATGCGCAAAACGCGCAGATGCAACAGGAAGGTAAGGACAGTACGGAAGACATCCAGCGCCAGGCACGCGAGTGGATCGAGGCCAATCGAAGCCGCGTCGACCGCTGGCTGCGCGCGGCGCGCGAGGCCGCGGAAAGTTAACGCCGCCGAGCCGCCATCCGCGTGCAACGCACGCCGGATGGATCGTTGAATCGCACGCAAACCTCTGAAGACAGGGTAAGATTCAGCGATCAGGTGACCAAACCTGATCGCATCTTGCCCGCAATCGGACAACGTGGGGGGCGAAATGGCTGAAGCTCCTAGGGAGCTTCAGCCATTTCGCCCCCGGCGCGTGTCGAGGCATGAGGACGACAGGACAACCGTTACCAAATTTGCCCCCGGTGCCCGAGCGCCCCGCCGCCCAACCCGGCCGTCCCTTCCATTGGCGACCGGGCCTTTTCGTGGCGCGCGGCCGCTCAGGGCGAGGAGCCGCCGTACCAGCGGGCGAGATAGTGGTCGATCAGGCGGCGCGCATCGATCCGTTCGAGCGCATCCCTGAGCCGCGCCGCGCGCACGACGTTCTCACGGCGTTTCTCGAACGCCACGACGAGATCCATACGCGCCACGGTCCGTGCGTCGAACGCGATGCGCGGCGCAGCCTGCGCGAGCACCGGTTCCGTTGCCAAAAGGTGGTGCATGACGTGGGCATCGATGGCAAGGGCATCGATACGCCCCAGCTCGAGGAAGCGCAGGCCGGTCAAGTCCGAACGCACACGCACGCGCCGGATCACGCCCGTGTTCGCAGCCTTCCGCAATGGCTCGGGATAAACATAGTCGCGCACGAAGCCGATGCGTTTCCCGCCAAGATCGGAAAGGCGGGTCCAGGTGATCGGATCCGTGGTGCGTTCGGCAAACCCAAGCGGCGAGGTGAACACGGGCGCGGAGGGGAAAAAGCCGTGCGCCACCTCCGACGGCCAGGCCGGGTAATACCCCACGACCTCGTCGCGCCGGGCCGCGACGGCCTGCGCACGGCGCCACGGCAAATACACGACCTTGAGGTCGACCCCGATTCGCGCCAGGGCCGTGCGCAGCACGTGGATTCCGGCGCCCTGACGTTCCAGGGCCGCTCCCGAATAGGGCGGCCAACGCAAGGACGCGATCGTCCAGGTCTCGGCATACGCCTGGGTCGTCAGAGCGAGGCCAATCGCGGCAAGTGCCGCCAATCCGCGCCTCATCGCCCGCGTCCTCGCATTTTACAGCCGTGTTACGCCGATTGTATAACACGCCCGCGCCGCAGGCACTACGACCACGCGCGCGGATGAACCACCCTGTCTTTTCCGCATGCTTTCCCGGATTCATCCCGCTTCAATCGCCGCCGTTCGCACCCTCTGCGCGCCCATCCCGGCTACCGGCCGACGAAGCGGCCGGTAGTGCGAGCCGGATCACGCCCTTGACCGGCGCGTGCGGATCGACCGGACGACCGCGGCGCAGGATGGCGATGTGGCCCTGGCGCGCGAGCGCCTTGGCCTGCTGGCGCACCGGGTTCATGTAGGCGCGCCAGAGATCGGGGGGATCCGTGGGTTTGCGCCGCTGTTCCGCGAACGCGCGCGCGACCTCGCTGGGACACACGGACTTGCCGGCGCCGCGCGCATGCACGTGGCGCAGGATTTCCCCCGCAATGGGGTCGCTGAACGCCTCGGGATCGGGTTCGGCGGGGTCGCCGCCGCGGTGACGCGTGTGCTCGGCCATCACGCGGGCACATGACAGATTCCGCAACGGCGGACAAGGCGTTATCTCTGGACGCCGGACGACCTCTTCCGGAGAATGCGCTGCGTCATGCTGTTGAGTCTCGATGCCCTCTTCGCCGCCACGGTCCTTTTCGTCGGCGGCCATTTTCTGCTCTCGAGCGAGCCCCTCCGCCGGCCACTGACGAAGTGGCTGGGCGCGCAGGGCTTCGTCACCGTCTACTCCCTGGCCGTCACCGGCGCGCTGCTCTGGATGGGCCTGGCGTACAGCGCCGCACCCGTCCTCACGGTCTGGACCCCGCCCCCCGAACTCACCTGGATCCCGCTGGTGGTGCTGCCGTTCGCCGGCATTCTCGTGGTGGCCGCCTTCACCACGCCCAGCCCGACCCTCGTGGGCGGCGAGCGCTTCGGCTCCAGCCTGGACGACCCGGCGCCGGGAATCCTGCGCGTCACCCGCCACCCCTTCCTCTGGGGCACGGCACTCTGGGCCGGCGCCCACCTCCTGGTGAATGGCGATCTGGCGAGCATCACGGTCTTCGGCGGGATCCTGGTCCTCTGTCTGGGCGGCATGCGCCACATCGACCAGAAGCGCGAAGCCAGCATGGGCGCGCAATGGGGACCGGTGAAGCTGACCACCTCCGCCGTGCCCTTCGCCGCGCTGATCGCCGGGCGCACCCGGATGGACTGGGCCGGGCTGGGCTGGTGGCGGCCCCTCGCGGGACTGCTTCTCTACGTCGTGCTGCTGGGCGCGCACCCCTGGCTGATCGGGGTGACCGCCCTGCCGGTGTGATACCGCGGGCGCACCGGCTGCACCGTCAGCGCTTGCGCTGCTTCGGGCTGGGGTGGGCGGTTGCGGCCTGTTGCAGGTAGCGCTGATAGTACGGCTGCGGCGCCAGGAACGTGGTCGTTACCTGGCCGCCGTTCACGCGGTGCACCGTGCCGCGCGTCGGGATTTCCACGGTTTCCCCGCCGACGTCCAGGACGAAGGAGAAGTGGATCCGCTGCCCCTTGATGAAGTCGCGGTCCATACCGGCGATCGTGACGCTGCGCGTATCCAGCGCGGCGACGTTGTAATAGCCCGAATCGACGCGCACACGCGAGATGGTTGCACCCGTACCCGTCTTGCCGCCGCGGGATTGACCGCCGCTGTTGCCGTTCCGGCGTCCGAAACCGAAGAGGGCCATGACCCGACCGCCTTTTCGCGTCTTCATCCAGCGGGCGGCGAAACCCGACCCGAACCCCGCCGCCCGACGGTCTAGAATGCCGGGCGGCCGGTTTCAAGATCATAAAGATGCCCACGATGGGGGCGCACCTGCACGCCCACCGCCGCCCCGGCTAGCTGCGGCGGCGCTCGCGCAGCAGGCGCAGGCGCAATGCGTTGAGCTTGATAAAGCCCTCGGCATCGCGCTGGTCGTACACGGTATCCGCCTCGAAGGTGACGTGCGCCTGCGAGTACAGCGAATTCGCCGAGGTCCGGCCCTCCACGACCACGTTGCCCTTGTACAGCTTGAGGCGCACCCGGCCGCTGACGTTCTCCTGGCTGCGGTCGATCAGCGCCTGAAGCATTTCCCGTTCCGGCGCGAACCAGAAGCCATTGTAGATGAGTTCGGCGTAGCGCGGCATCAACTCGTCCTTCAGGTGCGCCGCCTCACGGTCCAGCGTTATGGATTCCATCGCCCGGTGCGCGTGCAGCAGGATCGTACCCCCCGGCGTCTCGTAGACCCCGCGCGATTTCATGCCCACGAAGCGGTTTTCCACGATGTCGATCCGCCCGATGCCGTTCGCCGCGCCCAGCTCGTTCAGGCGCGTGAGCAATGCCGCCGGGCTCAGGCGCTCGCCGTCGATGGCCACGGGATCGCCGCCCTCGAAGTCGATCTCCACCCGCGTGGGCCGATCCGGCGCGTCCTCGGGCGCGACGGTGGTGGTGTAGACGTAATCGGGGGCGGTTTCCCAGGGATCCTCCAGCACCTTGCCTTCCGCGGAGATGTGCAGGAGGTTGGCGTCCACCGAGAAGGGCGCCTCGCCCAGTTTGTCCTTGGCGATCGGGATCTGGTGCTTCTCCGCGAAATCCAGCAGCCGGGTGCGGCTGTTCAGGTCCCATTCGCGCCACGGCGCGATGACGGTGATCTCCGGGGCAAGGCCGTAGTAGCCGAGCTCGAATCGGACCTGATCGTTGCCCTTGCCCGTGGCGCCGTGGGCGACGGCATCGGCGCCGGTTTCGCGCGCGATCTCGACCTGGCGCTTGGCGATCAGCGGCCGGGCGATGGACGTGCCGAGGAGATAGGTGCCCTCGTAGACCGCGTTGGCGCGAAACATGGGGAAGACGAAGTCCCGCACGAATTCCTCGCGCAGGTCATCGACATAGATGTGCTCGGGCTTGATCCCCAGCATCTCCGCCTTCTGGCGCGCGGGCTCCAGCTCCTCGCCCTGGCCCAGGTCGGCGGTGAAGGTCACCACCTCGCAATCGTAGGTCTCCTGGAGCCACTTGAGGATGACCGAGGTGTCCAACCCGCCCGAATAGGCGAGCACGACCTTGTTGACCGCGCGTGTGCCCGGCATTTGCGCCCCCGAACGTAAAGGTCTGGCGGAAAGCATGCGATAGGACGGCCGGCTAGCACTGCCGCGCGGGCGATGCAAGCCGGCCGCGGGTGCGCCCGCAACCGGCGCGTCACGCCCGCATCATGCCCTGCTCGCGGGCCATCTGGTTGAACTTGTTCAGCAGGTAATCGACGTTGGTCATCCCGAATCGCTCGGCGATGTCCTCATGCATGGTGAGCACGCGCTCCAGCATCTGGCGCATCCGGGTCTCCGGGTCGGCGTCGGTGCGCTCCGTCTCCGCCTCGCAGGCAAGGTCGCAGGCCGACTTGAACGCGGGATAAAGCGACGCCGGCAGGCCCGCGCGCTCGTAAAGCCGGCGCAGGCCCAGTTGTCCCTGATCGTGAATGAGGATTTGCGCGTTGCTCACCGGAATGCCGGCGAGCACGGCCATGGCCGCCTCGAAGAAGCTCATGTCGCCGACGCAGAGCGAACGCAGCAGCAGCGACGGCGTCAGGCGGCCGTTGTCGCGGAGCTGCTCCGCCATGCCGAGCATGTCGCGCTCCTGCCCCTCGGCAAGCAGGCGCATGGTGGCGCGCTCGCGGCTCTGCAGCACCAGGTCGGTCGCGGTGCTCTCGCTCAGGGCATGTTGCGTGACCAGGTGCTCGCGCAGCCGGTCGGAGACCTTGGCGACCAGCTTCTCCGCCACGCGCACGGGCAGCTCGCTGCGCCTGACCAGGGGCTCCTGGACGCGCTCGCTTTCGCCGTACTCGTCGCTCACGCGTTCCAGCGTGGAGTCCGGGATGGCGGCGTTCTCGTTCCCCACGAGCGCGGCCACGGCGTCCTCGTTGCCGGTATCCACGATGGCCTCGGAGACAGTTTCGGTCACGTCCGCGCGTCCGGCCACGGCCACCTGCCGCTGTTCCCCGTGGTGGCGCACGATGGCGAGAAGATCGGCTTCCGACAGCGCCTCGGAGAACTGCACGACGGGCACCGCGACGCTATCGCTGACGTCCGTGGCAAGGGTGCGCGCCACATCCGGGCTGATGTCGGGCGCCGCCTTCAGGTTTTCCGAAAGCGCCTGGCGCACGCGCGCCTGCGCATCCCGCATGAGCACACGGAAGATATCCTCCGCGATGGCGCGCTCGTTGGGGTCCAGTTCCGTCGTCGTGAAGGTGGTCGCGATCTTCTCCGCCGTTTCGCTGCGCGATACGGGCGAAGGGTCCTGCATCAGGCGCTCCACATCCTCGAACGTCAGCTTCTGCCCCATGGCGCGCCCCGTGGTTTCTGCGGCTGAACAGCGGTTCGTCACCACCGGATCGGGATTCTAACATACCGGTTCACCGCGCGAAACGCCGCGCGCGGGGCGTTCGGCCGACACGCATCGCGAAACGTGCAGCGCCCCGCCGTCCGATCCGGCGGCGGGCACCCTGCACCGCACTGCCCGGACAGAAGCACGGCCCCGGAGCCGCATGCGGGCGGCGAAGCCGGCCGTTTCCCTTGAGCCGCGTGTGGAACCGCGCGAACCATTCGGATCGGGCCGCGTACTAGGCTGCCCGATCTGTCGAGGCCGCGCCCCCCGCATCGCGCACGCGCTTGGCCTGGCGCTGCGACTCGGAGCGCAACTGGCCGCACGCCGCCTGGATATCCTGCCCGCGCGGCGTGCGTACCGGCGCGGAAAGATTGTGCGCGTAGAGGATGTCCGCGAAGGTTTCGATCGCCTCGGGCGAGGCGCAAGCGAACTCGGTGCCCGGCCAGGGATTGAACGGAATCAGGTTGACCTTGGCCGGGATGTCGCGGAGCAGCCGGACCAGCTCGCGCGCGTCCGCCGGGCTGTCGTTGACCCCCTTGAGCATGACGTACTCGAAGGTGATGCGCCGCGCGTTGTTGATTCCCGGATAGGCGCGGCAGGCGTCGAGCAGTTCCCGGAGCGGATACTTCTTGTTCAACGGAACCAGGTAATCGCGCACCTCGTCGGTTACCGCGTGCAGCGAGACCGCCAGATTGACCCCGAGTTCCTCGCCGCAGCGCTGCATCATGGGCACCACGCCCGAGGTCGACAGGGTGATGCGGCGGCGCGAAAAGCCCAGGCCTTCCGGGTCCATGGCGATCTTCAGCGCCTTGGCGACCGCGTCATAATTGTACAGCGGCTCGCCCATGCCCATCATCACGATGTTGGTCAGGCGCCGGCCGTCCCTGGGTGTCGGCCACTCCCCGAGCGCGTCGCGCGCCATCATGATCTGGCCCAGCACTTCCCCCGCCGAGAGGTTGCGGACCAGGCGCTGGGTGCCCGTGTGGCAGAACCGGCAGGTGAGCGTGCAGCCGACCTGGGAAGACACGCACAGGGTGCCGCGCTCGGGCTCGGGGATGTAGACGGCCTCGACCTCCTGCAGATCGGGCAGGACAAGCAGCCACTTGCGGGTGCCGTCGCTGGAGACCTGATCGGTCTTGACGATGGGCCGCTCCGCCGTAGCCGCACCAGCGAGGCGCTCCCGGAAGCCCTTGGCGAGCGTGCTCATCCCGGCGAAATCGGTTTCGCCGTGGTGGTACAGCCAGTGCCAGAGCTGCTTCGCCCGGAACCTGGGCTCGCCCATCTCCTGCACGAACGCGCCCAACTCCTCCCGGCTCATGCCCACGAGCCGGGTGGGCCCGCCGCGCGGCTGCACGGGCGCGAAGGCGCTGCTGTGGCTGCTCTGGGTCATGGCACGGAGATAACGCGGCCGGCGTGCGCGCACAAGGCACGTGCCGCGGATTCCCCGGCCGGACGGACGGGTTTCGCCGCCCCGGCCCTACATGTCGCAGGCGTCGTCGATGGCGTTGTGCGCGTCGGTAAAGCCCATCAGGGAATAGGTATCCGTGGTATCCGTCCCCTTATTGGACACGCCCTGCACCACCATCTCGCGGCCGCGCTTCATGGCGCGCACCAGGGCCTCGTCCGTCTTCTTGTCCGCCGCCCAGGCCGTGTCCTCGTGGGTAAACAGGGTGAACTTCTTGCCGTCGATGTCGACAGTGACCCGGCTCTGCTTTTTGAACGGATAGCCGATGACGAAGCTCACCACATCCTCGGTCCCGCGCGCGGGCTGGTGGGTGACCATCGCGTAGACCTCGCCGCGCCGGTCGTAATCGCCCTCTTCCTTTTGCGGCTCGCTCGCCATGTAGCACACGCGGTTGCCGTCCTCGGTGTAGGTAAACGCACGCCAGTGCTGGAACTTGCCCAGGCGCTCGATGTCCTGCGAGTCGGCCGCGTGCGCCGGCCCGCTCAGTGGCGCGAGCAGCACGGCGGCGGCGAAGGCGACGGCAAGGGCGGCGGTGCCGGCGAAAGCGCGAGTGGCTCGAATCATGCGGCGGCGGGTCCTGAACGTTGCCGGTGTCATGGCGTTGCGTCGGTCATCCGGATGGGCGTGTTGCCGGTTGCCGGGATCAGCCGTCGGCGGGCGCATCCGACCGGCCGTCGCCCCGGGCGGCGCGCACGGGCCCGCCCTCGGCGGCGTCCTCGCGCCGGGCACCTGCGGGCAGGGGCTGAGCACGTCCCTGGGTGAATACGGGCCGACGGCCGAATCGGCCCTGGCTGATCAGCCGGTCGTACATCACGATGGCTCCGGCGACTCCGACGTTAACGCAGAACTTTGTCGGAATCTTGACCAGTCCGTCGCAGCGCGCGCGCATGGCGTCGGAAAGGCTTCCCTTTTCACGGCCCAGCACATACGCGGCAACCGGCGGATGGCGCATCTGGGGCAGTTCTTCGGCGGTGTCGTCGAACTCCACCCCGAT
Source organism: uncultured Limimonas sp. (assembly GCA_913055855.1). Taxonomy (GTDB): domain Bacteria; phylum Pseudomonadota; class Alphaproteobacteria; order Kiloniellales; family Rhodovibrionaceae; genus CAJXKW01. The sequence goes on along the minus strand of CAJXKW010000049.1, from coordinate 311 downwards.
AAGGCGGCACTGGCGCGGCAGCACCAGCGCATCCACGCCGTCGAAGGTGTAGAGCGGCACGTGCTCCGCCGAATGGGCGGTGTCCGACTTGGCCACCTCTTCGGCGTCGAAGTTGGCCGCTACGGTGAAGAAAAAGCTGGCGCCGAAGGCATGCGCCGAACGCATCAGGTTGCCCAGGTTCATGGGCTTGCTGATGTTCTCCACACCGATCCCGAAATAGCCTCGCATGGCGCTGGAACCTTGCACAGGCCGCGCCGCGGAGGCAAGCTGAACCTCGCCGCGACGCGCGACAATATCTGCAGGTTTCATGC
>CAJXKW010000048.1 GCA_913055855.1 uncultured Limimonas sp. | reverse complement strand
TCCGCCTTGCGGCGGACGCTGGCCTACACCACGCGCGTAGGGCGTGGTCCGCGCCAGCGGACCCGCCGATGGGCTCGTTTGGTCGATCTTATGGTAGAGATCTGCCTTGTGCCATTCAGGAACGGTTAGCCCACGATCTTTGTATCGAGTGGCGCAGAATCCCAGAAAGGAGCCCGCGACATTCAGACGCAAGCCGTTGACAGATTGATGTTTTGCGCACGACTGTGACGATTAATGTGAATCGCTATGTAGCAGGAGGAATCGCGAGATGCATCGAAAACTTATGATTCTTTGCGCAACTTCTACTATTGCAATTTTTGGGTGTGCGAGTAGTCCGGAAGAGATTCAAGCACAACATGTCTCAACAGCCCAATACCAGAGCTACGACTGTGGTCAAATCGAAGCTGAGCTAAAACGCGTAAGTTCTAAAGTGCAGGAGGTGACTGGACAACAGCAAGAAGAAGCGAATCAAGACGCTGTTGCAATGGGGGTTGGCCTTGTCTTGTTTTGGCCAGCTCTGTTTTTCTTAGCGGATGACGACAAAGAAGAGAGGTTAAGTCGGCTCAAGGGGGAATACGAGGCACTTGAGCGAGTTGCGATTAAGAAAGATTGCACCGTCGCTGATAAATTAGAAAAGATGCGCGAAAAACAACAAGAACAAGAAAATGCAAGAAAAGAAGAAGATGAATCTGATTCCTCGATCCACAGTGCGGGGCCATCCGGGAAGCACTAAGGATATAATTGTAAATTCAAAGTCCGGGACAACCTGGAAATAGTGCCGGCCCTTCGGAACCTCTACGTTTTATGGGCTTAAAGCGGCAGTAGAAGCTGTCTTGGAACTGGCGCGACGATCGCAAAGCGGACCCGGCGGCAACGCGCCGGTAGGGCAGGCACCTTCGTAGGGACCTGCCCTACCGTGAGGCCCTCGGATTCGGCGTGTTTCCGCCTCAATCCGCGTTCGGGAAGAACGCCTGCTGACCCTTGAGGCGGTAGTTGGCAATGGCTTCCTGGCCGCCCTTGGAGACGAGCCAGTCGACGAAGGCCTGGGCCTTGTGTTCCTTGACGTGTGGGTGCCTGTCCGGATTCACGACCATCACCCCGTACTGGTTGAAAAGCTTCGGGTCGCCCTCGACCAGAATCGCGAAGTCGCCCTTGTTCTGGAAGTTCAACCACGTCGCCCGGTCGCTCAGCGTGTAGGCGCCCATGGCGGTCGCGGTGTTGAGTGTGGCGCCCATGCCCGAGCCGGTCTCGCGGTACCAGGTGCCGCTGGCCTTTTGCGGGTCGACGCCCGCGTCCGCCCAGAGCCCGAGTTCCGTCTTGTGCGTGCCGCTGTCGTCGCCGCGCGAGGCGAACGGCGCTTCGGCCTCGGCGATCGCCGCCAGCGCCGCGGGCGCGCGGTCCATGCCGGCGATGCCGGCCGGGTCGCTTTCCGGGCCGACCAGGACGAAGTCGTTGTACATCACGTCGAAGCGCCGCTTGCCGTAGCCCTGGGCGACGAAGCGGTATTCGCTGGGCGTGTGGTGGACGAAGAGCACATCGCCGTCGCCGTTCCTGGCGTTGCGGATCGCCTGGCCGGTGCCCACGGCGACCACGCGCACGTCGATGCCCGTCATTGTCTCGAACTTGGGCAGCAGGTATTCGAACAGCCCCGAGGCCTCCGTGGACGTGGTGGATTGGACCACGATATAGCCGGAGTCGTCGTCGGCCGCGTGAGCCGTGCCGGCGGCGCCCAGCGCGGCGGCCGCGAGGAGCGCCGCCAGGGCTGCGGTGATGCGGCGCAGTTTGGTCAGGGGCATGTCGCGTTTACCTCCCGTTGGTTGCGTGGTGGGGATCAGGCGAGGAGACGGCCCGCCAGGTACGCCCGGCCGGCCGGGCTTTGCGGTCCGGCGAAGAAGGCGGCGGCGTCGCTGCGCTCCCGGAGCCGTCCCCGGTGCAGGAACAGGACCTCCTCGCCCAGGCGGCGGGCCTGTCCCATGTCGTGCGTGGCCAGGACGATGGCTGTGCCCTGGTCGCGGATCGCGGCGATCATGTCCTCGACCATCCGCGTCGCGGCCGGGTCGAGGTTCGCGGTGGGCTCGTCCAGGAAAAGGACCTCGGGGTGCACCGCCCAGGCGCGCGCCACCGCCAGGCGCTGCTGTTCGCCGCCGGAAAGCACCCGCGCCGCGCGGCCCGCGACAGCCGAAAGGCCCGCCGCGTCGAGCACCGCGCGCGCCCGCTGGTGCCGTTCGCGCCGCGGCACGCCGTGGGCGCGAAGGGCGTAGGTGAGGTTGGCCAGCACCGAGCGGCGCAGCAGGACGGGCTTCTGGAACACCATGGCCTGGCGCAGCCGCACCCGGCGGTCCGGCGGCGCCCCGTTCCAGCGGATGGTGCCGGCCGTGGGGGCGAGCAGGCCGTGCAGCAGGCGCAGCGTCAGACTCTTGCCCGCCCCGTTGGGGCCGACGAGCACGTGAACCCGCGTATCCGCGATATCCAGATTCAGGTCCGAGACCAGGCTCGCGCCATCCGCGCTGTAGCCAAGGCCGCGCACCGCCAGCGGCAGGATCGGCGGCGCCGTGGCGGCCCGGCGTGGTGCCGCGATCTCCGGGACCGGGGCGGATCCGGCGGCCGCGCTAGGCGCCATGGCTTTGCGCCCCCACGTTACTGAGGCCCATCACGGCCGCGTTCACGGCGACGGCAAGTGTCAGAAGGATCACCCCGAGCCCGAGCGCCAGCCCGAGGTTGCCCTTGGAGGTCTCCAGGGCGATGGTGGTCGTCATCACGCGTGTGACATGGTTGATGTTGCCGCCCACGATGATCACCGCGCCCACCTCGGCGATCGCCCGGCCGAAGCCGGCGAGCAGGGCGGTGAGCAGGCTGTAGCGCCCGTCCCAGATCAGCGTTGCGATGGCGGACGCGCGCGGGACGGCGAGGGAGCGGAGCTGCTCGTCGTACTCGGCGAACAGGTCGGCCACGGTCTGGCGCGTCAGCGCGGCGACGATCGGGGTGACCAGCACGGTCTGCGCGATCACCATGGCCCCCGGGGTGAACAGCAGGCCCAGCTCGCCCAGCGGCCCGGCGCGCGAGAGCAGCAGGTAGATCAGCAGGCCGGCCACCACCGGCGGCAGGCCCATCAGCGCATTGAGCAGCACCACCACGACCCCGCGGCCGGGAAAGCGGTAGACCGCGAGCAGCGCCCCCAGCGGCAGCCCGATCAGCGCGGCGCAGGCCACGGCCGTCAGGCTCACGCGCAGCGACAGCCCCACGATCGCCAGCAGTTCGGGGTCGGCCGCCAGAATCAACCGGAACGCGTCGCCGAAGGCCGCGCCGAAATCGTCCATGTCCGCCCCGGTGCTCCCGTCCTGCGCGTGTCCGTCGCAGGGCGTGACATGGTGGAAATCCGTTCCGGTTTCAATTCATGCGCGGTATGCGCAATTCCTACATAGGAAACGGGCGCATCTTCCGACAGGCTCATCTTCCGACAGGCTCAAGATGAGGCCGGCACCCTTCGACAAGCTCAGGGTGAGGGCCAGGGGATACACGCCGGCGTCCCGTTTCGCCGGTGCGGGATGAAAACGGCCGGCACCCGCGAAGGGCACCGGCCGTGGGTGCACCTGGCTCCCGGGGCGTTTCGCCCGGCGCCGGCTACCAGACGTATTTCTTCAGGCCCGCGAGCCCGCGCCGGGCGAAGAGCATCACGAAGATCAGCAGCGAGCCGAACAGTACCAGGCGCCACGGACCGAGGCCGCGGAAATACTCCTGGAAGCCGATCAGCAGGAACCCGGCGAAGAGCGCGCCCCAGAGGCTGCCGCGCCCGCCGACGTAGGTGATGGTGAGGATCTCCACCGTGCGCGGGACGCCGAACTCGTGCCGCGTGGGCGAGAGGATGCCGATGTAGTGGGCGTAGTACGCCCCCATGATGCCGGCCAGGAAGCTGGCGATGGTGAAGTTGTAGAGCTTGTACTTGGTGGTGTTCAGGCCGAGGCTCTGGGTGGCGAGCTGGTCCTCGCGCAGCGCCTTGAAGGCGAGGCCGATGCGGGAGTTCACCAGCCACGCCAGCAGGCCCATGATGATCCCGGCGAGCACGAGCAGCAGGAAATAGTAGTTGAGCAGGTTCTCCCGGGCGAAATCCAGGCCGAGGATGTCCGTGAAGGGGGCGGTGCTCAGGCCCTGCATGCCGCGGGTGAAGTCGGGCGTGTTGGAAATCGTGTAGCGGATCGCCTCGCCGGTGAAGAAGGTCATCAGCGCCACGTACAGCCCCTTCAGGCGCAGTGTGATGATGCCCGCGACGAAGCCGACGGCGCCGGTCAGCACGCCGCCGATGAGCAGGCCCGCCCAGGGCGAGATGCCGTAGTGGAAGCTGGCCAGCGCCGAGCCGTAGGCCCCGACGGCCAGGAAGCCGGCGTAGCCGAAGTTGATCAGCCCCGCATAGCCGATCATCAGGTCGTAGATCGCCGCGATCGTGCCCAGCATCAGCGCCGAGATGAACACGCGCGTGATGAAGGGGCTGTCGACCAGGGGCGGAATGCCGATGAGCAGCGCCAGCAGCACCACCACCTTGGCGACGCGCATGGGCGTGACGCGGCTTTGCTGGCTCGCGGGCACGGAACTCGCGGTTGTCGCCGTCATGCGCGCTCCACCTTTGCCGAGTTGAACAAGCCGGCCGGCCGGAAGATCAGGATCAGCACGACGAGGCCGGCGGTGAGCACGTTCTGCCAGCCCGAGGCCATGAAGAACACGGAATACGCCTCGATGACACCCAGGAGCAGGGCCGCCACGATCGCCCCCGGCACGTAGCCCAGACCACCCAGGATGACGCAGGCGATGGATTTGATCACGGGCTGGAACCCGACCGTGGGATAGGCCGGATAGATCGAAATCAGCAGGGCGCCGGCGAGCCCCGCCAGTGCGGCCCCGATGCCGAAGGTCAGGGTGTAGATCCGCGCGATGTCGATGCCCAGGGTCTGCGCCGCGTCCGGATCCTGCGACGTCGCCCGGATCGCCTTGCCGAAGTTGGTGAAGGCGAGGAACGCCCAGAGCAGCACGCCCACCAGCGCGGCGACGCAGACGATCATGATCCGCTCGTAGCTGATCACGATTGAGCCGGAGACGAAGGTTCCCTCGATCAGGCCGGTAACACCCCGCCGGTCGCTGCCGAAGACGATCTGCGCCAGGTTCTGGAGCACCACCATCATGCCGATGGTCAGCACGAAGGCGTCGAGCAGCCAGTCGCGCCCGGCCCGCTTGCGCAGCGTCTCGATCAGGGTGCGCTCGATCCCCATGCCGACGAAAAAGAGCACGACCGCGGCGAGCAGGATACCCAGCGGGAAGGGCAGGCCGAGCACCGCCAGGGCGAAGAACATCACGTAGGTGCCCAGCATGAAGAGTTCGCCGTGGGCGAAGTTCTTCACGCCCATGATGCCGAAGATGAGCGACAGGCCCGAGGCCATGAGCGCGTACATCGAGCCCCGCACCAGCCCTTGCGAGAGGACCTGGGCGAGAATGCCCGGCTCCAGGAGCATCGAGTAATCCATGGCCGTTAGATCCACTCTTTGACGATTTCGTTCAGGCGCTGCTCGAACGCGTGCTTTTCACCCTCGTGCGCGTTTTGCCCGAGCTGGAGCGAATAGACATAGTCCGCGATCTCGATGGACTTCTTCACGTTCTGATCGACCATGAGAATGGTGTAGCGCGCGGCCTTGAGCTTTTCGATCTCCTCGTAGATCGAGTCCACCAGCCGCGGCATCAGGCCCACCGAGGGCTCGTCGAGCAGCAGGGTCTTGGGCCGCGTCATGGTCAGCCGCGCGATTTCGAGCATGCGCCGCTCGCCGCCCGAGAGGACGCCGGCGGGCTCGGTGCGCTTTTCCTTCAGCCGGGGGAAGCGCTCATACACTTCCTCGAACGCCTCGGCCATGCGCTGCCGGTCGTCGCGCATGATCCAGGCACCCAGCTCAAGGTTCTCGCTGACGGTCATCCGCGGGAAAATGCTGTGGCCCTGGATCAGGTAGGCGATGCCCTCGCGCAGCATGTCCTTGGGCTTGTAGCCCGCCAGCGACGTCCCGTCGTGCCGGACCTCCCCTTCCTGCGGGCGGATGTAGCCGTAGATCGTCTTGAGCAGGGTCGACTTGCCGGCGCCATTGGGGCCCAGGATCACCGTGACCAGGCCGTCCTGCGCCGTCAGGTCGACGTCGCGCAGGATCGGCACTTCCTTGGTGTAGCCGGCGACGATGTTGCGAACCTCGAGGGGCATGGTTTGTCCAGTGCTCCGGCTATCAGGCGTGTGCGGCGGCCGCGCGGGCGCCGTGCGCGTCAGCGCCCGAGGTAGGCCTCAATCACGTCGGGGTTCTCGCGAACCTCCTGCGGCGTGCCCTTGGCGATGTTCCCGCCCGCCGCGAGGACCGTGACCACGTCGCAGAGTTCGCTGACGTGCGGCATCTCGTGGCTGATCAGGAGAAACGTCTTGTTCTCCTGCTTGTTCAGCGACTTCACGATGTCGATCAGGACCTCGATCAGTGCGGGGTTGATGCCGTTGAACGGCTCGTCGAGAAGCACCAGGGCGGGATCGTTCATCATGGTGCGCATGAACTCGAGGAGCTTCTTCTGCCCGCCCGAAATCTCAACGGCCGGCTGGTGCATCAGCGAATCCAGCTTGGCCATGGCGAGCAGCTCCTTCGCGCGCTCCCGGGCGCGGCGATCGCTCATGTGCCCGCGCACCGAGGGGACGAGCATGTTCTCCAGGAGGGTCATCTCGTTGAAGACGCGCGCGACCTGGAAGGTCCGGCCCATGCCCATGCCGGCGATGCGGTGGACCGGCCGGTTGATGATCTCCCGGCCGTCGAACCGGATCGAGCCGTCGCTGGCCTGGTAAATCCCGTTGATAATATTGAACAGCGTTGTCTTGCCCGCGCCGTTCGGGCCGATGACGGCCTGGATCTCACCCTGTTCGACGCTGAGCTGGACGCCGTCCAGGACGATGTTGCCGCCGAAATGCTTGCGCAGGTTGTCGATTTCGAGGATCGCCATGCCTGACCGCTTGCCGCGTTCCGTGGGATGGGTCTGCCGTGACCGGCGGTGCGTTTGCTATACCGCGAACGGGGTGTCAAGCGAGTCGGGGCGACGCCGTGCGGCGCCGCCCCGGAACCAGCGGCCGTGCGGCCGCGTCGGGCCGGCCTGGCCTAGATCCACGGCGGCTGCTGGAATTCCGCCTCGGCGTACTCCAGCGGCCAGATGATCTTCGCTTCGCCGCCCTTGAGCTGGACCATGGGGAAGAAGAAGCCTTCCTCGAAGCCGCCAGCCTGCACCTCGTTGGTGCACAGGGCGTTTTCCGTGTCCGCGCTGTTGGCGAAATTGTAGTGGTGCCAGACACCCTGGTGATCGATATCGCGCAGGGTCTGGACCAGTGTGTTGTAGTCCAGGGTGCCGGCCTCGTTGATCGCCTTCACGCTCAGGGTGAAGTAGTCGTAGCCGTGGCCGGACGGCGCGAACGAGGGGTCCTCCCCGAACTTCTCACGGTATTGCTCGACCCACTTGCGCTGGTAGTCCGCAATGACGCGCGGCGAATCCATGGTCACGACATAGTCCGAAGCATCGCCGGTGAGGTCGTGCCATTCGCTGAACCAGGTCAGGCCGTGACCGATCAGCAGGGCTTCCATGCGCTGCTGGCGGAACTGCTTGACGAAGTTGGAAGCGGAGACGTTGCCCGTCACCGTCATGCCGACCACGGAGACCTGCTGGGCGCGATACTTGGTGATCAGCGACGTGAACTCGGTCTCGTCCAGCGGGATGACGTCGTAGGGCAGAACATCGAAGCCCGCCTTCTCCAGCGACGTTTGCAGGGCCTCGCCCCAGCCGCGGCCGTAGTCGGAGTCCTCGACGACGACGGCCGCCTTGCGGTTGCGGGGCTCCCACATGCCCTGTTCGATGAAGTGGTTGAGCGGCTCGCCGTACAGCCCGGCGAAGATCGGCGGCGAGGACCAGCCCTTGAACCAGCCGCTGTACTTCTCGGGGTTCTCGTTGACCTTTTCGCAGATGAACTGCGATTCGCCATTGTGGCCGACGTGCACAATATCCAGCGGTGCCTCCGCGTCCATGACCGCCATGGCGACGGACGAGTGCCAGCCGGAGACCATGAAGTCGACGCCTTGGCGGTTCACCGCGTCGGTGATGGCCTTCACCGCCTTCTCCGGGCTGGACTGGCTGTCCACCCAGACGAGTTCGACATCACGCTTCTGACCGTCGATGGTGAGCGGGACGTCGCCGTTCTCGCGCGCGTGCGACAGCGCCAGCCGGGTGCCTTTCTTGATGGCGTCGCCGGTGCGGCTCGACGGGCCGGTGAAGGGCCCCATCACGCCGATCTTGACCGGGCCCTCCTGGGCGCGCAGGCCGCGCGGCATCATCACCATCAGCGAGCCGGCGGCGCCGAGCTTGCCCGCAAAGTCGAGCAGGCCGCGACGGGTCATCCCGCGGTTCTGGGCGGTGTTCTCGTTCTCGGGCTTGTCGTCGTCGGTCATGTTGGCCTCCCTTGATCACCCAAGTCCGGACCCCGCGGCGGGCAGCGGGACGGCGTTCGGGTGTCCCGCCGCCGTGTCATCGCCATGAATCGGCGGTCCGTTTTTGATCCGGCAGTCTCCTGGAACATCCCGGACACCGGTCTCGTAGCATAACCGGACGGGTCACGCTATGGCGCGAGACGCCCGTTTGGGCCGTTTCTGTCCGGTCGGATCACCCGGAAGGCCAGACGCGACCCTTCGCGATTGCGTCCGGACCGAGCTTTGCGCGCACTTGGTCGATCGCCGCCTCAACGCGCGCGGTCCGGCTGCGTTCGGGGTCGAGCAGGGTGGGCGGGTCGGCCCGCGCGCCCTCGGCGAGATCGCTGGCGCCGATCCCGATCAGGCGGAAGGCGGTGCCGTCCGCGGCGGCCCGAACCATGGGCTCGGCCGTGCGGTACAGCCGTTCGGCGAGCTGGGTCGGATCCGCCAGGGTCTGCCGGCGCGTACGCGTACGGAAATTGGCCGTCTTGAGCTTGAGCGTAACGGTGTGCCCCGCCCGGTCGCTGTCCTTGAGCCGGCGTGCAACGGTCTCGCAAAGCGGCCAGAGCCGGCGCAGGAGAACGCCGGCCGCCCCGGTATCCTCGGCGAACGTGGTTTCCGCGGAGATGCTCTTCGCCGGCGCATCCGGCTTGACAGGACGGTCGTCGTGCCCCCGTGCGAGGGCGTGCAGGCGCTGGCCCATGCTGCCGAAGCGGGCGACCAGCTCGGGTTCGGACCACTGGCGCAGGTCGCCGACGTAACCGATGCCCAGCCGCGCCAGATGGCCCTGCAGGCTTTCGCCCGCACCCGGGATGATGCGCACCGGTTGTTCGGGCAGGAAGCTCTCCACCTCCCGCCGGCCCAGGCAGGCGAAGCCGCGCGGCTTGTCCAGGTCGGACGCGACCTTGGCCAGGAACTTGTTCAGGCTCAGGCCGATGGAGACGGTCACGCCGACCTCGCGTTCGACCTGCGCCGCAAGGCGGGTCAGCGTTTGCGCCGGCGGGCCGCCGTGCAGCGCTTCCGTGCCCGAGAGGTCCAGGAACGCCTCGTCCACGGACAGCGGCTCCACGAGCGGCGTAAGCGCCTGCATCATCTCCCGGATGCGCCGCCCCTCCCGGCGATAGCGTGCCATGTCCGGCCGGATGATGACGGCATCGGGGCAGCGCTGGCGCGCCTTGAACATGGGCATGGCGGAGTGCACGCCGTAGATGCGCGCGATGTAGCAGCACGCCGCCACCACGCCGCGCGTGCCGCCGCCCACGATCACCGGCCGGTCGGCCAGCTCGGGGTGATCGCGCTTTTCCACGCTGGCGTAGAAGGCGTCGCAGTCGACGTGGGCCCGGGTGAGCCGGGTCAGCTCGGGATGGGTCACCAGCCGCGGCGAGCGGCACTGCGGACAGCGCCCGCCCGGGGCCTCCACTGTCAGGGCGAAGCAGTCGCGGCAAACCGTGGTCGCGGGCGGGTCCATCGTTCCGGGTTTCACCAGCCGTTCGGGTGGTCGGTCACGCGCCGGTCTCGTCCGCATCCCAGAGCCGTGCGGCACCGCGCACGCCGCTGTCGTCGCCGTGCTGCGGCGGCCGGATGTCGGTTCGGACGTGGGCGCTGAACACGTGCGGTGCCATGGCGCCGGGCAGGTCGCTATAGAGCCGATCGATGTTGGACAGGCCGCCGCCCAGCACGATCACGGCCGGGTCGAGGATGTTGACCACGCCCGCCAGGGCGCGGCCCAGGCGCGCGACGTAGCGTTCCAGCGCGGCTGCCGCGGCCGCTTCGCCCGCGTCGGCGCGCGCCGCGATCGCCGCGGCGGGCACCCCGGCGTCGCCGCCGCCCGCGGCATAGTCCGCGCTCAGGCCGGGGCCGGAGAGGAAGGTCTCGATGCAGCCGCGCCGGCCACAGTAGCACGGCGGCCCGGGTGCTTCCGCGGCCGTCATGCGTGGCAACGGGTTGTGCCCCCATTCGCCGGCGATGGCGTTGGGGCCGGTGAGGCGCTGGCCGTTGACCACGACGCCGCCGCCCACACCGGTGCCCAGGATCACGCCGAAAACGGGCGACTCGCCGGCCGCCGCGCCGTCCCTGGCCTCGGACAGGGCGAAGCAGTCGGCGTCGTTGGCCAGGCGGACGGGACGTGCCAGCCGCGCGGCGAGGTCATGGTGCAGGGCCGCGCCGATGAGCCAGGTGGAGTTGGCGTTTTTCAGCCGGCCCGTGCCGGGATCGATCGCCCCCGGTGTGGCGACACCGACACGGGTGCGTCCGGGCGCGCCGGCCTCGAGGTCGTGGACGAGTCCCGCCACGGCTGCGATGGTGCCGGCATAGTCGTGGCGCGGTGTTGCCCGGCGTAGGCGTTGCCGGACCTCGCCCGCCGCGTCGAGGGCGACGGCGGCGATCTTGCTGCCGCCAAGGTCGATCCCGATGCGCATGGCGTTACGCGGTGTTAACAGGGTTGGGGCATGCTAAACTGAAGGGCGAAGCTTGACAGCACGCAATTTCGCGTACATTCGCCGTTGCAGGATCGCGCGGCGATCGTCGAAGCGGCACGCGAACGGCGGCAACAGAGGACCGGGCCGGGTTCATGGAGAATGGCAACGCCAAAACGGTGCTGGTGGTTGAGGACAATGACCTCAACATGAAGCTTTTCCACGACCTTCTGGAGACGCAGGGCTACAACATTCTCCAGACCAAGGACGGGATGGAGGCGCTCAAGATGGCACGGCAGCACCATCCCGATCTGATCCTGATGGACATTCAGCTTCCCGAGGTATCGGGACTGGAGGTGACAAAATGGATCAAGGAGGACGACAACCTCAAGGCCATTCCGGTGGTCGCCGTCACCGCGTTCGCCATGAAGGGCGACGAGGAAAAGATCCGCGAAGGGGGCTGTGAGGCCTATATCGCCAAGCCCATCTCGGTGTCGAATTTCCTCGAGACCGTGCGCCGTTTTCTGAGCTGATGCCCGGGGGATCGGGACCGCCATGACCGCCCGTATTCTCGTGGTCGACGACATCCCGGCGAACGTCAAGCTTCTCGAAGCGAAGCTTTCGGCGGAGTATTACGAGGTCCTGACCGCGTCGAACGGCCGCGAGTGTCTCGACGTTGCGGCGCACAATTCCCCCGACTTGATTCTGCTCGACATCATGATGCCGGGGATGGACGGCTTCGAGGTTTGCCAGCACCTCAAGGCAAATGAAGCGACCGCGCATATCCCCGTCGTCATGGTTACCGCGCTTTCCGAGATCTCGGACAAGGTCAAGGGTCTGGACGCCGGGGCGGACGACTTCCTATCCAAGCCCGTCAACGACACGGCGCTGTTCGCGCGGGTGCGATCGCTGCTGCGCCTGAAAATGATGATGGACGAGCTGCGCGTGCGCCAGGAAAGCTATGGCCAGCTCGGCATCATGGAGAACCGTGATGCGGAAACCGGGGACCAGGCCCGGGTTCTCGTCGTCGAGAACAGCACGTTCACGGCCCGCCGCCTCACCACCTATCTCGCCGACGGCGGGCACGAGGTGGAGCACGTCCAGACCGGCGAGCAAGCGCGGCAACGGGCGCGCGAGGCGGACTTCGACCTGATCATCGTGGGCATCGATGTCGACGGGGAGAACGGCCTGCGCCTGTGTTCCCATTTGCGGTCCCAGGAAGAGAGCCGGCACGTGCCCCAGCTCATGGTGCTCGAGGACGCCGATCTGGAGCGCCTGGCGAAGGGGTTGGAACTCGGCGTCTCCGACTATCTGGTGAAGCCGCTGGACAAGGGCGAGTTGCTGGCGCGGGTGCGCACGCAGGTACGCCGGCGGCGCTATCACGAGCGCCTGCGCACGCGCATCCAGAAGAGCGTGTCCATGGCGTTCACCGATCCGCTGACCGGGCTGTTCAACCGGCGTTACCTGACCACGCACCTGGATCGGAAGCTGCTCGACATCGGGCAGAGCGGCAAGCCGGTCTCGGTTGCCATTTTCGACGTCGATCTGTTTAAGCAGGTCAACGACACCTACGGCCACGGGCCGGGCGACGAGGTTCTCAAGCTGCTCGCCACGATCGCCACGAACAACCTTCGCAGCATCGATCTCGTGGCACGCTATGGCGGCGAAGAGTTCGTGGTGGTGATGCCCGAGACGTCGCGCGAGCAGGCGATGAAGATCATGGAGCGACTGCGCAAGCGCGTGGCGCAGACGGACTTTCCCATCGGCGTCGAGGGCAATACGCGCCTGGCCATCACCATTTCCATCGGTGTCGCGACGACGAACGATCCGGACGATATGGCCGAGGACGTGCTCGAACGCGCCGATGTCGCGCTGTATCAGGCGAAGAAAGCGGGCCGGAACCGCTGCGTCGACAACAGCAATGCCGATCCGGCCGAGGCGTATCAGGCGAGCGACTGGTAAATCACGTAAACCGCGGCCGATTTCGGCATAATGGCCGCAAAGCCGCTCGCGCTACCCGCATGCCGGCGACACCCCACGCCAGCGGGTGCTTCTAAGCCGGAGCGGCACGTTCCGTTTCCGCAAACCTGGGGCGCAAATGCGTCGGGCCGGCGCGTTGTCCGGCGCCGGCCCGTCTTCACAGTACCGCTTGAGACGCGGCCCTGTTAACGCATCTTCTGCTCCTTGAACAGCACGTGCTTGCGTGCCTTGGGATCGTATTTCTTGAACTGGAGCTTTTCCGTCGTGGCACGGGTGTTTTTCTTCTTGACATAGAAGTAGCCGGTCCCGGCCGTGCTCACGAGCTTGATCTGTTGTGTCGTCGGCTTCGCCATGGCGGTTGGTCTCCGTCGGCGGTGTCGTTCGGCGCGCGACCATACCCACGCGCACCAGCCTGTCAAGGCTGAGGCCGCCGCATTGCCGCCTCGCCCCGGTGAGGCTTTATGGCTGGACCGGCGTGGCGTCGGCTTTCGCGACGCGTGCGGGCTTGCCGGCCATCGCCGCCCTGTAGAGTTTGGGATCCTGCAGCAGGCGCCGGGCGAGTTCGATGTCGGTTGCGGGATCCGCGCCCGCCGCCGGACAGGCAGCGAGCGCCTCCTGGCGTCCCAGGTCCGCCTTGGTGTATCCGGCCGCGGCCGTGGGGCGGGTTTGCACCCCCGGAGCGAGCGCGCCGCGGCGAAGGTCGCGCAGCAAGGCCCCGATGTCGTCACGTTCGCGCAGGCTGGTGCAGACGTTCGGCACCACCCCGTGCTTGCTCAACGCGTACCCCGACGGCGCCATGAAGCGGGCCCAGGTGAGGGTGAGTTCGCCCTCGTTGGGCAGGCGCAGCACGGTCTGGACCGTGCCCTTGCCGTACGAGGTGCTGCCCAGGACAAGGCCGCGGCCGCTATCCTGGAGGGCGGCGGCGACGATTTCCGAGGCGGATGCGGAATCGGCGTTGATGAGCACGATCAGCGGCGCGCTCTCCGCAGCGTCGCCCGCCTCGGCGTCGAAGTACTGATGGCTGTCCGGATGCCGGCCATGGGTGGAGACGACCTGCCCGCGGGCGAGGAAGATATCCGCGACCGTTACCGCCTGATCCAGGAGTCCGCCCGGATTGTCGCGCAGGTCCAGGACGTAGCCCGCCAGCCGATCGCCCAGATCGGCCTTTGCCCGGGTGATGGATTCGCGCAGGGTTCGGGCGGTGCGCTGGTTGAACCCGCTCACGCGCAGATACGCCGCGTTGCCGCGCGCTTCGTAGGTTACCGTGCGCGGAACGATGTGCGTGCGGTGCACGGCGATCTGGCGCGTCTCCTGACCGTCCGCCTGCTTCACCGTAAGATGAACGTCCGTGTCGACCGGACCGCGCAGGACTTCCGCGCCGCCGTCGCGCGGGATGTCCGTCGCCGGCCGGCCGTTGACGGCCGTGATCAGGTCGCCCCGGCGCAGACCCGCATCCGCGGCGGGCGAGCCATCGATCACGGACATCACCTCGATGCCTTCGGGACGCACACGGATGTGGACGCCGATGCCGCCGAATCCGTCGCGATGCGCACGATTGTCCGCAGCCTGTTCGGCGCCGGCGTAGCGCGAGTAACGGTCGAGGTGGGCGACGATGCCGCTGAACACGGTTTCGTAGATGCCCGAGGCCGGAGTCGTCTCGACGGCCTTGGAGTAGGTCCGGGCCCGATCGATGACGTCCGCCGTGAGGTCGGCCCAGGCGTCGGGATCGGCGCGCGTGGGCAGGGGAAAGCTGCGCGACTGTCCCTTGTACGACAGCACCACGCTGGCGTTCTTTCGCTGAACGCGGAGGCCGCGGTCGATGGCGGGCAGCCGCTTGAGCCCACCCAGCGCAAGCTCCGCCAGCGCGACATCCTCGATATAGATGTCGGCGATGTCTTGGTAGCCGACGGCGAAAAGCCGCTCGGCGCGCTGCTGGTTGTAGCTGGCGTAGGCGGGACCCAGGTCCCGGCCCGCGCACGCGACCACCACGATCCCGAGGCAGATGCCCAGCGCCCGTAAGCTCCGCGTCCACATCGCCCGGCGTTTTTCGTTGCGTGTCCCGGCTGTCCGGTGCGCACGCGCCGCTGCCGTCATGCCGCCCCCAAGTCCAAACATGCGGCGATGATAAAGGCATCGCTGCCGGCGCGCCAGAGGAATGGCGTCCTGCTACCGCGAAAGGAGGGGCGCGCGCCGCGCGGGCGGCAGTTCAGCGGCGCTTGCCGGATTTGGCGCCGGCCTTCGCCTTGCCCTTCGCGGCCGTTTTGGTCTTGGGCGGCGCGGCCTTGGTCTTTGCTTTTGTTTTCGCCTTGGCCTTGCCTTTGGTCTGTTTTGCTTTGGCCGCGGCGGCGCGTGCGGATTTGCTGCGCTGCGCCGCGTGCCGCCGCCGGCCCTTGCCGGGGCCGCCGCGGGCGATGGGTTCGCCGTCCGCCAGCTCGACATCGGGGCTGGCGCTCTCCTGGACGGCCACCATGTGCAGTGTGATTCCGCCGGTCATCGGGTCCGCCTCGGCGAGCGCGACGGTCACCCGGTCCCCCAGGGAATACACCCGCTGCCAGCGGTCGCCGATGAGACAATGATTCGACTCGTCGTGGCGGTAGTAGTCGTCGGGCAGGGTGCCGATGGGCACGAGCCCGTCGGCGCCGCTGTCGAGCAGCGTCACGAACAACCCGAAGCGGGTCACGCCGTTGATGCGCCCGTCGAAATGCGCGCCCGTGCGCTCCCGCAGGTAGGCGGCGGTGAAGCGGTCGAGGGCGTCGTACTCCGCGCCCTGGGCGCGGCGCTCGGTCTGCGAGATGTGCTCGCCGATCTCGTGGAAGCGCTCGCGCTCGCCGGGCCCGAGGCCGTCATCGCCCAGTTTCAGCCCGTCGATCAGGGCACGATGGACGAGCAGATCGGCATAGCGGCGGATGGGCGAAGTGAAGTGCGCGTAGCGCGCCAGGGCCAGGCCGAAGTGCCCCAGGTTGTCCGGACTGTAATAGGCCTGGCTCTGGCTGCGCAGAATGAGTTCGTTGACCATGGGCGCCTCGGGCTGGCCGCGCACGCGTGCCAGGATCTGCTGGAACGCCGAGGGGTGCCCGATCTGGTCCATGGCGATGTTGATGCCGAAGGTATCCAGGGTCTGCTTGAGCGAATCGATCTTGTCCGGGTCGGGCGACTCGTGGACCCGGTACATGCACGGCTGGTTCTTCGCTTCGAGCTGCTGCGCCGCGGCGACGTTGGCGCAGATCATGAACTCTTCGATGAGCCGGTGCGCGTCCAGGCGCTCGCGCGCGACGATGCCGGTGACCTCGCCGTGGGCGTCCACCAGGACCTGCTTCTCCGGGATGTCCAGGTCGAGGGTGCCGCGCTGTTCGCGGTGGTGGAGCAGGGCGGCGAAGGCGTCGAACAGCGGGTCGATGACCGACTCGCGCAGCGGCGCGGTGGTATCGTCAGGGTTGCCGTCGCGCGCTGCCTGCACCTGCTCGTAGGTCAGGCGCGCGTGTGAGCGCATCAGCCCGCGCGTGAAGCGTTTGGACAGCAGCCGGCCATGGGCGTCGATGCGCATCTCGGCGGCGAGGCAGCCCCGGTCCTCGCCCGGGCGCAGCGAGCACCAGCCGTTGGACAGCGCCTCGGGGAGCATGGGCACCACCCGGTCGGGGAAGTACACCGAATTGCCCCGGTGATAGGCGGTCTTGTCCAGGGCGCTGCCGGGCTGGACATAGTGCGCGACGTCGGCGATGGCGACGATGAGCTTGAACCCGCCGGGGTTCGCCGGGTCGTCGTCGGGTGTTGCCCAGACCGCGTCGTCGAAATCCTTGGCGTCGGCGCCGTCGATGGTGACCAGCGGCACGTCGCGCAGATCCTCGCGCCCCGCGTGGGCGACCGCCCCGGCCTGCTCCGCCTCGTCGAGGGCGCGCTGGCCGAAGTCGAACGGGATGTCGTTCTCGTGGATGGCGATCAGGCTGATCGCCTTGGGCGAGTCCGTGTCGCCCAGGCGCTCGACCACGCGCACCTCGCGCATGCGCATGCGCGGGTGATGCGGCTTGACCTCGCAGAGGACGAAGTCCCCCGGCTGCGCGTCGCCGGCGTCCGCCGGGCGCAGCACGTATTCCTGCTTGACCCGCTTGTCCGTGGGCTGCAGCCGGCCTTCCTCGCCACCGCGCTGGTACACCCCCAGGACGCGCTTGGGGGCGCCGCCCAGGACGCGGATCGGCCGGGCCTCGTAAACCCCCGGCTCGATGCGGTTGAGCTGGGCGAGAACGCGCGTCCCCGTGGTCACGGTGGGCGCGCCGGGCCGGTCGGGGGCGACGTAGATGCGCGGCGGCGCGCTCCGGCGCTTCCAGGGGATCGGTTCACCCAGAAGCTCGCCGTCCGCGTCCGTCTCGGTGATCTGGACCACGCTCACTTCGGGCAGCGCGCCCGCGGGGCGCACGCGGCGCTTCTCGCCGCGCTCGATTTCGCCCGCTTCCTCCAGGTCCTCGAGGATTTCCTTCAGGCGGATGCGCTGCTCGCCCTTGAGCCGGAAGTGCGTGGCGATCTCGCGCCGGCCCACGGGCTGCGAGCGGCTCTCGATGTAGCGAAGCACCTCCGCGCGCGTCGGCAGCTTTCCGGCCGGCGCGCCCTTGGCCTTACCCATGCGTGTTCTCCAGGTGCGCGCGGATCAGGCGCCGTCGTCGGATTCCCACGGTGGGACGGTCGTGTCGGCCGTGTCCCCGTCGCCGGCGCCGGCCGTGTCCGTGGTGCTGGCTGCGGCCTTGCCGCTGCCCTTGCCCGCCGCTGAGCGGCTCTTGCCCGCGTTCGTTCCCTTCTTGGCACCGCCGCTGTTGCCGCTCGCGGCTTTCTTGCCCCCGCTGTTCGACCCGGCTGCTTTCTTGCCACCCTTGGTGCCCTTCTTTGCCGCCTGGGCGTCGAGCAGCTCCACCGCTTGCTCCAGGGTGACGCTTTCCGGATCCGTGCCCTTGGGCAGGGACGCATAGAGCTTGCCGTGCTTGACGAAGGGGCCGTAGCGCCCGACCCCGGCGGTGATGGGATCGCCCTCGCGCGGGTGGTCGCCCACGGTGATCTGCTGGTTGTTGCGTTTGGTCTTGGGCGATTCCGCCAGGAGCGTCAGGGCGCGGTTCTCGCCGATGGTCAGGACATCGTCATCATCGCCCAGCGAGACGTAGGTACGGCCGTGCTTGACGTACGGCCCGTAGCGGCCGATCCCCGCCTGCACCGGCGTGCCGTCCTCGGGGTGCTTGCAGATGTCCCGGGGCAGGGCGAGCAGCTTGAGCGCGTAGTCCAGATCGACCGCCGTCGCGTCCAGGCCCTTGGGCAGGGACACGCGCTTGGGCTTGGTCTTCTTGTCGCCTTCGCCGAGCTGGATGTACGGCCCGTAGGGGCCGGTGCGCAGGGTTACCGCGTCGCCCGTCTCCGGGTCCTTGCCCAGCTCGCGCGGCCCCTTGTCGCCTTCCGGCGGCGCCTCGCCCGGCGCCGGCGCGATCAGCGGGCGGGTGTACTTGCAATCGGGATAGTTGCCGCATCCGATGAAACCGCCCGAGCGGCCGATCTTGAGCCCGAGCCGGCCGCCGCAGTTGGGGCATGTGCGCGGATCGGCCTCGGGATTGTCGGGATCGGCGGGGAAGAAGTGCGGGCCGAGGTCGCGGTCCAGGGCGTCGATGACGTCGGCCATCTTCAAGCCCTTGGTCTTCTCCACCTCGGTGGCGAACTGCTCCCAGAAGTCGCGCAGCACTTCCTTCCAGTCGGCGCGGCCGCCCGAGATATCGTCGAGCTGCTCCTCCAGCTTGGCGGTGAAGTCGTATTCGACGTAGCGGTCGAAGAAGCTGGTCAGGAACGCAGCGACGAGCCGGCCACGGTCCTCGGGGACGAAGCGCTTTTTCTCCAGGCGGACATACTGCCGGTCCTGGAGCACCTGCAGGATCTGGGCGTAGGTCGAGGGCCGGCCGATGCCCAGCTCCTCCAGCCGCTTGACCAGGCTCGCTTCCGTGAAGCGCGGCGGCGGCTGGGTGAAGTGCTGGTCGGCCGTGATCTCGCGCCGGTCCACCGTCTGCTCTTGTTTGAGCGGCGGCAGGCGCTTGTCGTCCTCATCCTCGCTGCCGGGCTCGTCCTTGCCCTCCCGGTACAGGCGGTAGAAGCCGTCGAACGCCAGGGTGGAGCCGGTGGCGCGCAGCGTGGCCAGATCGTGGTCGACGGCGATATCGGCGGTGACCTGATCGAGCACGGCGCTGGCCATCTGGCTCGCCACGGTGCGCTTCCAGATCAGGGTGTAGAGTTTCAGGCCGTCGGCATCCAGGTAGCTGGCCACACTGTCCGGGTCGCGCGCGACATCGGTGGGCCGGATGGCCTCGTGCGCCTCCTGCGCGTTCTTGGCCTTGGTCTGGTAGTTGCGGGCCGAGCCGGGCAGGTAGTCGCTGCCGAAGCGGCGGCCGATGAGGTCGCGCGTGGCCGACAACGCCTCCTGGGAGATCTGCACGCCGTCCGTGCGCATATAGGTGATCAGGCCCACGGCCTGGCCGTCCATGTCCACGCCCTCGTAAAGGCGCTGGGCCACGCGCATGGTCTTGGTGGCGCCGAAGCCGAGCTTGCGCGAGGCGTCCTGCTGCAGCGTCGAGGTGGTGAACGGCGGGTTGGGATTGCGTTTGGCCTGCTTGCGCTCGACCGAGCGGACCAGGAACTGCTGCGCGCCCTCCAGTTTCGCCTTGGCGTCGTGCGCCGCCTCGGCGTTGGGCAGGTCGAACTTTTCCAGTCGCTTGCCGTGCAGATGGGTCAGGCGCGCCTTGAACGTCTGGCCCTGTCCGGCGTCGAGCAGGGCGGTGACGCTCCAGTATTCCTGCGGGCGGAAGGCCTCGATCTCGGCCTCGCGCTCGGAAATCAGGCGCAGCGCCACGGACTGCACGCGTCCCGCGGACTTGCTTCCGGGCAGCTTGCGCCAGAGCACCGGCGAGAGGTTGAAGCCCACCAGATAGTCGAGCGCGCGTCGGGCGAGATAGGCGTCGATGAGTTCCTGGTTCAGGTCGCGCGGATGCCGGAAGGCCTCCGTGACGGCGTCCTTGGTGATCGCGTTGAAGGCGACGCGCTTGACGGCCGTGCCCGACAGCGCCTGGCGGCGGCGCAGTTCCTCCAGGATGTGCCAGGAAATCGCCTCGCCCTCGCGATCGGGGTCGGTGGCGAGGTAAAGAGCGTCAGCCTGCTTAACCTTCTGCGCCAGCTCCTTGAGTCGCTTGTCCGCCTGGCTGTCGACTTCCCAGTGCATGGCGAAGTCGGCGTCGGGCTGGACGGAGCCGTCGCGCGAGGGCAGGTCGCGGACATGACCATACGAGGCCAGGACCTCGTAATCCCGGCCAAGATACTTGTTGATCGTTTTCGCTTTGGCAGGTGACTCGACGACGACGACGTTCATGCGCGGTCCATACCGGGTCAGCCACCACCGGAAGCCGGGCGCAGGGCCCGTTCCGGACACCTCACGTAGGGCCCGTCTGGACCAGCGCGACCCGGTTCCCTGGGTGACGTTCACAGCGACCGGCCAGCTCGAGTTCGAGCAGGACCATGGTCACGATCGAGGGTGAGAACTGGCATTCCCGCATGATCTCGTCAACCGCAACCGGGGCGGAGCCCATAAGCTCGGTGACCTCGCGGCGCGCCGCGTCGAGGGTCACCTCGTCCGGACTGGCGCCGCCGGTGCCCGTCGCGTGAAACCCGTCGTCGCGGTGTTCGGCCGGCCCCGGTGCGGCCTGATCGCGCAGGACGCGCAGCACGTCGTCGGGCTTCTCGACCAGGCTCGCGCCCTGCTTGAGCAGGCTGTTGCAGCCGCCGGAACGCGGATCCAGTGGACTTCCCGGAACGGCCATGACCTCGCGCCCCTGCTCGCCGGCGAGCCGGGCGGAGATCAGCGAGCCCGAACGCTGCGCCCCCTCGACCACGACCACCCCGCGCGCCATCCCCGAGATCAGCCGGTTGCGCCGGGGGAAGTGGCGTGCCTGGGGTTCCGTGCCGGGGGCGTGCTCGGCGAGGAGCACGCCCCGCGCGGCGATCTCGTCGTAGAGAGCCTCGTTTTCCGGTGGATAGACGACGTCGATGCCGCCGGCCATCACGGCCGCCGTGCCGCCGTCCAGGGCACCGGCGTGCGCGGCCGCGTCGATCCCGCGCGCGAGCCCCGAGATCACCAGATAGCCGTCGGCCGCGAGGGCGGCGCCCAGTTCGCGCGCCATGCGCCGGCCGTTCGCCGAAGCGTTGCGTGCCCCCACCAGGGCCACGCCGGGTCGCTGCAGCAGGACCTCGTGCCCCTGAACGAAGAGCAGCGGCGGGGCGTCGTCGATGGCGGCAAGGGCGGGGGGATAGGCGTCGCTGCCCAGCGCGAGCACGGTCGCGCCGCGTGCTTCCAGGTCGGCCAGCTCGCGCTCCGCCCGGCTGCGCGAGCAGATCTTGACCGGCCGCTTGCGGCCGCCCCGCTTGGAAAGCTCCGGCAAGGCCTCCAGCGCAGCGCGCGCGCTGCCGTAGTGGGCCAGGAGGTTGCGGAAGGTCACGGGGCCGACGTTTTCGGACCGGATGAGGCGCAACCAGTCGAGCAGATCATCGCGGCTCAGGGCAGGACTTCCGGTATCAAACATGCGCGCCATGATAGGCGATTGCGGCGCTGCGTCAATCCGCGACGTATGGGTGGGCGACGGCCGCGCCGGTGATGGTCCGCGGGGATGGTTGACGAGCACGTCCGAAGTGATGGACGTGTCCCGGCAAACCGGGTAAAGTCGCGTAGCCGGCGAAAAGGGCTGCGGTTCCCGGAAATGGCGTGGTTTTCTCTAGAGAAGCACGACATCGATTCCGCGCTGATCGATCAGCTTGAGATCTATTGGCGCGGCAAAGCGAACACGGACCGGCTGCCCGCCCGCCGCGATATCGAGCCCGCCGATCTTGTGCCGGTTCTGCCCTACCTGCTGCTCGCCGAGATCGAACGGGCCCCGTTCCGCGTTCGGTTCCGGCTGGTGGGGACGCAGGTGGTGACGCAGTCGCGCAGGGATTTCACCGGCTGCTACCTGGACGAGCTGAGCTTCCACGACAACGCGATGCATTTCGGCGACGTCTACAGCACGGTGGCCGCGCACGCCGCGCCCGTCTACGGGGTGAGCGAGATGCCCTGTATCGGCGACGGTGTCATGGGCTTCTGCTTCGCGGTGTTTCCGCTCGCCGAGGATGGGCGCACGGTCAGCCACGCCGTCGCCATCGAGGACTATCGCAGCGTCACCGAACTCGAAACCGGGGGCCGCTCGGACGCGCACGTATGATCGGGTGCAATGGCCCTCAGCCCGAACGCTGCCCGATCTTGCTCTCGCGGCCCCGGAGCAGGCGGCCGATGTTCTCCCAGTGGCGCAGCCAGACGATCACGGCGATGACGATCGCGTACTGCACGAGCTGAAGGTCGTGCATCAGCCACCATGCGAAGGCCGGCGCGGCGGCCACCGACACCAGGGCGGCGAGCGAGGAATAGCGCGTGACCGCGGCCACCGCGAGCCAGGTGGCGCACGCCGCCGCGCCCATGGGCAGCGCCAGGGCGAGGTGGACGCCCAGCGTGGTGGCGACGCCCTTGCCGCCGTGGAACTTGAGCCAGACCGGGAAAAGGTGGCCCAGCACACTGCCGTAGGCGGCCATGAGCGCGATGTCCGGACCCCATTGCCAGGCCACGAGCACCGCCGCGGCGCCCTTGCCGGCATCCAGGATGAGCGTCGCCGCGGCGAGGTCCTTGCGCCCCGTGCGCAGGACGTTGGTGGCGCCGATGTTGCCGCTGCCACGCGCGCGCAGATCGCCCAGCCCGGCGAGGCGTGTGAGCACCAGGCCGAACGGAATCGACCCGATAAGGTAACCCAGGAGCAGGGCGACGGCGAGATAAGGGCCGGCGTAGGCCCAGGAGATCGGGTCGGGCATGGGGCGCGCCTATTCGCTGATGGCGAAGATGGTGCGGCCGTCCACGACCGTCCGCAGGACGCGGCCGTGGGTGGGATGGTCGTCGAACGGCGAGTTCTTGCATTTGCCGCGGAAACGATCCGGGTCGATGGTCCAGCGCGCGTCCGGATCGAACAGGATGAGGTCCGCGGGCAAACCGGGTGCCAGCCGGCCCGCCTGCAGGCCCAGGATCTCCGCCGGGCCGGCGGTGAGGCGGTGGAGCAGCGACAAAAGGCTCACCCGGCCCGTGTGGACGAGGTCGAGGCTCAGGCTGAACAGCGTCTCCAGCCCGGCGATCCCGTCCGCCGCAGCGGCGAAGGGCAGGCGCTTGGAGTCCTGGTCCTGGGGATCGTGATCCGAGGCGACGGCGTCGATGGTACCGTCCGCGATCCCGTCGATGAGCGCCTGCCGGTCGGACTCGCGGCGCAGCGGCGGCGAGGTCTTGGCGAAGGTACGGTACTCGCCCACCGCCGCTTCGGTCAGCGTGAAGTAATGCGGCGCCGTATCGCAGGTCACGGGTAGACCGCGCCGCTTCGCCTCGCGGATCAGCTCCACCGTGCGCGCGGTGGTGATGTGACTGGCGTGATAGCGCCCGCCCGTCATCTCGATCAGGCGCAGGTCGCGCTCGACCAGGATGACCTCGGCCATTGCCGGGCTGCCCGCGAGCCCGAGCCGGGTCGCCAGGGCGCCGCCGTTCATCACCCCCGAGGCGAGGGTGGGCTCCAGCGGATGCTGCAGGATCACGGCATCGAACGCGCTGGCATAGCTGAGTGCGCGGCGCATGGTCTGGGCGTTGCCCACGGCCGAAACGCCGTCGGTGAAGCCGACCGCACCCGCCTCGCTGAGCAGCCCGATCTCGGTGAGCTGCTCGCCGGCGCAGGCGCGCGTCAGGGCGCCGTAGGCGTAGACCTTGACCGACTTGGCTTCGCGCGCCCGGCGCGCGACGAACTCCAGCCCCGCCTCGTCGTCGATCACCGGATCCGTGTTGGGCAGACAGATCAACGAGGTGATGCCCGAGGCGGCCGCCGCCGCACCGGCGCCGCGGATGGTCTCCTTGTGCTCCCGGCCGGGCTCGCCGAGCTGGCTGCGCATGTCCACCAGGCCGGGGGCGAGGCAGGGG
>CAJXKW010000047.1 GCA_913055855.1 uncultured Limimonas sp. | reverse complement strand
CCTGCGGCGATGCTGTGCAAAATGACTATCGCGTAGCTGTGTCGCCTGCGCAATCAAGGTCCAGCGCAGAACGCGCCGGACGCAGCGGAAGCGCCACTCGGTCATCGCGCGCCAGGTCGCCCGCAGGCTGTCCAGCTCGCCCACGCCCGGGGATTCCGTCAGGGAACCATAACCTCGTCGGAACCGCAGCACGGTCGTCGGGACATAAACCAGACCGCTCAGCGTGGCCATGGATAGGGTGAGATACCAATCTTCACTGCGCACCAGCGTGCTGTCGAATTTGCCGGCGTTTTCGAGCAGGTCTCTTTTGGCGATCATGGTGCCCAGAAACAAGTTCGGCGGCCCGGCCAGGAGCGGCATCAGCGTTTCGGAATCGACGACAACCGGGGTGGAGTCGCCCTTCCGGCAAAACCGCCGGCAAACCGAGAGTTTCGCGACCTCCCGGCCATCCGGATAGCATACGGCGGACTCCCCGGCCACCCACGCGCACCCCGGATGTTGCCGCGCGGCTTCGACAAGGCGAACGACGCCCTCCGGCACCACTTGGTCGTCCGCATCCAGAAACCCAATCCAGTCGCCGCGGGCATGCCGGAGCGCGTGATTCCGCGCCGCCGCGGGTCCCTTGGATTCGCCCGTGTTGTGCAGGATGCGGACGAACGAAAAACGCTGCTGCAAACCTGCGTAGAGCTCCCGCGCCCCCGCTTCCGTGCTTTTATCGTCACAAATGATTTGCTCTAGGCAAACCGGTTCCGGCTGCTTTTCCAGGATGGCGAGAGCCCCTGCAACCGACTCGCAGGCTTCGACCAACCGCCAATCCGGATTCCATGCAGCGGTGATAATCGAAAGCTTCATTTTCCAGTCGGATCCGCCGGCTCGCCCGTTCGTGTCCATCACCGTCCCCCCGCCCGGATTGAAATCAAAGTGCATGCCGGCACCTCGCGCACTAAGCCTCTACAGCCGCCTCGCAAGCCCGGAAATTGTCGCGGATATCCGCCATTCGATCCGTTCAAGCTGCTCTTTCGCCCAGACACGTAACGGCTTGCGCTTGGGGGCCAACATTGGCTCATAACCAGCACGGACCAGTGCCTCGCCCGCAACCCACTCGATACTGCGGATCCACGAGCGTGGCAGGGTCTCTGCCCAATCCACAGCCGGCTTGTCCCTTACGAACGCACCTGTTTGCCCGGTGGGGAGTAACGCCGATACGGCCGAATCATTTCGGCGAAGCTGCGCCGCCGAACAGTTGGACACGTAGGTCGCACAGTGTTCGTCTGACACTGTGATCCCCATCCACGCGAGAACACGTTGTAATGAAACGACTGGGTCTGTAAGCAAATCTTCATACCGTACCTCAAGATACCGTCCACTCATTTCGTCGATTTCCCAACCTTTCTCCACCGACCGACGCCACTCCTTCGCGGCATCAATCGGTCCTTCCGGAGCCCAATACTCGCCCCACCCGCGACCGGCTTCCACTAACGACTTGCAGACGGATCTTGGATCGCGAATGATATGGATAAAATATGAGTTGGGCAAGACACGGCTTATCAATGCCGCATGATGGACGTGACTTGGTGTTTTTTCCAAGACATATTTTGCTTCCGGTTTTGTTTCGAGAATCCGTTGGAGAACCGCATGGGCGAAGTGCTGCATCAACGCCTCGAACTCCACCTCCGAGACCAATTTCTGAATGCCCGTCTTGTCGCCATACAGCGATCGCCAAGACGTCTCCCGATGCCACCGTCGTTGCAGCAAATGAAGGTAGCCACCGAAAAGCTTGGTTTCCGGCGCTGTTGCAATGGCGGGATCCTGCGATAACAAGGTCTGCAGCCATGTCGTCCCGCTACGCCCGGCCCCGACGATGAAAAAGACAGGTCGGCTGGCGATAACAGCGTGATGATTTGGTGCACAGGCGACGTCCGGGTCATCCTGACCCACCATCTGGCGCGGCATTTGCACCCCTCCGCCAAGCGTTTCAAACGCGGAATCCAAGGCCGACAATCATCCCACGCCCCGAGCGCGTGCAGGGCAAGCTGGCCCCATGAGCCTTACCGCTTTTGCGCAAAGCCAAGCACGGTTGTCGCTTGGGCGACAGGGTCTCCTCGATCTTCATCATCGCGAGCCTATTCTTTGTGTGGCGCCGCCACACGGTTCCACGTTCGGCGAAGCACGGGCCGTTGCTCCGTGAGCAGGTTAAGGATTCGCGGCTCGGGGGCGCCGGGGCCACCAAAGATGCTCCAGAGGCCATAGACGATGGTGAAATAGATCACGGCACCGGATGCGACACTCAACAGGGCGGCGCCCCAGAGCTGATCCGTCATTGTTCGTGTGAGAAGCGGGACGACGCCGATTTTGAGAATCATCGCCATTGCGCCTGCCCCAAGCAGCGGCCGAACGATACAAGAACCGAGGTCAACAAGACGGAGGTTCAATTTTTTTGAAATAATGGCAAAGTTTACCGGCACCATCGCAAGCATTGTAAAGAGAAGCGAAAGCGACGCGCCCTCGACACCAAAATAGACGCTAAAAACGATGAGACTCGGGAGAAAAATGCTATTTCGAAGAGCGCCAAGCGCGGTTATTAATCGCGGCCGTCCCATGGCGAGCAGCACGGGCGCGGTGTTGGCGAGCATGCCCATTACAGCGCCCGCGCACGCAAGGTGCTGGGCGATCGGAATGGCACCGGACCATTGGGCTCCCAGGACCACGGGAATCACGGGATCTGCGGTCGCCGCGAGACCGAGCCCAGCCGGTACCAGAAACAACACGACAATGCCCAGTGCGTCAAGATAGCTCTTTTTCAACTGTTCGGGATTGTGCTGCAGTCGGGCATAACCCGGCAAGAGAGCGCGATTGATCGGCGCGACGAGCTCCTGTGTCGCGAACATGGCGATGTCGTACGCAACGTTGAAAAGCCCCGCCCCCTGTGCGCCAGCAACACGACCCAGAACGAAAATCGGGCTTTTCTGGGTCAAGAACTGAAGACCACTATTCACGAGGAGCCATTTCGAAAATCCAAAAATTTCGCCCCACCGGGCGCGCGACCATCCGGGGCGATAAGGGTGCATGATGTAGCTCAACACAACATGGGTCACCCGGGCGGCCACGATACCGGCGACCAAGGCCCAATATGTCCGAAAAACAACCGCGATCGCCACGGTAACAAGGAAAGAGGCGACCTTTTTCGAACCTTCAAGAACGAAGTCCTTGTTGAACGTCATTTCACGACGGAACGCAACGGTCCCGATGTTGCGAAAGCCGTGGATCAGAACACCTGCGGACAACACATAGATAACGGGCTCGAGCCTCGGCTCACTGAAAAATTGGGCTGCAGGCCAGGCAAGCATGACCAATCCAAAGGCCTGGAAAAATCCAATTACGACCTGGAGCGACCAGGCACTATCCAGATCATTTTCATCAATGACATCTTTGCGAACGAGGACGGTTTCAACGCCCAGTTCGCTGAACATAACGATGAGCGACATGAGCGCTGTCGCCATGGCAACAATGCCAAAATCTTCGGGGACGAGGAGCCGGGCCAGGATAATCGTGCTGAAGATGCCAATACCACGTTTGAAGAAACGCAGCGCCACCATCCAGGTGGCCCCTTTGGCCATGCGACGTCCCAGGCTCATCGAAAACGATCGTTCCTCTCACCAACGCGGCACGGGTCCTGTTCGAGCCCCGGATGACGTGCTGGTGATCATGGCCATCGCGGCGAGGCGGTCGACCGATCGATGAGGGTAGCCTGAACGGCCGACAATTCACGCCGGCCGGCAGCGGCGGTAGACTGCGCGTATACGAAAAACCGCGGCCGGCTACCCCAGGAAAGGCAACCGGCCGCGCTGGCTACAGGTCAGGCGCAGGGTCCCGTGCGCCCGATGTCTGGACCCGGGTCAGCCAAAGATGTCGTTCGGATCCTGCGTCGTGACCGCCTGATTGTACGAGACGGCATCCAGGACATCGCCCTCGAAGTGGTAATCGACGCCGTCGGTGATCACCTCGCCGTCCGGAAACACGGTATCGCCGGCCAGCGCGCCCAGGCCGATGTCGTCCGGATGGGCGTCCAGTGGCCCCACGCCGTCGCGCGTGCCCAGGGACTGCCCGTCCAGGTGCGCCTCGAACGTCCCGGTGCTCGCATCGAAACCGAGCGTCAGCGTGTGCACAGAGCCCGACGTCACCGAACCGCTGAGCGTAAACGGACCCCAGGTGCCGTCGTTGGAATTCCAGGCGCTCGCGTGAACCTGCCCGTTCTCCAGATAAACGTTGATGCCGCGCCAAGCGCCGCCCTGCTCGTAAAGCACCTGACGGCTGTCCACATCGTCACCCGGACGGAAGCTGAACGCCAGGGTCTTGGCGTCGTGCGGCCCGCCGTCGTTGAGGCTCGCGCTGTTGTCGATGCGCAGCACGTCGTCCTGGCCGTCGAAACGCACCGCCGAGCCGCCGCTGTCCTCGATCAGTACCGGCTGCCGGCTCGCCGTGGCCTGGCTCGCGTCGTTGTCCAGCGCCTGATCCTGCCACGTCGCGACCCCGTCGCCATCGCTCAAACGGTTCGCCACGGTCACGCTATCGAATTTCATGACCGCATCCGGCAAGGCCTCGACCGTGACATCGACGTTGCCCGTGGCGGTGCCACCCTGGCCGTCGGCGGCCGTGTAGCTGAAACTCTCGGTGCCCGAAAAACCGCCATCCGGCGTGTACGTCACCGTCCCGTCGCCATTCGCCGTCGCCTGGCCGTCGCTGACGCCCGTGATCCCGCTCACCGAAAGGCTGTCGCCGTCCGGGTCGCTGTCGTTCGCCAGCACGTCGATCGTCACCGCGTTGCCCTCGGTCGTCGTCGCACTGTCCGCCGAGGTAACCGGCGCCGTGTTCGAATCGGACGCGGGCAAACTGCCCGAGTCCGTACCGAGTTGGGCTTCAAGATCGGCCCGCTCGGTATCCGTCAAAGCCGTATTGGTGAACGCGACGTCAAGGATATCGCCGCCAAAGTGAAAGTCGGTCCCGTCCATACTAACGCCGCCGTCGGTGAATACCGTATGATTCGCCATGGCACCGAGCCCGATTTCGCCAGTATGCATGTAAAGTGGGCTTACACCCGTCTTGGTGCCGAGCGACGTGCCGTCCAGGTGCGCCTCCAGCGTACCTGCCTGTGCGTCCATGGTAAGCGTCAGGGTATGGACCGAATCGGCTGCGACGTCTCCGCTCAGCATGAACGGGCCCCAGTCGCCCTCTTCGAGGTTCCAGGCACCCGCATAAACCTTGCCGTTCTCGACATAGATATTGATGCCGCGAACCGTCGCTCCCTGCTCGTAGATCACCTGGCGGCTGTCCACGTCGCTGCCTGTACGGAAGGAAAGCGATAGCGTCTTCGCGTCGTACGGCCCGCCGCCGTTCAGGCTGTCACTATTGTTGATGCGCAACACATCGTCCTGACCGTCGAAGTGGATGGCCGATGCACCACTGTCGCTTTCAAGCAGCGTCGGTTGCCGGCTGCTGTTCGTCTGGAACGCATCGTTGCTCAGCCCAGAGGCGTCCGACCACGCGCCCACGCGTTGGCCATCCGTCGCCGTGGCGGCGAGTACGTCCGACTGATAAAGCAAAATCTTGTCCGTCGGGTCGATGGAATTGCCATCGAAGACGGTGACGGAGACCAGGGCGCTGTCGCTGCCCTCGGCGTTGTCGGTCATCGTATAGCCGAAGCGGTCCTGGCCGGTGAAGCCGCTGTCCGGCGTGTAGGTGACCGTCCCATCCGCATTCAGGGAAACGCTGCCGTGCGCCGGCTGCGTCAACGCGCTCACGTCCAGGTTGTCCGAATTCGGGTCGAGATCGTTCTTCAGAACATTCAGGCGAATGGAGCCGTCCTTCTCGCTAACCGCGCTGTCATCCACGGCTGTGGGCGTCAGCAGGCTTTGGGTAAACCCGCTGGCCCCGTAATCCGGCATGGTGCTGCCGACCTCGAACGCTCCGAGATCCGGCGCCGCCCCCTCGACGTCACCATTGATATTCGGAAAATATTTGCCCCCGTCGATCGCCTTGGATTGCGGGTCGAGGTTGAAGTCGGCCCCGTTCGGATCGCGAAATTGGTCGAAGCCAGTCGTGTCGAAGGTGAGGTTCATGTTCGCGAGAACGGGGTCGTTCGCCAGCAGAACGCTATTGTTACCGAACGGTGTCGTGTCGCGCCAGTCCGCAAAGCTGTCAACACCAATGTCATCCTTCTTACCGCCCTGCTCCAGGCGGAAGTCGCCGTCCGTCAGCCACCCGTTGTGATCCATCTCCAGAAGACGGTGATCCGAGAGATTTCGCAGCGTATCACCGTCGCTGTTCGTCCCGTGACCCAGGAAGAGATTGTTCGCGACCGTCATCTGGGCCGGGCTACCGCTGTCATTTGACCAGGCCTCGCCAGCTTTCGCGATTGTGTTGTTTAAAAGGTAAACGCCCTGCGGCTGATCGTCGAGCGGCTTGATTTTAAACGGCGAGCGGAGAACGTTATAAAGCACGTTGTCGTAAACGTAGGCGGGACCGCCCTTGACCGGCTGCGCACTAATGGCATCGCTGGTATTGGCAATCACGTTGTCGTGGGCGGACACGTTGCGTAGGCCGCCGTCCAGCTCGATCCCGTTGTCGGTCGCCCAGAGGATCTTGTTGTGATGGATCTCAACACCCACCGCATTCTTCTTGCCACCAGCGATTGCGTCCAAGAAGCCGGCCAGCGTATTGTTTGCGACTTCAACGTTGTGGCCGCCGACATCGATACCGCGGTCGTTGCCGCCCGTATCGATTCGACCAAAGGCATAGGGGCCCGAAAGCTGGTTGTTCACGATGTGAATGCCGTTACCCTCACCCACGATACCTTTCTGGCCCCTGTCGTCCACATTGTTGATGTCAATGCGGTTGTCCCGAATTGTGACATTCTCAACGTTGCGGAGTGCTACGCCATTCGAAGCGTTTTTGATGTGAAAGCCTTCGATGACGACATTCGAGCCTTTGACAAAGAACCCGGAGCCATTGTTCGCATCAAGCGTGGTTGCATCGCGGTCCTCGGTCCGCACCACGACCGGGTCGTCTGCGGTCCCGTTCGCGGTAAATTCCAAATCTGACGCAAGATCGTAGTCACCGGGCTGCAGAACAATTTCATCGCCCGGCTGCGCGCCATCCAGCGCCTGGCGAAGCGCCGCGACCGTATCGACCTTGATCACGTTCGGATTGTTTGGCGAACTTGTTGGCACGGGGCGTGTCGCCGCGGTGATGACCTGGGTCTGCGCACCCTGCACGCCGTCCGGATCCGTCACGGTCGTTCGAATCTC
The DNA here is from genome assembly GCA_913055855.1 of uncultured Limimonas sp. Lineage (GTDB taxonomy): Bacteria > Pseudomonadota > Alphaproteobacteria > Kiloniellales > Rhodovibrionaceae > CAJXKW01. The sequence goes on along the minus strand of CAJXKW010000047.1, from coordinate 17,518 downwards.
GTAGGTCGTGTCGGGATTCAACCCGAAGATGCTGCCGGCGTAGCCTTCAGGCGAGGGGGAGCTAACGCTGTTCAGCTCGGGGCGCATTTGAAGCAGATCCGTGCCATTCTGCCACGTACTGGTTCCCGCTTCACGATAGGCCACGGACACGGAACTGTCGCGATCCTTCTCACCACCCTGAAGCGGCAGGAAAACGCCCAGTGCACCAGTGGTTTGATAGTCCACCTGCAGGCTGCCAACGTCCGCCTCATTGATATCGGGCGGATTGTCGCCGGGCCGCCAGATGAAGGATTCGCCTTCGACCACGCCTGCGAACGCATCCGCCTCTTCGAGATACGCCCACTTTTCGAAATTCCTTCCGTTGGAGTCGGCAGCCTCCGGCGGGGCTTCCGGCGCTTCCTCGTTCCAGATAACCTCAACGTCAGCACTATCGGGATCCCAGCGAAGAATACGCGCTCCGCCGTTCCAGATGTAGAACTTATCATCCACGGGGCGATACGCGTAGCCCGCCTGCTGAAATGGAAAGCCCGCGCCTAGCTCTTGGATTGACGGATACTCCAGAGCTTGTTTGGCAATAACCAAGTCGTTTTGAATCTCGATCTTGTAATAGCCGTCTTTGCTCGTGACGTAGTGCTCATTGGTTTCGGGATTGGAAAACAAGCTACGCCCCCATTGCAGGGACGTACCATCCGGATGCTTCACCTGACCCAAATCGTGTTCGGTGCCGTCGGCATCGTAGAGGTGGGCGAAGACGTCGTGTGAGCTCTCGTTGTGCAGGGCCAGCATCTGACCGGTATCCTGCAACACCGCTGAGCTGACGAAACGCGCGTTCAGACTCGCGTCGTGCTGCGTCCACTCACCGCTCTCGACGTCGAGCTCCCACACGGCTTTGACCGACGGGTTTCGGGGTGCGGAAGCCCCATTTTGTTGATCAAAGCCGATGCTCGTCGACATCATCCAAAAGCTGCCGGTGACCGGATTCCAGGTCAGCCCATCGTACGTGTGGGCACTGTTGGGCGCGTCCGCCGGAATGTAGACATCGTCGGGACTCGCCCCGTCCACGTCGGGATCGTCATAATCCTTCACCGTAAGCGGCGAGGGATCCGTCACGCGCGACCACTCCAGCGTATCAAAGTCGAACTGATATACTTCGTTGCCGCCGTAATTCGTGCGACCACCGCCCATGAAAAACATCCGGTTCTCCTGGGCGTCGAACGCACCACTCGACCAGGATTTGAAGAGCGCATTCGGACCGCCCCAGCCCCAAAAAGGCTCGCTGCCATTTGCCACCATCTGGTCGTGCTCGGTGCGCGTCACCGCGACGTCCGTCCATGCGTTCGCCGCATCGAGTTTCGCCCATTCCCCCGAAGCGAGGCTCGCAACCTGGTCCGCCAAGGATTGCGGGGTGTTGGTGCTATCGGTTGCCATACCGAAACTCCTCAAAATTTCGCCAAATTTCGATGTCGGACACCCGGTCACGCGCCTGGAAGCGCGCCTACCGGTTCAAGCGTCTCTACGAACGAGGTACCCCCTAAGGCGTAAAGAGGCAGTTACGAGATAGCAGACAAACCGATCTGTACTTAAGGCGAAAAAACGGATAAGAGCCGTCATTTCATCCACGGGCTATTCGCGGCACAACCATCGACTTTCTACTTTGGGTTTATATGTTTCCACCTGACGATCCCCAAATTACAGATTCGAGTGGGCACCACCGTGGAACCAAGTACGGGCCTCTGGCACCTCTTCCTTGCCCAACGCACGTACGGATCGCCGCCCAACCGACCGCCGTGCAATCAACGCGCCGCGCACAGGCCACGAGGATTGCCCCCTCTGGGTAGTGGAGCGCCCCGGTCAATAAAGGCAGCCTTCACTCGAAATCCTGTTCCGGCGCGCGGATGCGTTCTGTGCTGCACCTGCAAAAAGGCGTTTTGAAAGCATGTCGAGCCACGTCCACATCAGCACAGAAATCGACGCCACCTATCGAGCCGACCACGTCGCCGCCAAGGCGCTGCAATATTCCAAGTCTTTTGACGTATCTGCTATTTCCTATGGCCGCGCCCACTGGGGAACAAAAAAGACGACCAAGGAAACACCCGCGCCGTATTATGGATTTTTAGCGGGCCTTGTTGCGAGCCACCGCATCCACCGCATTTGCGAAATTGGAACGCACGAGGGCGGTGCCACGCGCGCAATGGCGAAAGGACTGACCGGTTCGCCGGACGCGCGGATTGTAACGGTCGACATAACGCGAGACTCCGATCAACACTTGAGGAAGCAAGCAAACATAACGAAGGTGACCGGAGACGCTGTATCGGCAAATACGGTGGCACGCGTACTCAACTCATTTTCCGAAAATCATAAAATAGGTTTGCTCTTTATTGATGCATCTCATAAGTATCTAACCGAACTCCTCGTGTTCAGTATATACATTCAAGCGCTGTCTCCGGAAATCGTTGTCATAGATGACATCAATCTGAACGCTGATATGCAGAATTTTTGGAAGAAGATTACGAGCGGGAGAGATCCATCCACATGGATCGACGTTTCAACAATGTATCCTGAGGTGCGCTCGGAGCGTGTTGGCTTTGGCCTTTTGACACTGCCCGAGAACCGGTACGTAGCGCCTATGGTCCTTACTGTTCCGGTGGTATCGAACCTGAAGAAGCGCGTTCGGCGGACGATGCAGTGGATGTCCGTACCCGGTTTCCGCTGAGGCCCGGTAGCACCATGGGTAGAATAGAAATCATTTCTATTTGCATAAAATTGAACCGAACGGCGCGTCATGCCTTTTCGCATGAAACGCCGTAGCCCAGAACCCGCACTGGGCTCGAACTCTGTCGACCGCTCACTCAATCCCGACAAATCCGAATCGCTGCGCAAGCCATTCCATGGTCAGAATGCGGTTGAGGCACCCTGGATCGCCGACCCGCCTGTGCTTGAACAATGGAGCCGTATGGGGAAACGCCGTGTCCATCACGTGGCCGAGCACGGCCGGTGACAGGATTTCCGGAACGCGCTGCGCATGATGTCGGCGCAAGCGATAACTGCGACGACGCAGCCACATCGGCCGCGCCAGGCTGCGCAGCGCGTCCGCCCGGTAGCGCAGGCCGGGGCGCTCGGCGAACGCGAAGCCGTACGCGCTGTCAAGCGCCGCCAGCTCGGGATCTGCGCGCCGGATCATCGCCGCCTGCACGCGCCCCAGATGCCGGCCCCGCATGGGGACCCGCGCCGCACCGGCGATGCAGGCGTGCTCCAGATACGGGAACAGCATGGGCCCGAAACGCTGGTTGATCTCCGCCTCGCGCGCTGTCCAGAAACGCCCGCGGAACAGCGGATACAGCAGCTGGGCGCGCGTCATATCCACGCAACGCTCCTCGGTGTCGAGCTGCGCGGCGAGCTGGTCCACCAGCAGCTCGTGATAGCGCCGGACGTCGAAGCGATCCGTCGCCCAGTGCGGGTCGAAGCTGTAATAGAACGACGACACGATGTCGTCGAGGGCGACCGAGCGCCCCGTAAGATTGAAGAAATTTCGGTAGATTTCCCCGAGACCGCCGTTCATGGGCACAAACCCGCCCACATGCCGCGTCGGGCGATCCACCGTATCCGCACCGGTCTCGAACAAACCGCCGTTCTTCCAGCCGTCGAAACGCACCATCGCGCATTCCAGGACCTCCGGCATGGCCGCCGGTGCTGGCTCGGGGTGCCGGCTTTTGTCCACGTGGTGCAAGGTCAGCCCGGCTGCGCCGGCAACGTCGCGGGCAATACGGACGTCGGTCTCGCCGTCCCGGCCGTAGACGTAAAGCTCCGGGGCGACACCGGCACGCCGCAACGTGCCCAGCAGCAGCCGGGAATCGAACCCGCCGGAAAACGACAGACGCACGCATCCGCCGGCATACGCGGCACCAGCATCCATCACCCCCTGCAGTGTAGCCAGGTTCGCGCTGGCGCACGCCTCGAAATCGGCCAGGGGCGGTTCGAGTCCGCGCAGGATCGGGGACGGGTGCCGGTGTTCGCGCAGCCGGTCGCTCCATGTCAGCACAGTGTTCGCCGGCCGGAAGCGCACCTGCTCGACGAAGGTTCGGCACGCCTGACACGTGCCGGTCCAGGCGTAGATGTAGGCGCCGTCGACATCCAGCCGGCGCGTCTCCACGAGGCTGAGCACGGCCAGGAAGGAGTTGGACAGCACCGTGTCTTCCGCGTCGTGGTAGATCTTGTGTGCGCCCAGGCCGTCACAGAGCACGTGCAACCGCCCGCCCTTGCGGATCAGGAGGGTGTAGTGCCCCTGCGTCGCCGGCCAGGGATCGCCGTCGGGTGTGAACACGTCGAGATAGCGGCGGAGCGCGTCCGCACCCCACTGCCCGGCATACAGGAACGGCCCCACGGCGACGATCCAGTCGCCATTGTCCCTTGAGGCCTCGGTGATCACGCTGTGCTCGGGGTTGTCCACCAGGATCAGGCGGCGCCTGCCCAGCTCGCGCCGCTCGCGCACGGTGTAGCCGTAGCGCGCGAGCAGCGGAAGCAGGGCGGTCTCGGCGGCCGCGGCGCGTTCCGGCGTCGCCAGAATGTACGTGCTCATGGGAACCCTTGTTGGATGCGCGTGGCCATCGCGCGGCTATCGGATCATGTCTCGAGCTTCGCGGCCGGGGCCATCCCGTGACCGTCTGACGCCCGGCACCGGCGTGCGATCTCGAGGATGCGGCTGGCGTTGCCGTCCCAGGTCTGCCCGCGCGCGTAAATCGCCTGTTGCGCACCGGCACCCAGGGAAGCCCGCAGCGCTGCGTCGGCCGCCAATCGGCGGATGGCGGCGCCCAGAGCCGGACCATCGCCTGGCGGCACGAGCAAAGCGCTCACCTCCGGCGTCACCAGCTCGCGGATGTTGGCCCGGTCGGGCGCGATGATGGCACATCCCGCCGCCATGTATTCGACCAGCTTCAAGGGGGAGGCATACGGCGTGACATCCGGCTGAAGCGCCACATCGAAGGCGGCCAAATACCTTCGCACCGAGTCGTGCGGGACAGCACCGGTAATGGTCAGCCGGTCCGCCAAGCCCAGGCTAGCTGCCCGCGCCTCCAACGCGACCTGCGCCGGCCCCGTTCCCACGATCAGGAGATGGAGGTCCGACTTTCCCGCGGCAGCGAACGCGTCGAGCACGCGTTCCAGACCGTGCCACGGCCGCGCGAAGCCGACGAAGCCGAAAACGGTTTTGCCGGACAGGCCAAGGCCGGTGCGGACGTCTTCGCGGCTTTCGTCGTCGCGTGGACCCGGAAGGTACGCCCCGTTGGGAATGACGGCGATGCGCGAGTCGGGCACCCCAGCGGCGCGCAGGTGCGCGGCCAGGGCGTGGCTCACCGGCAGCACCATATCGGCCCGGCGCCAGACGTAGCCCTCCGCCCAGCGCGCCAGCGGCCGCAGCGCCAGCGTGCCGTAATTCGCGCGCTCGTGTACTAGCGGCGCGTTCACCTCCAGGATGAGCGGCACGCCCAGCGCGCGCTTGAGCCAGATCCCGGCGAGCAGGAACAGATTGTAGCGCTCATAGATGACGTCGGGCCGGGCCGCTCGGGCAGCGCGCAACAATCGGCGCCACGTCGCGGCGTTGTAGGCCAGTTCCAGCAGCTCGCTCAGCCAGGCAGGTATGCGCCCGCGCAGGGCCCCGACCCGTTCCGCGATCCCGGGGCGCGTGCCTTGTCCGGACGCCGTCGCCTCGGGATTCGGCCCCAAAAGCACCACGGTGTGGCCATGCCGCCGCAGCGCCGCGACGATTTCGGCGACGTGCACCTGCATCCCGTCGCGGGCGAGAATACGATGATGGTACAGAATCCGCATCTTGGCTCGCACGCTGTTTTACGCTACGCCCATTCCCGGATTTTGGGGGGATTGCCATGCCGTTGCCGCTTGCCGGCCGCGCACTGCGCCGGAACCTTCGCCGCTGTGCCCTCGCCCTGACCGCCATCCTGCTGGTCCTCGCGCCGGCGCACGCCGCCCAACCCGAGGACGCGGGGAATTCCGGCGGAACCGGTGCCGAGACGTACCGGATCGGCGCATCCGACACCCTCAACATCGACGTCCGCGGCGAACCGCGCCTGTCGGGCCCCTACGCGGTGCGGCCGGACGGCGATATCACGCTGCCCCTCGCGGGCGACGTCGCCGCCTCGGGCACCACGCCGGAAGCCCTTGCGGACGTGCTGGAAAAGCGGCTCGCGGCCTACATCATGGATCCCATGGTCACGGTAACCGTGACCGGGGCCACGGGAACCTTCGCCAGCCGCATCCGGATCATCGGCAGCGGCGTGCCCCCGCGCAGCCTGCCCTACCGCGAAGGCATGACGGCGCTCGACGCGGTCATCTCGGCCCTGGGCGGTCTGCCCGAAACGGCCGCCGGGAACAGCGCCTATCTGCTCCGGCGCGTCGAGGGCGCCGAGGACCGCGACCGGATGCCGCTGGCGCTGGACGATCTCCTGGCGCGGACGGGCGAGGTCGCCAACCCCGAGCTGCAGCCCGGCGACGTCATGGTGATTCCCGAAGGCTTCTTCGCCGGAACGTGGCAGTTCGAGCCGTTCGTGACCGCGCGCCAGACCTACACAGACAACGTCGATCTGGACCCCAAGGGCCAGGAAGAGGCGGCGCTGATCACCGAGGTCGGTCCCGGCGTCACCCTGCAAGGCAACATGGCGCGGCTCCGCGCGGCGTTGAACGGCTCCGTGCGCTACGAACGCCAGAGCCTGAATGATGCCGGCAACGACGTGAACGCCGACGTCGCGGGGAACGCGACGGCCGAATGGCTGGAGAACACCCTGTTCACCGATGCGTCCGCCTCGATCTCGCAACAGGTCCTCGACAGCGCCGGCGCAACCTCGGCCAGCGGGACCAACGACGCCAACCAGGAGACGGTGCAGGCGTATCGGGTCAGCCCCTACCTGGTGAATCGCTTGGGCCGGTTCGCCCGGCTGGAAACGCGCTACAGCAGCGCCCTCACCCTGATCAGCGGCGACGGCGGCGACCGGCGCTTCGACCGCGGCGGCGACGACGGGGCCTCGGACACCCTCCAGCACACCGTCTCGCTCACCGCGTCGAGCGGCCCGACCTTCGACCGCTGGAGCTGGACGCTTCGGGGCAGTGCCTCCGAGCTGAACGCCCTGGACGACAACCAGGATGTCGCCACGACGACGGCGCAAACCGACCGGACGGTGGACACCTCGCGTCGGGACGTCGTGCTGCAGAACCAGTTCGCCATCTCGCGCAGCTTCGCCCTCACCGGCGACATCGGGTACCAGAAGCTGGACAGCGACGATCAACGCGACAGCTTCGAGTCCATTCGCTGGGCGGCAGGCTTTCGCTATGCCCCCTCGCCCGACACGCTCCTGGCCGCGAACGCCGGCGAGCAGAACGACGACTTCAGCTTCAGCGTCGAGGCCCGCCACGACATCAGCCCCCGCACCACGGTCTCCCTGACCTATCGCGAGGAAGTGGCGACCGGTCAGGAGCGCCTCGTGGCGAGTCTGCCCGGGGACGTCGAGAACATCGAGGACCTGCGGCCCGAGGACATCCGGTTTTCGCTGCGCGACGAGATCACCCGGACGGAAACCCTCACCGGCCGTTTCCAGACCCGTTTCGGCCGCAACGACCTGAGCCTGACGGGTAGCTACGAAACGGAATCCGAAGACGCCATCGAGGGCGAGAGCACCGAGGAGCGCATCCGCTTTTCCGCCACCTACGGCCGCGCCCTGACGCGCGACGTGGCGTTGAATCTGAGCGGCAGCTACGCCAACGTTCAGTTCAGCGACGTCGATCCCGGCACCGGCGCCACGGACGTCGAGGACGACGTGTACGACGCGACGATCGGACTCGACTATACGGGGTTCGAGCGGCTTTCCCTCGGTCTGCAATACAGCTTCTCCAGGCGCGATTCCACGCGCGCGAGCGACGAGTTCACCGAGAACGCGGTCACGTTCAGCGGCAGCTATCGCTTCTGACCGGCCCGCAACGCTTACCGTGCCCCGGCGGACCACAGCACCACGCGGATGGTCTGAAGCACGATGGACAGGTCGAACAGGATGCCGAAGTACTTGATGTAGAACAGGTCGTACTGGAGCTTCTGCCGGGCGTCCTCGACGCTTGCCCCGTAGGGATAATTGAGCTGCGCCCACCCGGTGATCCCCGGTTTCACGCTGTGACGCTCGGTGTAATAGGGGATCTGCTGAGCCAGCATCTGGACGAACTGCGGCCGCTCCGGGCGGGGGCCGACGAAGCTCATGTCGCCCTTGAGCACGTTGATCGCCTGCGGGATCTCGTCGATGCGCGTCTTGCGGATCACCGCGCCCACGCGGGTGACACGGGGATCCTTCGCCGCAGCCCACTGGGGCTGGCCGGCTTTCTCCGCGTCCACGGCCATCGAGCGGAACTTCAGCAGGGTGAACGGCTGCCCGCCGAGGCCAACGCGTTCCTGCTTGTAGAACACCGGTCCCCGGCTCTCCAGCTTGATCGCCAGGGCGGTCAGGACGAGCAGGGGCAAAGTGAACACCAGCAGCGCCAGGCTCACCCCGACGTCGAAAACGCGCTTGAGAAACCGGTGGACGCGACCCGAGCGGAAGCCGTCGGAATACAGGAACCAGCTCGGGCGCAGCGCATCCAGGTCGACCTTGCCCTGCGCGTACTCGGTGAAGCTCTGATAGTCCGTCACGCGCAGCCCGTTCAGCCGCGCCTTGATGAGGTCGTCGGCGGGCAGACGGCCGCGCCGGTCCTCCAGGGCGACCACGATCTCGTCGATGCCGTGGTTCGCCGCGAAGCCGAGAAGGTCGGGCGGCATCCGGCAGACCCGCCCGGCCGGCACGCTGGGCGCGCAATCCTCCAGGTCGACGAAACTGACCGCGACGAAGCGGCTCGCCGGCCCATGGCGCTCAAGATCGCGGATGCGCGCCGCTTGCGGCCCCGTACCCAGGACCATCACGCGCGACTTGAGGTGCGCCTGCTCGCTCAGGCGCAAAAAGCCGATACGCACGCCGAACAGGGCGGGCACGGCCAGCAGGATCGCCGCACCCAGCGTGGGCGGCGCGATCGCCAGTTCGTCCACGGCATAGACCATGGCGGCGTAGAGCAGATACGCCGTGCCGAAGGCCGCCACGATCCGCAGGCCCAGGTCGCCGTAGCTTGAGGCCGCGTGCCACGTATAAAGGCCCACGGAGAACATCATCGCCGTGACCAGCACACAAATGAGGCCGAAAGCCGTGGTGTGCTCGGCAAGACTGCCGGGATGGCCGTTCACGTAGCCGGTCGCCCACTCGCTCAGGCAGAGCGCGGCGAAAAGCAGAACGCACTCCGCGCCCGCCAGGATCGCCAGGGGCCAGGCAAAACGCGCCGAAATCATCGCGATCCCACGTCCCTATCCGTGTGGCCGCTGCCGCGAGGCCGTGCCGCCGGGCTGGCGCTGACGTTCGCGTGGCTGGCACAGCCCGGCAAGCGGGCCATCAAGGTCTCGTGAAATAAGCCTAGACAACCGCCTACGGCCGCGCGCCGCCGTCCTCGGACGTACCCCGAAGGTGGCGGACCGGGCGGATAAAGCGATAACCTTTTATCGACCAATCGGACGTGGGCCTGGCAAACGCCATTCCGGGGCGTCACGCGCTGGCACGACGGGCGCCGCCGGCCACCGCGGGGCTGGCCGCATCCACGTTTTCCAGGAAGCCAGCGAACATCAGAAGGGCCCAAATGGGTTGGCTATGGTCACGCAGACCGGCCATGTGCTGCTCGACGAGCCGGTCGATCGCCGCCGGCTCGAAGATCCCGCTCTCGCGCAGCCGGCCGCTCTGGAGCCGTGCCCGTACCGTGTCTTTCAGCGGCCCGCGGAACCACGTCTTGAGCGGTACGGCGAAACCCATCTTGGGCCGGTAGAGCAGCTCCGCCGGAAGCCAGGGTTCGAGGGCGCGCTTGAAAATGTGCTTGCCTTCGCGCCCCTTGAGCTTCTGCGCTGGTGCGATGCCGCCGGCCCAATCGACGAATTCGTGGTCCAGGACGGGCACCCGGACCTCGAGTCCATGGGCCATGCTGGCGCGGTCCACCTTGGTCAGAATGTCACCCGGCAGGTAGGTCTTCATGTCGACGTACTGCACGCGCGACAGGCGATGGTCGGTGGGCGCCTCCGCCATGTGCCGGCGGACGAGGTCGGGGGCGCGGAAGCCCTGCAGGCGCTGCTTAAAGCTTCCGGTGTAAAGCGCCGTGCGCAGGTCGTCGGGAATCACGCAGACGCTGCGGAAATAGGCGTCGGCCGTATCGTACGCGATCGCCTGAAGCGTCGATTTGGCGCGCAGCGCCTTGGGTGCCCAGTCCAGCCTCGGGTATGCCGCTCCCAGCGCGCCGAACAGCGACGCGCGCAGACCATCGGGCAGTCGGCCGCGTACACGCTCCTCGTAATGATGCCAGCGGTAGCGGCGATAGCCGGCGAACACCTCGTCGCCGCCGTCGCCGGAAAGGGCGACCGTGACGTGCTGGCGCGCCGCCTCGCACAGGCGGTACGTGGGCAGCGCGGAGCTGTCCGCGAAAGGCTCGTCGTACACCTGCGGCAGCGCCGCAATCAGGTCGAAATCCGCCGGATCGACCGTACGCGTGTGGTGCCGCGTCCCGTACTGCTCGGCGACCATCGCGGCGTACCGGGACTCGTCGTAGTCGGCTTCGCCGAAGGCGATGGCGCAGGTGTTCACCGGATCCGACGCCCCCCGCGCCATGCAGGCCGCGACCGCACTGGAATCCACCCCGCCGGAGAGGAATGCACCCAACGGCACCTCCGAGACCCGGCGCATCTCGACGGCCTCGGTGAGCCGTTCGCGCAGCTCTGCCGCCGTGTCCGCCTCGCTGCCGGCACCCTCCGCGTCGAAACGGGGCGCCCAGTAGCACGCCGGCTCGGGCACCGCCCGGCCGCGCTCGACCGTGAGCACGTGCCCCGGCGCGAGCTTGGCCACATGGCGATAAATCGCCATGGGATCAGGGACATAGCCGAAGCCGAGGTACGCCTCGACCGCCTGCGGGTCCAACTCGCGCGGCAAATCCGGGCATGCGAGCAACGCCTTGAGCTCGGACGCCACCAGCATCCGCCCGTCGGGCAGCTCGGCGTAGTACAGCGGCTTGATGCCAAGCCGGTCGCGCGCCAGGAAAAGCTGCTGCGCCTTGGCGTCGTACAGGGCGAAGGCGAACATACCCCGGAACTTCTCGACGCAGCGCGCGCCCCATTCCTCCCAGGCATGCGCGATCACTTCCGTGTCGCAGCGCGTGCGGAAGCTGTGCCCGCGGTCCCGCAACTCTGCCATCAGCTCGCCGAAATTGTAGATCTCGCCGTTGTAGACCACGGCGACCGAGCGGTCCTCGTTGAACAGGGGCTGATGGCCCGAAGCCAGGTCGATGATGGACAGCCGGCGGTGCCCCAGCCCGACACCGGCGTCCTGGAACAAACCGTCGTCGTCGGGTCCGCGGTGCCCGAGGGTATCCGTCATCGCCCGGAGCAGGACCGGATCCACGGACCGCCGGCCACGGGTGTCGAAGATGGCAACCAGTCCGCACATGAGCCAAGCGTGTCCCTATTTGCCGCCGGCGGGCGAAGCCTTCAGCGCGTCCATGTCGAGCGCACCGGCGAACCGTGCCAGCGCGTCCGCGGCCCCCTCGCCCGCGGGCGTCGCCAGGACGATCAGCCGCGCGCCGCTGTCGCCCAACCCCAGCCGCGCCAGAAGCTGGTAGGCCTTGCCCGTGATCGGCTCGCTGGTCAGGCGCCCGCCCACGGCGTACCAGTACCAAACGAGCCGTTCCCCCGTTCCGGCCTGCTCCAGCCGCAGGTATGCCGGCCGCGGTAGCCCGGGCACACGGGCCGCCGCGACGCGGCCGCGATGGGTGACCCGGCTGTCCCCGGCGGGCCTGAAGAACAGGCGGCCGCCGATCATGTCCGCGCCCTCGCCGCTATTGGCATACCGCGCCACCGCCAGGCTGACCGGCGCCCGGCCGTCGGTATACGCCCAGGCGTCCGTGGCGACCGGCCGCCCCTTGAACGCCGGCAACCAAGCGTCACCGGATGCGGTGCGCGCCCAGGGGCCGCCCGCCGCGGGTGCAGAAGGCGCGGCTGCAGGTGCGTCCAACGCGACCGGCGCGGCGAGCCCGGCGGCCGTTCCCTTGACGCCCAGGCCCAGGGCAATCGCGAACGCCGCCGCCAAGGCGAGGGTCGCGCCAGGCCGGCGCGGCCCGGCGCCCGGCGGCGTCCCGGCATGGACACCGGCAGGTACCCCGGACTCGCGGAAGGCCGCGGCGATCGCGATGAAGACGAGGCTGACCGCGCTGAGGAAGATGAAGCCGTAGACGACGTGCGCGACCCCGCTCGCCGCCTCGAAGCTCACCAGATCAGCCAGCATCACGATCCCGTACGCGCGCAGCACATTGGCGCCGATGGGGACGGCGACCGCCAACGCGAGCACCACGACCCGCTTCCATGGTGTGCGGTACCAGATCCCGGCGATCAGCCCGCCGATGGCGAGGCAGGCGAGAATGTACTGCAGACCGGCGCACACCTCGGCGACCAGAAACGCCCCGTCCGGCGTGACCATCTTCCAGTCGGAGACGAACACGGGCACGCCCGTCGCGCGCAGGAGCTGGGTCGTGTGGCGCGCCGTCAGGTCCTGGAGCGTGGGCAGGAGGCTTTCGCCGAAGGGAATCGCGAGCACGAGGTAGACAAGGGGAAACGCCAGGGCCAGCGCGGCGCGCACGCCCAGGATCAGCAGCACGGTGCTCTGCAGCATCCCGATCAGGCCCACGTGCTGAAGAAGCTGCGTCTCCGTCAGGCTGCCCGCCAGCCAGATGCCACCAGCCGCGGCCAGCCCGGCGCCCCCGAAACCCAGCGCCGGGCGGACGGGCGCGCTGCGCACGAGGGGAAGGCGCTGGTACGCCAGATAACCGGCAATCAGCGGAATGAGGATGCCGTGGCCGTAGATCACCGAGCTGGTCCAGACCTGAACCAGCGAAACCACGGTTGCGTGAAACACGCCCAGCAGCCCGGCAACCGCCGCGGCCGTCGCGGCGGCGCCCAGCACGTGCGGCCGGAGGTCCGCCGCGGCCCGTTGCGCGGTTTGGAACATCATGAAGCGGCTGGACATTTCCGTGTCGCGTCCTTGTCTGGCGGCGCGTGCGCGGCTCACCCCAGCCCGCGCGCGAGCACGGGCCCCATGCGGTTCGCCAGCCACAGCGGCAGGCGCTGCCACGCCTTGATGGCGAGGCTGTACTTCGGATTGGCGGGGGTTGTGTCGGGCACGGCGTCGGCGGTGATGAGCTTGTATTCGTGATACAATGGCGCCGGCGCAAAGCCCCAGTTCTTCTTGAAGTGGTACGCCCCGCTGTCCACCTTGCTGCGCCCGAAGTCGAACAGGCGGTAGCCCGCATCCGCCGCACGGCGCATCACCGCCCAGTACATCAGGTCGTTCGCTCCGGTCCGGCGCGCCTCGGGCCGACCGCCGCCGTAATAGGGCGCCACCTCGTCGCGGAAGAACAGCGAGAGGACACCGCTCTGCGGCCGGCCGTCCTTGCTGACGATCAGGATTTCCGCTTGGTCGCCGAACTCCGCCAGCAGCCGCCGCAGGTAATCCTTCGCGAAGACCGGTGTGCCCAGGTTGCGCACACTCTCGGCATAGAGATCGTAGAACGTATCCAGGTCGTGACCCGCGTGGGTTTCCAGCCCGGCCGCGATGGCCTTCCGCACGACCGCGCGCTGCTTGCGCGGGATGGCCTTGAGGTTGGCATCGTGGTCGCCCGAGATCGCCTTCCGGAACGTGGCGTGCCGGTTCGCGGCACACGGCCAGGCCGGGTGCAGCGGCCGGCGCAGGCGATACTCCAGGTGCCCCACGCGCAGGCGCTGGGCCAAGTCCGCGGCCGCGGCGTCCAGCGTTGCCAGTGCCGCCTCGTCGGCAACCAGCGGACCGCCGTAGACGCAGAACGCATTGGAGATCAGCGCCGTGTCGAACAGCCGGCTGCGCTTGTGCACCAGCGGCAGGACACCCCGGATGCCATCGTTCGCCATGGCGGCCAACAGATAGACACGGTGACCAAACGCGCCCTCCAGAACGGGCTGCCAGCCGGCAAGGTGGAAAACCGTGCCCTCGGGGTGTGCGTGAACGTACGCGTCCCATCGCGCACGCTGATCGGGGTCGGCCGCATCCAACCGCGCAACGTACAGCCCGCTCATGTTGTCGCCTCCGCGATTTCGGGAAACGCCCGGTTCATGGGCCCCCAGGGGTAGCGCCGCAGGAGGTGGGTCAGCCGCGGCGCCGTCCGTGACAGGTTCACGTAGTGGCGAAACCGCGTCCGCCCCGACAGGCCGGGCACGCGCGGCTGCCCCGGATCGATCTCCCAGGGATGCAGGTAGAACACGCAGCGCGCGCCCTCGCGCCGGTTCAGCCGATCGATTGCCGCGGCCGAAACCGGCAACGGCAGCAGCCGGAAATAGCCCCCGCCGGCGCAGGGCACGCGCCGGCCCATGACCTCGGCGGTCGACAGCGGGATCTCGCGGAACCCGCTTCCGGGCAGCGGCGCGTACGCAAACCGTGGCGCCGAGGGCATGCCGTAGTGATCGTGGCGGATGGGGTAGACGCTGGAGCTGTACGCGTGGCCCGTCTCCGCCAGTACGGCGTGCGCCCAGGGCGTGCTGGCGTCGATGGAAAAGCTGGCCGCCCGGTACCCGCGGACGGAAACGCCCCCGGCGTCCTCCAGGACGGCCTTGGCGCGCCGGACATCGGCGCGGAACGCCGCCGGATCCTGTGTGTTCACGCGCACGTGGGCATAGCCGTGGCTGGCCAGCTCGTGCCCGGCGGCGACGATGCGCCGGATCATGGCGCCATGGCGCTCGGCGATCCAGCCCAGGGTGAAGAAGGTGGCCGCGATGCCATGCTCGGCGAAACGGTCGAGCAGCCAGTCGACGTTCGCCTCCACGCGCGACGGATGGCGGTCCCAGTCCCCGCGCCGGACGACCGTTTCCATAGCCGAGACCTGGAAGTGCTCTTCGACGTCCACCGTCATCGCGTTGGGGCGCACGGGCGCGCGGTTCGGCGGACCGGCGGCGTCCATCCGGCGCCCGGCCGCGGCGGGGTCGCGCGCCAGCGCGCGCCGGGCGGGCGTCATGCGCCCTCGCTCCCGGAACCGGCCGTGGTCTCCTGAAGCCGGCGCTGCTCGCGCGCCACGAGACTCACGATCCGGTTCAGCTTGGTCTTGTACGCGGCGACCTCGCGCTGAAGCGTTGCCACGGTCTGTTCCAGATCGGCGTAGCTGTGCCCGCCGTGTCCGGCGTCCGTGTCACCGTGGCCGTTGGCGCCGTTGGCCGCGCCGTTTAGCTGGACCGGTGCCGCCTCGCCGCTGCCCGCCGGGTGCTGCGGCGCGAGATGTCCGGTCACATCCTCCGGAGGCTGCGCGGCGATCACGTCCGGCTCCGCCCCGGGCGCGCCTTCCAGGGCTTCGTTGCGCATCTCCGCGACCACCGCATCGACGTCCGCGGCATCCAGGTAGAGCCGGTTCTCCAGATAGCCGTAGAGCAGGCAGCGGTCGCACAGCCGGTTGATGCGCCGCGGCACGCCGCCACTGACCCGGGCGACACGGTCGAGGGCACGATCGCTGAACAGGTTGCTGCCCGACCAGCCGGACGCGCGCAGGCGGTGTTCCACGTACTGCTTGGTGTCGTCATGAACCAGCGGACTAAGGTGGTATGACGCGACCACGCGCTGGCGAATCTGTTCGCAGCCCGGCCCGGCGAGGCGCTCGCGGAATTCCGGCTGCCCCACCAGCAGGATCTGCAGCAGCGCGCTCGACTCCGCCTGGAAATTCGAGAGCATGCGCATCTCCTCCAGCGCCTCCTGGGAGAGGTTCTGCACCTCGTCCACGATCAGGAGCACGCGCTTGCCCCTGGCCCGGACCTGGAAGAGATGCTCGCGCAGGTCGCGCAGCGCGGCCGCCTTGGTTTCGCCGACCTGCGAGAGGTTCAGGTTGTAGGCGATCAGGTGGAGCAGATTTTCTGAGCCCAATTGCGTGGTGTTGATACGCGCCGTGATGGCGTCGGCGATGTGATCGCTGACCAGAAGCCGTTCGATCAGGGTCGTCTTGCCCGCGCCGACCGCGCCGGTGACGACGACGAAGCCCTCGCCCTTGCTCAGGCCGTAGATCATGGTCAGCAATGCGCGCTTGTGGCCGGGGCTTTCGAAAAAGAAGCTCGCGTCCGGCGTCATCTGGAAAGGCAGTCGCGAGAGGCTGTAATGATCCAGATACATCGCGCTTTCGCTCGTTCGTCAGCCGCACGGCACGGCATGCCTAACGCCCCGCATCCCCGGCGTCGCCGCACCATCGGGGTTACCCTTCCGGTCGGCGTCGCAGGGGATATCAGCGCCGCTTGCGGTATTGATCGTGGTAGTACAGCTCGCCCGAGCCGCTGCGCGAGCGGCCCTTGTTCAGAACCAGCGCGGGATCGCAGTGCTCGGGCAGGAGATCCAGGGCTTCCTCCACAGACCCCCGCTCCGTCTGGTCGGCCTCGACGACGAACAGGGTCTGCCCCATGAGTTCCGCCATCACCACCGGTTCGGAGGCGGCCAGAAGGGGTGAGGTGTCGAAGATGATCAAACGGTCCGGATAGCGGCTGGCCAACTCGTCGGCGATCTCGCGCATCCGCTGGCTGCTCAGGAGTTCCGCCGAGAGTTCGCGGTTGCGCCCGGCGCCGATCACGGAAAGCCGTTCGACGTCGGTGCGCTGGATGACCTCGCCCAGATCCCGGTTCGTGTCCGCGAGAATGTCGAGGAAGCCCTGAGCCGTATCGATGCCCAGATTGCGCAGGGCGGTCGGCCGCTCGAAATCCGCGTCCACCAGCAGGACATACAGATCGAGTTCGCAGGCCAGGCTCAGCGCGAGGTTCACCGCGATGAAGCTCTTGCCCTCACCCGGCCCGGCGCTGGTGACCATGATCATGTTCGACCGCTCGGCCTTGCGGCTCCAGAAGTCGTGCAGCACGGAGCGCTTGATCAGGCGCATCTGCTCGGCCAGCCGCGTGCGCATGCTCGAGGGCGTGATGAAGCCGCGCGCCTTCAGCGCCGCGAAGTCGATGTGCGCCGCCGGCGCCTTGCGTGTCCGGCCGCGCGGCGTCGCGTCGGCGGCCGAACCCTTGGCCGTGCTCGGCGCGCGCGCCTCGGGCCGCGGCGTGCCGTCGATGCGCTCCGCGGCCCGCTCGATCAGGGAACGCCGGGCGGCGGCCTCGCCGGGAGCCTCGGGATCATTTGCCTGCGCCATGAACCTGTCCGCCTTTGATCATGCAAAATTTTTGCGTGGGCCGCCGGTTAGGCACTGCCCGCAAGACCCTCGAAACTCTGGAGCAGCACCTCGCGGACGTGCCCCAAGGTCAGCGGCCCCTCGATCAGTGCCGGAAGACCGACCTGCCGCTCGATCACGATGAGCGTGCCGAACAGCGCCAGCAGCACCAGGACCGCAAGCACGAGCCCGGCGACGTCGAGGGCGGCCTTGAGGCGCGCGCCAC
>CAJXKW010000046.1 GCA_913055855.1 uncultured Limimonas sp. | reverse complement strand
CGCTTGCCGTTGACCAGGACGTGGCCGTGGTTCACGAACTGCCGCGCGGCGAAGACCGTGGGCACGAACTTCGCGCGGTAGACGATGGTGGACAGCCGGCGCTCCAGCAGCTCGATGAGGTTCTCGCCGGTGTCGCCCTTCCGGCGCACGGCCTCCTCGTAGTAGTGGCGGAACTGCTTTTCGCCGATGGAGCCGTAGTAGCCCTTCATCTTCTGCTTGGCCTGGAGCTGCAGGCCGTAGTCGGAGGGCTTCTTGCGCTTCTGGCCGTGCTGTCCGGGGCCATAGGGGCGCTTGTTCACCGGGCTCTTGGGCCGGCCCCAGAGGTTGACGCCGAGGCGCCGGTCGATCTTGTACTTCTGCGGCTTGCGCTTCGTCATGGCGCAGGGGCTCTCCGTTTGCTCGCTGTGCAGGATGTCGCGCTCTGTTGTCCCGGTAGTCCCTGCCTCGCCGCGGATCGCGATCGTCGTGCCGGCGAGCGGGCGGGGCGCAGCCCCTGACGGCTGTCCCACGTTCCCAGGAATGAAGTCGCGATCCTGCACACTGACGGGGACGCGTCAAGGGGCGCTGCCGCCGGAATCGTCGGTGCGCCGACGCGCGCGCTGGGTTTTCGGGCCGAGGGTCAGCGCGGAGAGGATGCCGTGCAGGGTGTCCACTTCGCCGCGGGTGAGGTCGTGGCGGGTGAAGATGTTGCGGATGTTGCGTAGCGTCCCGGGCCGGCGCTGCGGCTCCTGGAAGAACCCGGACTCGTCCAGCGCATTTTCCAGCCGGCCGAGAAACCCCGCCAGCTCGGCCCGTGTCGAGGGCTTTTCCGCGGCACTTGACGGCGGCGTGGACTTCACTGGCCGCGTGTCGCCGAGACGCCACCACTCCCAGGCGAGAAGCAGCACGGCCTGCGACAGGTTGAGGGAGTACGCGTCGGGGTTCAGCGGCGCGGTGACGATGCGGTCCGCGAGCGCGACCTCGTCGTTCTCCAGGCCCGTGCGCTCCGGGCCGAACAGCAGGCCCGCGCGCCGGTCCGGATCGTCGCGCACGGCCTGTGCCGCCTCGGTCGGCGTGAGCACCGGCTTGACCTGGCCGCGCGGGCGCACGGTGGTGGCGTAGAGCCGGTGCAGGTCGGCCACCGCCTCGGGGAGCGTCCCGTAGGTGCCGATGTGGTGGAGCGCTGCATCCGTGCCCGCCGCGGCCTGACGCGCGCTCTCGCTGGGCCAGCCGTCCCGGGGGGCGACGAGGCGCAGCTCGGTGAGGCCACACGCCGCCATGGCGCGCATCGCCATGCCGATGTTCTGGCCCAGTTGCGGCCGGACCAGGACAACCGCCGGCGTCGACCGGGTCATGCCGCCGAAACGGCCGGCGTGGCGCCCTCGCGATAGAGCTTCCAGGTGATGGCGTCGCGCAGGGCGTTGAACGAGGCGTCCACGATGTTCGCCGAGACGCCCACGGTGTTCCAGTGCCGGCCCTGCGCGTCCGTGCTTTCGATCATCACGCGCGTGACCGCACCCGTGCCCGCCTGCGGCGTGAGGATGCGCACCTTGTAGTCGCTCAGCCGCATGTCGTCGAGCTGCGGGTAGACGCTGAGCAGGGCCTTGCGCAGCGCGAGGTCGAGGGCGTTCACGGGACCGTTGCCCGTGGCCACGGTCATCACGTCTTCGCCCTGGACGTGCGTGGTCACCGTGGCCTCGGATTCGGTCACCAGCTCGTTGCGCGCATTGTAGCGCCGGTCGTCCATGACCCGGAAGCGCTTGAGCGCGAAGTATTCCCCGACCTGGCCGAGCGCGCGCCGCGCCATCAGTTCGAAGCTCGCTTCCGCGCCGTCGTAGGCGTAGCCCTCGAACTCGCGCGCCTTCACCCGCTCCACCAGCGCGGCGACGTTGGGATCGTCGCCGTCCATGTCGATGCCGATCTCGCGGAAGCGCGCCAGGATGTTCGCCCGGCCGGCCTGATCCGAGACCACGATGTGCCGGCGGTTGCCCACCTGCGCCGGGTCGATGTGTTCGTAGGTGCGCGGATCCTTGTCCACCGCCGAGACGTGCAGGCCGCCCTTGTGCGCGAACGCGCTCTCCCCGACGTAGGCGGCGTTGCGCGAGGGCGTACGGTTGAGCCGCTCGTCGAGCAGGCGCGAGGTGGGCGTCAGCTCGCGCAGTTGCTCGGCCGTCATCCCGGTGTCGAAGTCGGTTTTCAGCGCCAGGGAGGCGATGATGGGGATGAGGTTGGCGTTCCCGCAGCGCTCGCCCAGGCCGTTCAGGGTTCCCTGGACCTGCCGCGCCCCGGCGCGCACGGCTGCCAGGGAATTGGCCACAGCGTTGCCCGTGTCGTCGTGGGTGTGGATGCCCAGGCGGCTGCCCGGATAGCGCCGGGCGACCTCGCCCACGATCCGCTCGATCTCATCGGGCAGGGTGCCGCCGTTGGTGTCGCACAGGACGAGCCAGCGCGCGCCCGCCTCGTACGCGGCGTCGAGCGCGCGCAGGGCGAATTCCGGATTGGCTTTGTAGCCGTCGAAGAAATGCTCGGCGTCGAACATCACTTCGGCCGAACGCGTCGCCGCATGGGCCAGGCTGTCGCCGATCATGCCCAGGTACTCGCCCTGGTCCAGACCCAGCGCGACGTCGACATGGAAATCCCAGGTCTTGCCCACCAGGCACACGCCGTCGGTGCCCGCGTTCAACACCGCCGAGAGGCCGGGATCGTTTTCCGGCGAACGGCCGGGCCGGCGTGTCATCCCGAAAGCGATCAGGCGCGCCTGGCGCAGCGCGGGCGGCTCGGCGAAGAACGCGTCGTCGGTGTGGTTCGCGCCGGGCCAGCCGCCCTCGATATAGCGCACGCCGAGTTGGTCGAGCGCGGTTGCAAGCGCCCGCTTGTCCGCAACGGAAAAGTCGACGCCCTGCGTCTGCTGCCCGTCGCGCAACGTCGAGTCGAAAAAGTAGATGCGATCGCTGTGGTGCCGAGTCGCCGTGGTCATGGGCCGTTCCGGTGGTGCATCCTTCGTGCGGATCGGAGGCGGTTTCGTACGCCCTTTGCGCGCCCGCGGTCAATCTCCCGAGTCGCGTGTCGGCACCGACGCGCGCCAGCGTTGTGCAGGTACGCAGCATGCATACAAAATTCCGGAAAAATCCGTATCATCGCCACGTCCTGCGCCTACGACCCCGTTTTATAACGAAAAATTAAGCCGCAACGCGCCAAAGGATACGGCGGAAAAACGGGACGCCGCCCGCGCGGCAGCACCCTCGGCGAAGCTTGCGCGTCGAGGAGACTCGCGTGAATATCCCGGCTATGCACGCCTGTCGCGCGTGGGCAGCGTCAGCGGTGGCAAAAGCAGCCGAAGGACCCGTCATGGCCTCGATGAAGCTCCCGCGGATCAAGCTCTCCCTGCGCCTGCAGGTGGCGTTGATGTTCGTTGCGCTGATCCTCGTGCTCTACGGTGCGATGGGCGCGTATAGCATCAACCAGCAAAGCAATCGCATCGCCGATCAGATGCGCTCGCGCATGAACCAGATCGCCACGCTCCAGGCGGGCAGCGTTGCCGGCTCGCTGTGGAACATGGACTACAAGAGCGTCGAGCAGGCGCTGGCGACGCTGAAGAAGGACAAGGACTTCCAGTATGCCAGCGTCGTGGAAAAATCTGGGAACACGGCCGCACAGCTCGGCGCCCAGCGCGACACGG
The DNA here is from genome assembly GCA_913055855.1 of uncultured Limimonas sp. GTDB lineage: Bacteria > Pseudomonadota > Alphaproteobacteria > Kiloniellales > Rhodovibrionaceae > CAJXKW01. The sequence goes on along the minus strand of CAJXKW010000046.1, from coordinate 21,178 downwards.
CGCTGAGCACGACGGTTCCCGTGAAGAAGGGCGGCGACAAGCTGGGCACGCTGACCCTTCAGTTCAGCCGCGAGCCCATCCGGGCGCAGCGCGCGCAGGCCATCCAGTCCACCGCGATCGAAACCGGCATCACCCTCGTCGTGCTCGTCGCGGCGATGATGCTCTCGCTCAACCGCGTGCTGAAGCCCGTGGGGCGCATCACCAGCGCCATGACGGCCGTGGCCGAGGACGAGAACGAGGTCACGATCCCCTACCGCAAGCGCGACGACGAAGTCGGCGCCATGGCGCGTGCGGTGGCGGTGTTCCAGCAGAACAACCTCGAGATGAAGCGCATGCGCGAGGAACAGGCCGAGATGGAGCGCCGTCAGGCCGAGGAGGCGCGCGAGGCGCGCCGCAAGCTCGCCGACAGCTTCGAGGAGACGGTCAAGTCCTCGGTGCGCCAGATGCTCTCCGCTTCGGAGAACGTCGCCCACGAAGTGGACAACATGCAACAGGTCGCCGCGTCGAACAACGAGAAGGCGGAGCAGGCCCTGCGCGAGTCCGAGGGCGCCAACGAAAGCGTGCAAACCGTCGCGTCCACCACGGAGGAACTCACCACCTCGGTGCGCGAGATCTCCGACAACGCGCAGCAGTCCACGGAAGTCTCCAACGACGCGGTACAGCGTGCCAAGGAAACCCAGGAGACGGTCTCCAATCTTCAGCAGTCGGCGCAGAAGATCAGCGAGGTGGTCACCCTGATCAACGATATCGCCGAGCAGACCAACCTCCTCGCGCTCAACGCGACGATCGAGGCTGCGCGCGCCGGCGAGGCGGGCAAGGGCTTCGCCGTGGTGGCGAACGAGGTGAAGAACCTGGCCAATCAGACGGGCAAGGCCACCGAGGACATCCGCCAGCAGATCCAGGACGTGCAGAGCGTGACCGATACGGCCGTCGAGCAGATGAACAACATCATGCAGATCATCAACCGCATGAATGAATACGTCTCGGGCATCGCCGGCTCGACCCAGGAGCAGGACACCGCCACCCGGGAAATCGCCCAGAGCGCCCAGTCCGCGGCATCCTCGGCGAGCGTCGTGCGCGACAACCTCAGCGCGGTCAACGATGCCACGTCACAGAACGCGGAAAAGGCCGATACGGTCGCCAAGGCGATGCACGACCTGACGCAGCAGCTCAATACGCTGGGGGAAGAGGCGGATAGCTTCCTCTCCAGGATCCGCGAGGCATAAAGGCCGCGTGGCCGGCGGCGCCGCGGCCGCGGCGCCGCGACCTGCCGTGCTTCACGCCCGCCGCCAGCTTGTGCCCTGCGGCGTGTCCTCCAGGACGATGCCGCGCGCACGCAGGTCGTCGCGGATCCGGTCGGCCGTGGCGAAGTCCCGGCGCTGGCGCGCGGCCTGCCGCTGGGCGATCAGATGCTCGATCTCGGCCGCATCGTCGGCGCTGGCCGCACCCTTGAACCAGGTCTCCGGATCGCCGGCAAGCAGTCCCAGCACGCGCCCACCGGCGAGCAGCGCCCCTTTCGCCTCGGCCGCCGTAGCCGCATCATCCGCCGCCTTGTTCAGCCGGTGCGCCGCGTCGTGGAGCTGCGCCAGCGCCTCGGGCGTGTTCAGGTCGTCCTCGAGGGCGGCCATGACCGCCCGCGGCGGGGCGGCGTCAGCGGGCGCGGCGACCTGTCCGGCGTTGCGCAGCGCCTGGTACAGCCGGTCGAGCTGGCTCTTGGCGTCGGCGAGCTTGTCCCGGTTGACGTCCAGGGGCTGGCGGTACTGCCCGGACAGCAGCACCAGCCGGATCGCCTCGCCGGGCCAGCCCTCGTCCAGCAGATCGCGCACGGTGAAGAAGTTGCCCAGGGACTTGGACATCTTCTCGCCATCCACGGTGATGTAGCCGTTGTGCATCCAGTACCGGGCGAAACCGTCGCCGTAGCCGCATTCCGCCTGCGCGATCTCGTTCTCATGGTGCGGGAAAATGAGATCCTGACCGCCGCCGTGGATGTCGAACGGCGTGTCGAGCACGGTATGGCTCATCGCCGAGCATTCGATGTGCCAGCCCGGGCGCCCCCGGCCCCAGGGGCTGTCCCAGCCCGGCTCGTCGTCGCCCGCGGGCTTCCACAACACGAAGTCTGCCGGATCGCGCTTGTACGGGGCGACCTCGACGCGCGCGCCCGCGATCAGGGAGTCCCGGTCGCGCCCGGAGAGCTTGCCGTAATCCGCCATCGTGGGCACGGCGAAGAGGACGTGGCCCTCGGCCGCGTAGGCGTGGCCGCTGTCGATGAGGCGCTGGACGAGCGCGATCATGGCGTCGATGTGCTGGGTCGCGCGCGGCTCGGCCGTGGGCGCCAACGTGTTCAGCGCGCCCATGTCGGTGTGGAACGCCTCGGTGGTGCGCGCGGTGAGGGCGTCGATGGCCTCGCCGCGTTCGCGGGCGGCGTTGAGGATCTTGTCGTCCACGTCCGTGATGTTGCGCGCATAGGCCACGTGCGCGGTGCCGTAGATCTCCCGCAGCACCCGGTAGAGGACGTCGAAGACCACAACGGGCCGCGCGTTGCCGATGTGCGCGCGGTCGTAAACGGTGGGCCCGCAGACGTACATGCGCACATTCGCCGGGTCGGCGGGCTCGAAGACCTCCTTGCGGCGGGTCAGGGTGTTGGTGATCTGCAGGGTCACGCTGCCCATCGCTCCCTTGCCATGCCGGTTGCCGGGCACGATGCAACTAGGTTGTGCCGCCCGCTCGCGGCACGTTTCAACTCAACGGTGCGCGTGCGCGTGTGCGTCATCTTGGGGATCGCATCGCAGGCACGCCTTCAGCCCTGGCCAAAGACACGGGCGAAGATGGCACCCACGTGCTTGGTGTGGAAGCCCGGATCGAAGCACGCCGACAGGGTCTCGGGCGAGACGTGCGCCGTCACTTCCGTGTCGCCTTGCAGGGCGGCGAGGAAGTCGCCGCCATCCTGCCATACGGACATGGCGTTGCGTTGCACGAGGCGGTATGCGTCTTCCCGGCTCACCCCGGCCTGGGTCAGGGCGAGGAGCACCTGCTGCGAGTACACGAGGCCGCCCAGGCGTTCGAGGTTGGCGCGCATGTTCTCCGGGTAGACCACCAGGTTCTCGACCACGGACGCCATGCGGTGCAGCGCGAAGTCGAGCGCGATGGTCGCATCCGGGCCGAACACGCGCTCCACCGAGGAGTGCGAGATGTCGCGTTCGTGCCACAGGGTCACGTTTTCCATCGCGGGATTCACGGCGGCCCGGATGGTCCGCGCCAGACCCGTGAGATTCTCCGTGAGCACGGGGTTGCGCTTGTGCGGCATGGCCGAGGAGCCCTTCTGGCCTTCGTGGAAGTACTCCTCCGCCTCGCGCACCTCGGTGCGCTGCAGGTGCCGGATCTCCGTGGCCAGGTTTTCCAGCGAGCTGGCGACCACGCCGAGCACGGAAAAGAACAGCGCGTGGCGGTCGCGCGGGATCACCTGCGTGGAGATGGGCTCGGCCGTGAGGCCCATTTCGCGCGCTACGTACTCCTCCACGTAGGGATCGATGTTGGCGAAGGTGCCCACCGCGCCCGAGATGGCGCAGGTCGCGACGTCTTCGCGCGCCCGCGCCAAGCGTTCGCGTCCGCGCGCCAGGGCGGCGTAGTGGCTGGCCAGCTTGAGGCCGAAGGTGGTCGGCTCGGCGTGGATGCCGTGGCTCCGGCCGACGCAGATGGTGCTGTGGTGTTCCTTGGCGCGCGTCTCGAGCGCGGTAAGCAGCCGGTCCAGGCCCTGGAGCAGCAGGTCGCTGGCCTGCTTGAGCTGTACGGCGAGGCAGGTGTCCAGGACGTCCGAGGAGGTCATGCCCTGGTGGACGAAGCGCGCCGACGGGCCGACGTGCTCGGCGAGGTTGGTCAGAAAGGCGATAACGTCGTGGCGCGTCTCGCGCTCGATGGCGTCGATCCGGTCGACCTCGAAACGCCCCTTGGCCCAGACGTCGCGCGCGGCCTCGCGCGGGATCACGCCCAGATCGGCCTGGGCGTCACAGGCATGGGCCTCGATCTCGAACCAGATGCGGAACTTGTTCTCGGGCTCCCAGATGGCGGCCATCTCGGGCCGCGAATAGCGCGGAATCATGGATCAAAACCTGTGGGATCGGGATGGGCTCGGCGAATGTGCGATCCGGAGCATGCGCGCCAGCGATCGGGAGTCAACCGGCCCGCGGCGGGCGCTTGGCGGAGTCGATGGGTAGCGGATAGACGACACCACGGTCCGTTACAGTGTGGAACGCGATAGCCATGCGCCTCAAGGATGACCAGGTGGAAGCCATTCGAATGCCCGCGTCTACCTCTTCGGCTCCCGCGTCCGACATGACCTCGTTGTGGATTTGTCTGAAGGCTGACGGCGGATTGCGGGCGTGGCCCGACGCGCGCGACGCCCTAACGGCACTTCGACACGCCCCTCTGCATCGGCTATACCCCGGCAGATTGCCGTTTTCCACGAGTTGTGACCGCGTGCGCGCATGGCCACCGTTCCAAGATATCCCGCCATTTCGTCGTGGCCCGATCCGGCCGCGCTGCGCGCTGCCGTCGGTACGGATTTGCCGCCCACGCGCTGGGAGACCGTCACGCCCGAGACGGTGCGGCGCTTCGCCCGGCTGACCGGGGACGACCAGCCGTTGCATGCCGCCGGTGATCTCCCCGCGCAGGGCGGGGTCGTGCAGGGCGCGCTGCTCACCGCGCTCACGGCGGGCCTGCTGGGCGAGGTCTACGTTTTGCCCTGGGCGCGCGCCCTGTACCAAGCGGGCTACGATTCGATCCGGTTCCGCGCCCCCGTACGGGCGGGCGAAGCGGTGCGTCTGTGCCCGCGGCCGACCCAGTTCAAAGCGCTCGGTGGCGGGCGCTATTGGCTGGCCACCGCTATCGCCCTGGAGGGACCGGATCGCGCGGGGCCGGTGATGACGGGGACCTTCCTCAGCGTGATCGTGGAGCGTGCGGACCATGACGGATGAGCGCGGGATCGCCTTGGATGGCGTGCGGGTGTCCCGGGGCGAGCGCAGCATCCTCGCGGTGGACGACCTGCGGCTGACCGAGAGCCGGATCGGACTCATCGGCGCCAACGGCTCCGGCAAGAGCACCCTGCTGCGCTGTTTCAACGGGCTGGTCGCGCCGGATCACGGCCGGGTTACCGTGGACGGCCTGGACGCCGCGAAGGCGACGCGCGCGGTGCGCCGCAAAGTGGGCTTCGTGTTCCAGGACCCGGAGGCGCAGATCGTGATGCCCACGATCGCCGAGGAAATGGACCTGGGCCTGAAGGCGCGCAAGCTTCCGGCCGAAGAGCGCCGCCGGCGGGGCGGCGAGGCCCTCGCGCGTTTTGGCCTGGCCGGTCGCGAGGGCGACTCGGCGCACCTGCTCAGCGGCGGCGAGAAGCAGCGCCTCGCGCTGGCCAGCATTTTCGCCCTGCACCCGGACATCCTGGTCATGGACGAGCCCACGGCCATGCTGGATCTGCCGGGCAAGCGCCTGTTCCGCCGCCTGGTCGCGCCGCTGCCCCAGCGCGTCGTCCTGGCCACCCACGATCTCGACCTCGTGCGCGATTGCGAACGCGTCCTCGTCGTCGACCAGGGCCGCGTGGTCGCTGACGACGAACCGGACGCCGCCATTGCCGCCTATGTCGACCTGGTGGACGCGTACGAGGCCGCAGGCCGGGACAGTGCGGCGGAGGCGGCGGCATGATCGGCGACCTGCAGGTCCCGGGGCCGTCGCCCATCCATGCGGTTCCGGCGGGGTGGAAGCTGCTTGCCCTGGCGCTGCTGGGAACGGGGACGTTCATGCTCGTCAGTCTGCCCGCCATCGGCGCGGTGGCCTGCGTCGTGGCGGCACTCTACCCGCTGGGGCGCGTGCCGCTGCGCCACGTCTGGACGCAGGCGCGCGATCTGGCGCCGCTGCTCGGCCTGATGGCGGGGGCACAGGCGTGGTTCGACGGCCCCATGCTCGCCGGGATCACGGTGGCGCGCGTGCTCGGCCTGGTCTGGGCGGCGGGCCTGGTCACCGCGACCACCGCCTTCGCCGACATGATGGCGGTGCTGGAGCGTGCCCTGCGGCCGATGCGCCATCTCGGGGTGGCGCCTGCGCGCGTCTCCTTCGCCATGACCATGGCGGTGCGCTTCATCCCGCTGCTTCAGCGCATGATGGTCGAAACGCGGGCGGCGCAGGGCGCGCGCGGACTCGGGCGCAATCCCTTTGCGCTGGCCGTGCCGCTGATCATCCGGGCGATCCGGCTGGCCGATCGGGTGTCCGAGGCGATCGAGGCGCGCGACGCGCTTCCGGACGGCGATGCGGATGAGCCGGAAAGCGAAGGGGCACGGCGGAGCAGAACGCGAGACGACAGGGAGGAAACGCGATGACGACCACGCGCGATCTGGTGCTCATGGGCCTGTTCGCCGCCGTCATGGCGGCGCTGGGGCTGCTGCCCAAGGTCTCCCTTGGCATCGGTGTCCCCATTACCGCGCAGTCCATGGGTGTCATGCTCGCCGGTGCGATCCTGGGCGCCAAGCGCGGCGCCGGGGCCATCGGAATCTTCGTCGTGCTGGTGGCGCTCGGGCTGCCCCTGCTCGCCGGCGGCCGCGGCGGCCTGGGCATCTTTGCCGGGCCCACGGGGGGCTTCCTGGTGGGCTACGTCCTGGGCGCCTATCTCACCGGCCTGGCTGCGGAAAAGCTGCCCATCAAGCCGGATTTCCCGCGCTTCATCGCGGCCAGCCTGATCGGCGGCATCGGCGGGGTGTACCTGCCGGGCATTCCGCACTGGTGGCTCATTACCGACAGCGCCCTGACCAACGTGGTCCTGATGTCGCTGAACTTCATGCCGGGCGACCTCATCAAAGTGGTTCTCGCGTCGCTGGTGGCCACGGCGGTGTACCGCGGCTATCCGGTGATCCGCCGGGCATGATCCCGGACCTTGGCGCGCGCCTGGATCGGGCGGCGCGGCAGGCGCCGGCCGCGCCGGGCTTGGTCACACCCGATGGCGCGCTCTCCCGCCGATCGCTCCTGTGCCGCATCGCCGGCGCTGCTCGGGCGCATGCGACGGCCCATTGCGTCCGGCCGGACGATGCGCGCGTCTGGCTGCCCTGGCTTGCCGGGGGCATGCTGGGCGGTGGGTCGGTCCGCTTCGATCGCCAGGGGACGGCCACGCCGCCGCCCGTCGGCGATTCCGTGCCCACGCCCGCCGATCCACGAGTCCCGTGTCTGGCGGTGCAGACGTCGGGCAGCACCGGGAGCCCGCGCGCTTTGATCCGCGACCGCGCGGCGTGGCTGCGCTGCTTTGCCGCGGAGGAAACCGCCCTCGGGCTGTCCCCCGCCGACCGCGTGCTGGTGTTGGGCCAGCCGGCGTTTTCGCTCACCCCGTACGCCGCGCTGCGTGCGCTTCACCTGGGGGCGGCGGTGGGCGTGCTCGCGCAGGTGACGCCGGACCGTGCGCAGGCCGTGCTCGCCGGCCTGGCGCCCACGGTCGTCTATGGCGCGCCGCCGGTGATCCGGATGCTGGCGCGGTGTGCGCAGGAACGCGCCGTGCGCGCGCCGGTGCGCCGCATCATCGCGGGCGGTGCCCGGCTGACGCCGGTGCAGGCCGCTGCGATCCGCAATGTCTGGCCGGACGCGGCGGTCACCACGTTCTACGGCGCCGCGGAGACGAGTTATGTAACCCTGAACACGGCGCCCGATCCCGCCGATCCGGCGGATGTGGGCACGCCCCTGGACGGCGTGGCCACGGCGGTGGCCGGCGACGGCCGCCTGCGCGTGCGCACGCCCTATGCGGCGATCGCCGAGGAAACGGCCGACGGCGGCCGGTGCGCGCTGGCCGACGCCGAGGGCTGGATCACCCTCGCCGATCGGGCGGAACACACGGCCAGCGGCCGGCTGCGGCTGCTGGGCAGAGCGGACGCCCGGATCAACGTGGGCGGCGCGCTGGTCGACCCGACACCGCTGGCGCAGGCGCTGGAGCGCCTGCCGTGGGTCGCGGAAGCCGCCGTGGTGGCGATGCCCGACGCCCGGCGGTCGCAGGCCGCGGTTGCCCTCCTGGTTCCCGATTCCGGTTTACCCGAAGATGCCGTGCCGTCCCTTCGCCGGGTGCTCCCGGCGAAGGGCGAGCTGCCCGCGCCCGATCGGGTGTTGGCCCTGACCGGCGCCGTTCCCCGAACGGCGGGCGGCAAGCTCGACGCCAACGCGATCGTCGAGGGACTCGCCGCGAATACGCTTGCGGCGACGGTGGTCGGATGACGGCGGCGCCGCTCATCGTCGCCGTGCGCCGCACGGCCGTGGGGCGTGCCGGCGGCCTGTTTCGCACGCGCACCCTGGACCAGCTCGCCGCGCCGGTCATCGAGGCGGTGCTTGCCCAAACCGGACTGCCGCCGCGGCGCGTGGACGCCGTGCTCATGGGCAATGCCCTGGAGGGCGGCAACGCCGCGCGCCGCTGCGCCCTTGCGGGCGGCCTTTCGCAGGAGGTTCCGGCGACCACGCTGGACCGGCAGTGCACGTCGGGCCTGGACGCCATCCTTGACGCCGTGGCGCAGGTTGCCGGCGGGCGGGCGCAGGCGGTGCTGGCCGGGGGCGCGGAAAGCTGCAGCACGGCGCCCTGGCGCGTCGCACGCCCGGCCGGTCCGGCGGAGATGCCGCGTTTCCTGGCGCGCGCCCCGTTCAGCGCGCCGCCCTATGCGGATCCCGATCCGGTGGCGGGCGCGGACGCGCTCGCCCAGGCGTGCGCCATTCCGCGCGCGGACCAGGACGCCTGGGCGGCGCGCAGCCACGCCAACGCCGTGGCCGCCGAGGATGCCGGCTCGCTCGCCGCCGAGGGGGTCCGGGTTTTTGATGGTGAGGTGGACGAGGCGCCCAAGCGCGGCCTGACCGGACACCGGCTGGGGCGGCTCAAGCCCCTGGACGGCCCGGAAGGAACGGTGACGGCGGGGACCGCGGCGCCGGAAGCCGATGCGGCCGCGGTGGCGCTGGTGCTGGCGCCGGACGTCGTCCGCGAGCTTGGCCTGACCGGACGGGCGCTGCGCCTGGACGCCGGTGCGCAGGCGGGCTGCGACCCGGCATGGGCGGGCTATGCAGCGGTGCCCGCGCTCGAACGCCTGGCGCGCGCTGTCGACCCGGTCGCCGCCGGGCGGATCGAATTCAACGAGGCCTTCGCCGGGCAAACCCTGGCCTGCCTGCGCGCTGCCGGGCTGCCCGAGGACCGGGTGTCCCGCAACGGCGGCGCGCTGGCGTACGGCCATCCCTATGGGGCGTCGGGGACGCTCCTGCTCTGCCGGCTGTTCCACGACCTCGCGCCGAGACAGTCCGGCCTGGCGGCGCTGAGCGCCATGGGCGGGCAGGGGACCGCCGCGATGTTCACCCGCGTGGATCCGGCGATACGGGCGTAGCTACAGCAGCCCGCGCTGCTTGAACGAGGTGTGCGCGCGCCGGCTTATGATCACGTGGTCGTGGACCTTCAGATTGAGCTTCTTCGCCGCGTCCACGATCTCGCGTGTCATCTCCACGTCTGCCTTCGACGGAGTGGGGTCGCCGGACGGGTGATTGTGCACCAGGATGATCGCCGCCGCGTCCAGCTCCAGTGCGCGCTTGACCACTTCGCGCGGATACACGGGGGTATGGTCAACGGTGCCGCGGCTCTGCGGCTCGTCGGCGATGAGCTGGTTCTTCTTGTCCAGGAAGAGCAGGTGGAAGCGCTCCACGGTCTCGTCCGCCAGGGCGATGCGGCAGTACGACAGCAGCCGGTCCCAGGAGGCGATCACCGGCCGTTCGCTGGTCTCCTCGCGGGCTAGGCGCCGGGCCGTCTCGCGCCCGACCTTGAGCACCGCGACCGCGGCCGGGCCGACGCCCTCGACCTCGCGCAGCCGCGCCGGATCGGCCGAGAGCACCGCGGCGAGCGAGCCGAAGCGCTGCATCAGGCGCTTGGCCAGGGGTTTCATGTCGCCGTTGGGCCGCGCGGCGAAGAGCAGGGCCTCCAGGATCTCGTAATCGGCCAGGGACTCGGCGCCCTTGGCCACGACGCGCTCGCGCAGGCGCTCGCGGTGGCCGTGGTAGTGCGGCTTGCCGCGGGCGCCGCCCCCGGAAGCGCTGGCGTTGGCCGTGCGCGACGATGTGCTCATGGGCCGACCCGGCTATTGCCATGTTGCGTTTACTGCGCGGCTGCGCGCGTTTACGATACCAAACACGGCCAGCGCGGGTGCGGCAAGCCATGCCTCGGTATGCGCGGGCCGGCCCCCGGATCAGGCGGTTTTCGGGGCGACGCCGTAGGGCGGTTTGTCCAGGCCGGCGGGCGAGTACGTGAAGACTTCGCAGCCCGCCTCGGTCACGCCCAGGGAATGCTCGAACTGCGCGGAGAGCGAGCGGTCCCGCGTGACGGCCGTCCAGCCGTCCGGCAGAACCTTCACGTCCGGCTTGCCGCCGTTGATCATGGGCTCGATGGTGAAAATCATGCCCGGTCGCAGGGTCAGGCCCGTGCCCGGCTTGCCGTAGTGGAGCACCGTCGGGGCGGTGTGGAAGACCTCGCCCACGCCGTGGCCGCAGAAGTCGCGCACCACGGCGAATCGATGCGCTTCCGCGTGCGCCTGGATGGCGTGGCCGATGTCGCCCAGGGTGTTCCCGGGCTTGGTCACGTCGATAGCGCGCATCAGGCACGCATAGGTGACGTCGCAGAGCTTGCGTGCCTTCACGTTGGGCGTGCCCGCCCAGAACATCCGGCTGGTGTCGCCGTGCCAGCCGTCCAGGATCACGGTGATGTCGATGTTGAGAATGTCGCCCTTCTGGAGGCGCTTGTCCCCGCTGGGAATGCCGTGGCAGATGACGCGATTGACCGAGATGCAGGTCGCGCGTGGGAAGCCCTTGTAGTTCAGCGGCGCGGGCGTGGCACCGTGGTCGCGGATGAAGGTCTCGCAGAGTTCGTCCAGCCGGCCCGTGGACACGCCCGGCTGCACATACGGTGCGATGAAGTCCAGCGTCTCGGCGGCGAGTCGGCCGGCGCGGCGCATGCCCTCGAAAGCCTCCGCGCCGTGCAGCGGCACCCGGCGCTGATCCTCGGCGATGACGCTCTCGGTCTCGCTATGCATAACGGCGTCGTCTTTGTCCCTATCCGGAAAGCTCAGGCGTGCGTCTATAGCGCAATGGGGACCCGCCGGTCCACGGCGACGGTGCGGCGCGTGAGCGCGCAGGCATAGGCGTAGGCTTCCACGCCGTGCGCGAGCGCGCGATGCAGCGCCCTGGCATAGGCTGGGTCGATGTCCTCGGCGAGGGCGAGCCGGTCGCAGTCGCCGCGCTGGATGATGTAGAGCATGACCGCGCGGCTGCCAGCGGCCACCACCTCGGTCAAGGCGTCCAGGTGCTTGGCTCCCCGCGCCGTGACCGCGTCGGGGAACTCGGCCAGCGCGTCCCGGCGCTTGAGGTGGACGTTCTTGACCTCGACATAGCACCCCGGACGCGCGCCGTCCGGGTCGGTCAGCATCAAGTCGATGCGGCTGTTGCGGCCGTATTTGACCTCGCGCCGGCGCGCGCCGTAGCCGGCCAGTTCTGGAAGGATGCCCTCGTCCAGCGCTTCCGCCGCGAGGGCGTTGGGCCGGCTGGCGTTGACCCCCACCAGCGTGCCGTCCGCCTCCACCAGCTCCCAGGAATGGGCGAGCTTGCGCCGCGGATCCGCCGACCGCGACAGCCAGACGCGCAGGCCGGGCGCGCACAGGCCGAGCATGGTGCCGGGATTGGCCACGTGCGCCGTCACCTCGCAGCCGTCGTCCAGACGCACGTCGGCGAGGAAGCGCTTGTAACGGCGCAGCAGCATTCCCGGGATGAGCGGCTGCGGAAGCTCCATGCGCCGCGCTTAGCCCGCCGCGGGCGCCCGTGCAAGCCTGCCGGGTGCGCCGAGGTGTGCCCTTGCGCCCGCGCGCCCGGCAACCCACGATCCATGGAGATACGTCGTAGGCAACACAAAGCCGACCTGCCCATGCCCCTTTTCCGATCCGCCGGCCCGGCGCTGGGCGTCGTTCTGCTCGCTGCGGCCATGAGCGCGTGCGGCACGGACGCGTTCAACTTCACCGACAAGCGTCTCGACGCGAACGCCAGCGGTCCGTGGGTGAAGCCGGGCACGAGCCGGGAGGCTGTCACTCAAGACCTCGAAGAGTGTTGGACCGTGGCGCGGGCGCAGGTCGCGCGCGACCAGCGCATCGACGCCGACATCGGTGCCACGGCCGGCGGCGCCGGGGGCAGCCAGGCCGAGCGCGAACTCCAGCAGGCGATGACGGAATACGGCTACGAGCGCCGCGAGCGCGAGATCGTGGTGGAGTGCATGAAGGAAAAGGGCTACACGCGCCGCTGATCCGGCGCATATTCTGCATGCGCATGGCCACAGGCTGAACCGGATTCCATGACCGCCGAGCGCGCGACCGCCGCCGTCCTCATCATCGGCAACGAGATCCTCTCGGGGCGCACGGAGGATGCCAACCTGGCGTATCTGGGGCGCCGCCTGACCGATCTCGGCGTCGATTTGCGCGAGGCGCGCGTGGTCCCCGATGTGCGCGCCACGCTGGTGGCCCAGATCGATCAGTTGCGGCGCGAGCACGATTACCTCTTCACCACCGGCGGAATCGGCCCGACGCATGACGACATTACCGCCGAGTGCGTCGCCGCGGCGCTCGACCGGCCGTTGATCGAGAATGCCGAAGCGCGCGCGCTGCTCGTCGAGCGCTACGGTCACGACGGACTCACGCCGGCGCGCCTGCGGATGGCCCGGACGCCCACGGACGCGGCGCTGATCGCCAACCCCGTGAGCGCGGTGCCCGGCTTCCGCGTTGCCAACGTCTACGTCCTGGCCGGCATTCCCGACGTGATGCGGGCCATGTTCGAATCGGTCGCGCACACCCTCACCGGCGGGCCGCGGCTGCTGACGGCGACCGTGGTGGCGCCGCTCCGGGAGGGCGATCTGGCCGAGCCGCTGCGCGCCATCCAGGAACAGCACCCGGATGCCGAAATCGGCAGCTATCCCTTTTATTCCAGCGCACAGTTCGGCGCGAGCCTGGTCATCCGCAGCGCCGATCCGGATGTGCTCCAGACCGTGCTCGATGCCGTGCGCGCCATGGTGCGCGAGCTTGGCGCGCAGCCGCTGTCCGAGGAAGTCGAGCCGGAGGCCAGGCGATCATGACGCGCCGCCGCCGTCCGATGCGCGAGCGGCTCGCCCGGCTGAAGCTGCCGCGCACCAAGCAGTACGAGGGTGTGCGTTTTCTGCTGCATCATGTGGTTGGCGGGATTATCGGGGCGTTCGCCTTCATGGGGCTGATCCTGGCGACCAATCTGGCGGGCCTGCGCGTGCTGTTCCTGGAGACCGAGCACGGTCTGACGGCTGCCTTGCTGCTTCTCTTCGGGCTCATCGTCACGTTCGGTTCCGTGGCCATGGCGATCGCCGTGATGCTCGAGGGCGAGGACCGGAGCTAGCTGCGTCATGGCGCTGCCGCTGCCCGTATACGACCGCCTGGATGCCCTCGGCCTTGCGGATCTGGTGGCGCGCCGCGAGGTCACGCCGGCCGAGTTGCTGGCCGCCGCGCGGGCGCGCATTGATGCGGTGAACCCGAGTCTCAACGCCGTGGTCGCGCGGTTGGACGCGCGCGCCGAGCGCGCCGCCGATGCCGCAAGCGATATCGCAGCGGCCGGCGGCGGGCCATTTGCTGGGGTGCCTTACCTGCTAAAGGATCTTGGCACGACCTTAGCCGGCGTGCCGACGTCGAACGGCATGGCGGCACCGGCGGGGCAACCCGCGCCGGTGACCAGCACGGACGCCGAACGGCTCGAGCGCGCCGGACTTGTGGTGCTGGGCAAGACGAACACGCCCGAACTCGGCCTGACCTTCACCACCGAGCCAGCCGCGTTCGGTTCCGCGCGCAATCCCTGGGACCCCGCACGCACGCCCGGCGGCTCCAGCGGCGGCGCGGCGGCGGCCGTGGCGAGCGGCATGGTGCCAGCGGCGCACGCCAGCGACGGCGGCGGGTCCATCCGCGTGCCCGCGGCGTGCTGCGGGCTGTTCGGACTCAAGCCGAGCCGCGGACGGGTGCCCATGGGGCCGCAGATCGGGGAGGCCTGGGGCAGCCTTGCGGCGACGCACGCGCTCACGCGCAGCGTGCGCGACTCCGCGGCACTTCTGGATATCGTCTCCGGGCCGGCGCCGGGCGACCCCTACGCGGCGCCGGCCCAGCCGCGGCCCTATCGTGACGAGGTGGGCGCGCCGCCGGGGCGGCTGCGCATTGCACTCCAGACGGTGCCGGACAATGGCGCCGCGGTCGATCCGGCATGCCGCGCGGCGGCGGAGGACGCGGCGACGCTCTGCGCGGACCTGGGGCACCGGGTCGAGGAAGCGGCGCCTGCCATCGACGACGCGGCGTTCGGCGACGCCTTCCTGACCACGGTGAGCGCGCACCTTGCGGCCGATCTCGCCGCGATGGAACAGGCTTTGGGGGCGCCGCTGGACGAGGCGGCCGTCGCGCCGCTGACGGCGGCCCTGCGCCGGCAGGGCGAAACCCTGGCGGCGCGCGATTACGCCCGGGCGCGCACGGACCTGCAGATCCAGGGCCGGTACCTGGGCGCGTTCCTGGCGCGCTACGACGTCCTGCTCACGCCCGCGACGGCCAAGCCGCCGGTACCGCTGGGGGAACTCGCCATGGCGGACCCGGACGTTCCCGGGCTGCTGGCACGGATCGCGGCGTTCGCGCCGTTCACCCAACTCGCCAATGCCGCCGGTTGCCCGTCCATGTCCGTGCCGCTGACCTGGTCGGAAACGGGCCTGCCGCTGGGCAGCCTGTTCACCGCCGCCCTGGGGCGCGAGGACCTGCTGTTCCGGCTGGCGGCGCAGCTCGAAGCCGCCCGCCCCTGGTTCCACCGCCGGCCGCCGGTCCATGCGGCGGGGTAGGGGACGGACAGGTTTGCGGGGCGATACGTGTCTGTGCCCGCCCATGGACACCCGGGCGAGCATCCCATATGTTGCGCGCGCCACAACTCCGGTCGGGGTAGGTCCCGGCTGCCCCGCCTACCGCCGCTTCGGCTGACCACGTCCGGACCGATAGGGAACGTGCCATGCGCCTGTCGCGCTACTTCCTGCCCACGCTCAAGGAAACCCCGCACGAAGCGCAGATCGTCTCGCACCAGCTCATGCTGCGCGCGGGCATGATCCGCCAGGCGAGCGCCGGCATCTACAACTGGCTGCCCCTGGGCCACGCGGTCATGCAGAACATCGAGCAGATCGTGCGCGAGGAACAGAACCGCGCGGGCGCCAACGAACTGCTGATGCCCACGATCCAGTCCGCCGAGCTGTGGCGCCAGTCCGGGCGCTACGAGGACTACGGCAAGGAAATGCTGCGCGTCCGCGACCGGCACGACCGGGAGATGCTCTACGGCCCGACCAACGAGGAGTTGATCACCGATATCTTCAAGTCGGGCGCGAAGAGCTACCGCGACGTGCCCGCGCTCCTCTACCAGTTCCAGTGGAAGTTCCGCGACGAGGTGCGGCCCCGCTTCGGCGTCATGCGCGGGCGCGAATTCCTGATGAAGGACTGCTATTCCTTCGACGCGGACTATGAGGGCGCCATGGCCGCGTACCGCAAGATGTTCGTGGCCTACCTGCGAACCTTCGCCCGGATGAACCTCAAGGCCATCCCGGTCGAGGCGGAGAGCGGCCCCATCGGCGGCAACCTGAGCCACGAGTTCTGCGTTCTGGCCGACACCGGCGAGACCGAATTGTTTACCCACCGGGACCTGATCGACTACGATATTCTGGACCGCCCGGTGGACTATGACACCGACCTGCGCTCGATCGTCGACTACTGGACGAGCCATTACGCGCGCACCGACGATACCCACGAGCAGGCCGTGTTCGAGGAGCAGGTGCCGGCGGACCAGCGCGTCCAGCGCCGCGGCATCGAGGTCGGCCACATCTTCTACTTCGGCACCAAGTACTCGGAGCCGCTTGAGGCGTACATCTCCACGCGCGAGGGCGAGAGCGTGCCTGTGCACATGGGCTCCTACGGCATCGGCGTCTCGCGCCTCGTGGGCGCGATCATCGAGGCCTTCCACGACGAGGCCGGCATCATCTGGCCAGAGAGCGTGGCGCCGTTCCGCGTGGGCCTGGTGAACATCCGCAGCACCGACAGCGACTGCCGCGCGACCTGCGACGATCTCCACGAACGCCTGCAGGACGCCGGGATTTCGGTCCTTTACGACGACACTGACGAGAGTCCCGGGGCGAAGTTCGCCCAGATGGACCTGATCGGGCTGCCCTGGCAGATCGTCGTGGGCCCGCGCGGGGTCCAGGCGGGCACGGTCGAACTCAAGCACCGCGCCACGGGCGAGCGCCAGGAGCTGTCGCCGGAATCCGCCCTCGCGAAGCTGATGGCATAACGGGGCCGACCTTGGATGACGCCGGGACGCCGCCGGTCCGGATGCTTCGACAGGCTCGGCATGAGGCCCGCATCTTGAGCGTGTCGAAAGATGGGGGCCGTAGCGGCAGACAAACCCGCGGCGTCCGCACCCCTGCGGAGGCCGCATGATCTTCAGCGCCTTCGAGTGCCGCGTCGCGTTCCGCTACCTGCGGCCGCGGCGTCAGGAAGGGTTTATCTCGGTCATTGCCGGCTTCTCGCTGCTGGGCATCGCCCTGGGCGTGGCCACGCTGATCATCGTCATGGCGGTGATGAACGGCTTCCGCCAGGAGCTGCTCGACCGCATCCTGGGCGTGAACGGACACATCACGGTCTACGCCGACGACGGGAGCATCGAGAATTACGCCGACCTGGCCGAGCGCCTGCGGCGGATCGAGGGCGTCCAGCTCGCCCAGCCCCAGGTGCAGGGGCAGGTCATGGTGACCAGCGAGGGCGAGGCCTCGGGCGCGGTGGTTCGCGGCATGCAGCCCGCGGACCTGCGTGATCGGCCGCTGATCGCGGACAATGTCGTGGCCGGCGACATCGCCGATTATGGCCGGGACGGCGCACTGGTGGGCCGGCGCCTCGCGAACGGCCTGCGCATCGACACGCGCGGGCGCATCACCCTGGTGAGCCCGCAGGGCCGGCAGAGCGTCATGGGCACGCTGCCGCGGGTGAAGAGCTATCCCATCGCCGGCCTGTTCGAGGTCGGCATGTACGAATACGACAACAGCTTCATCTACCTGCCGCTCGAGGACGCGCAGCGCTTTTTCCAGACCGGTGACGCGGTCAACGCGATTGAGTTGTTCGTGGCCAATCCCGACAACGTCACCGAAATCCGACGGGCGGCGGCGGACATGCTGGGCGAGGGCTACCGCACGGTCGATTGGCAGCGCGCGAACGCGAGCTTCTTCAACGCCATCCAGGTCGAGCGTAACGTGATGTTCCTCATCCTCACGCTCATTATCCTGGTGGCCGCGTTCAACATTATCTCCGGGCAGATCATGCTGGTGAAGGACAAGGGCGCGGCGATCGCCATCCTGCGCACCATGGGCGCCACACGCGGCATGATCATGCGCATCTTCCTGCTCAGCGGGGCGAGCATCGGCGTGGTGGGCACCGCCATCGGCTTCGGCCTGGGCCTGGGGTTTGCCCAGAACATCGAGGCGATCCGGCAGGCGCTGCAATCCGTCACGGGCACCCAGCTCTTCGCCGCGGAGATCTATTTCCTCTCCCAGCTTCCCGCAAAGGTGGACTGGGGTGAGACCGCGGCCGTGGTGGTGATGGCGCTGGCCCTGTCGCTGCTGGCCACGCTCTATCCCTCCTGGCGTGCGGCGCGCCTCGATCCGGTGGAGGCGCTGCGCTATGAGTGATCCGCGCGCGACCGGGAACACGCCCACACTCGCCGTCGAGGACGTGCACAAGACCTACCGGCAGGGCCCGCGCACCCTGGCGGTGCTCACGGGGGCCTCGCTGGCCGTGGCGTCGGGCGAGATGGTGGGCCTGGTGGGGCCGTCGGGGTCGGGCAAGTCGACGCTGCTCCACATCGCCGGCCTCCTGGAGCGGCCGACCTCGGGCGTGATCCGGTTGGCGGGTGCGGACTGCGCCGAGCTCGGCGAGACCGAGCGCACCCGCCGGCGCGGCCGGGATATCGGGTTCGTCTATCAGTATCACCACCTCCTGCCCGAATTCACCGCCCGGGAAAACCTGGTGCTGCCCCAGCTCATCGTCGGCACGGGCCGGCGCGCGGCCGTTGCGCGTGCGGATGAGCTGCTCGACGCCGTGGGGCTGGCCGACCGGCGGAACCATCGGCCGGCCGAGCTATCCGGCGGCGAGCAGCAACGCGTGGCGGTGGCGCGCGCACTGGCGAACCGACCGGCGCTGCTGCTCGCGGACGAGCCCACGGGCAACCTGGACCCGCAGACCTCGGGCCGGGTGTTCGACATGCTGGAGCACCTGGTGCGCACGGCCGGGCTGGCCGCGCTGATGGCGACGCACAACACCGACCTGGCCGGCCGCATGGACCGCACGCTGTTCCTGCGCGACGGCCGGGTGACGGCCCAGGCGCCCGGGTCGGCGGCAGCCGGCGCCGGCGTGTGACGGCGGGCACAGCCGGGATCGGGTGGCCGCGGTAGGCTGGGAACCAACAGCGATGATGGTTCCAGCACCGGGAGGCCGCCATGCCAAGCGAAATCCGCATTCCGCCCGTCCCCGCCATGACCCTGCGCCGCATCCGGCCTGCGCTCGCCGCCGCCCTGGTCGCGGTGACGCTGCCCGCCGGGGCGCAAGAGCCGGGCGGCGCCCAGGTCGCCGCGACACCCGATACGGGCCGTCGCAGCGCGGCAGCCGAACTGCCCGATCAGCTTGATCTCTCGTTCGACGCGCGCGCTTTCGCCGCCAAAGGGGCGGAAGGCGGCGAAACCGCAACGCACGACCGCCCCGCTCGTCCGGGGACCGACTTCGAGCAAAGCAGGTCGCAGGTGCGCTTCGATGGCATTCATCGCATGACGATCGACCTCTATCCCGACGACCTGCGGCCCGCGGACAATCGGTGAGGCGCGCTTGACCGGGGCGGCCGTGTCGCGCCACCTAGCGGTCCGACCCGGCCGCCGGGAGCGCCCGGAGTCGGCCGCCCATAAGCTTCCGCGAGGCGCCATGACCGAGCCCAGCTTCATCCATCTGCGCGTGCATTCGGCGTTCTCGCTCTCCGAAGGCGCGATCAAAGTCGAGCAGCTCGTGGAGCTGTGCCAGCACCACGGCATGCCCGCCGTGGCGATGACGGATACGAACAACCTGTTCGGCGCGCTGCAGTTCGCCCAGGCCGCGATGAAGGCGGGCGTGCAGCCCATCATCGGCTGCCAGCTCGCGGTCGCGGCGCCCGACGCCGATCCCGACCAGCGCGCGCGCCACGGCCACGCGCCCGAGCCGGACAACCTCGTCCTGCTGGCCCAGGACGAGCGCGGCTATCGCAACCTGCTTACCCTGGTCAGCAGGGCGTTCCTCCAGACGGGTACCGGGGAGGCGCCGCACGTCGACTGGGCGACGCTGGAATCCCACGCGGGCGGCCTGATCTGCCTGACCGGCGGCGCCTACGGCCCGCTGGGCCGGCTGCTGCGCGCGGGTAAGCCGGCGCAGGCGGAATCCCTGCTCACCCATCTGGCCGAGCTTTTCCCCGGCCGCCTCTACGTCGAGCTGCAGCGCCACGGGCTGGCGGGCGAGGAAGCGGCCGAAGGGCCCATGATCGACCTCGCCTACGCCCACGACATCCCGCTGGTGGCAACGAACGAGGCGTTCTTTCCCGACGCGGACATGTACGCGGCGCACGATGCGCTGCTCTGCATCGCCGAGGGCGCCTACGTCACCCAGGACGACCGGCGCAAGCTCACCCCCGACCACGCGTTCAAGGCGGCCGAGGACATGACCGAGGTCTTCGCCGACCTGCCCGAGGCGGTGCAGAACACCACGGTGATCGCCCAGCGCTGCGCCTATTTCCCGGAGCCCATCGATCCCATCCTGCCGCCCTACGAAACCGAGGGCGGGCGCAGCGAGGCCGAGGAGCTGCGCGCCCAGGCCGAGGCCGGGCTGCGCGAGCGCCTGGCCGAGCACATCGTCACCGCCGACATGGATGCCGATCAGCGCGAGGCGGCCGAGCAGCCGTACTGGCAGCGCCTGGAACACGAGCTGGACGTCATCCAGCGCATGGGCTTTCCCGGCTACTTCCTGATCGTCGCCGACTTCATCCAGTGGGCGAAGAGCCAGGGCATTCCCGTGGGCCCGGGGCGCGGCTCGGGCGCGGGTTCGCTGGTTGCGTGGGCGCTGACCATTACGGACCTCAACCCGCTGCGCTGGAACCTGCTGTTCGAGCGGTTTCTCAACCCCGAACGCGTGTCCATGCCCGACTTCGACGTGGATTTTTGCCAGGACCGCCGCGATGAGGTGATCCGTTACGTTCAGGAGAAGTACGGACACGAAAACGTCGCCCAGATCATCACCTTCGGCAAGCTCCAGGCGCGCGCGGCGCTGCGCGACGTCGGGCGCGTGCTCCAGATGCCGTTCAAGCAGGTCGACCGGATCTGCAAGCTTGTGCCCAACAACCCGGCGAACCCGGTTACCCTGGCCGAGGCCATCGAGGGCGAGCCGCAGCTCCAGGCCTGGCGCGACGGCGACGAGACGGTCGCCCGGCTGATCGACATCGCGCTCAAGATCGAGGGCCTGTACCGCCACGCCTCCACCCACGCCGCGGGCGTGGTCATCGGCGACCGGCCGCTGCACGAGCTCATCCCGCTCTACCGCGATCCGCGCGCGGACATGCCGGTCACCCAGTTCAACATGAAGGACGTGGAGAAGGCCGGCCTGGTCAAGTTCGACTTCCTGGGCCTGAAGACGCTCACCGTCCTGGCGCGCGCCTGCCAGCACCTGCGCGCGCAGGGCATCGAGATCGATCTCTCCGCGCTGCCGCTGGACGACCCGGCCACCTACGACATGCTCCAGCGCGGCGACACCGTGGGCGTGTTCCAGTTGGAATCCTCGGGCATGCGCGACGTGCTCAAGCGCCTGAAGCCCGACCGCTTCGAGGATATCATCGCCGTGGTGGCGCTCTACCGCCCGGGGCCGATGGACAACATCCCCAGCTACATCGCGCGCAAGCAGGGTGAGGAGGCGGTCGAGTACCTGCACCCCTCCCTGGAGGGGGTGCTGAAGGAGACCTTCGGCATCATGATCTACCAGGAGCAGGTCATGCAGGCCGCCCAGGAACTCGCCGGGTACTCCATGGGCGCGGC
>CAJXKW010000045.1 GCA_913055855.1 uncultured Limimonas sp. | reverse complement strand
GGGATCATGGGCATGTAGATGGTCACGCGATCGCCCTTGGTGACCCCGTGGCGCTTGAGCACGTTGGCGAGCCGGCAAACCTCCTCGTAGGCCTCCCCGAAGGTGATCAGCCGGTGATCCTTGGGCTCGTCGCCCTCCCAGATGATCGCAGTGTCGTGCTGCTTCGTCGGGAGGTGGCGGTCCAGGCAATTATAGCACGCGTTCGTGGTGCCGTCCTCGAACCAGCGGATATCGACCTCGTCCGGGCCGAAGGTGACGTTCTTGACCTTGGAGAACGGCTTGAACCAGTGAATGCGCTTGCCGTGCTCGGCCCAGAAGGTCTCTGGATCGTCGATCGACTGTTGATACATCCGGTTGTAGGTGGGCTCGTCGATCCAGGCATTTTCGGCGACCTTCGGGTCGACCGCATAGGTTTCCACCTCGGTCATGTCGTGCGTACCTCCCTCGTTGACACATCGGCGGCCGCGTGCGCGACGCCTCCCCGAGGCGCATTATTGAATCTGTGCCGCGTCGAGACAACGCCGTGCCGCCCCGGACGCGTCGTGCATCATACAGGCGCAGCGAACGCAAGAGGGGGATGGCGATCCCGGGCGCATGCGGCGCAACCGGCGACCGCATCCGCGCGGGTCGGGTACCAAAACAACGGGCGGGACCCGAAGGTCCCGCCCGCCGGTGTGCCGTCCGCAAAGGGGAAGGCGTGCGCGGCTTAGTAGTAGGACTCCTCGCCGTGCTCCTTGGACTTCTTTTCCGGCGCATCGGCCACCATCGCCTCGGTGGTGAGCATGAGGCCGGCGACGGAGGCGGCGTCCTGAAGCGCCGTGCGCACGACCTTGGTCGGGTCGATCACGCCGGCCTTGAACAGGTCGCCGTAGGTGTCGTTGTAGGCGTCGTAGCCCCAGCGCGCATCGCCGTGCTCGAGCACCTTGCCCGCGACCACGGAGCCGTCGTTGCCGGCGTTGTTGGCGATCTGGCGCACGGGCGCCTGGAGCGCGCGGCGGACGATGCTCACGCCCGTCTGCTGGTCCTTGTTCGCCAGGTCGATGCTGTCCAGCGCCTTGCTGGCGAGCAGCAGGGCCGTGCCGCCGCCGGCGACGATGCCTTCCTCGACGGCCGCGCGGGTGGAGTGCATGGCGTCGTCGACGCGGTCCTTGCGCTCCTTCACCTCGACCTCGGTCGCACCGCCGACCTTGATCACGGCCACGCCGCCGGCCAGCTTCGCCAGGCGCTCCTGGAGCTTTTCCTTGTCGTAGTCGGAGGTGGTCTCCTCGATCTGGGCGCGGATCTGCTTCGTGCGCGCCTCGATCTCCTCCTTCTTGCCGTAGCCGTCGACGATCGTGGTCTCGTCCTTGGTGATGGTCACCTTGCCGGCGCGGCCGAGCATGTCGAGGGTGACGCTGTCCAGCTTCACGCCCAGGTCCTCGGAGACGACCTGCCCGCCGGTAAGGATCGCCATGTCCTCCAGCATCGCCTTGCGGCGATCACCGAAGCCGGGCGCCTTGACGGCCGCGAGCTTGAGCCCGCCGCGCAGCTTGTTCACCACGAGGGTGGCCAGGGCCTCGCCCTCGACGTCCTCCGCCACGATGAGCAGCGGCCGGTTGGACTGGACCACGCTCTCCAGGAGCGGAAGCATCGCCTGGAGGTTGGAGAGCTTCTTCTCGTGGAAGAGGATGTAGGGGTCCTCCAGCACGCACTCCATGCGCTCGTTGTCGGTCACGAAGTACGGCGAGAGGTAGCCGCGGTCGAACTGCATGCCCTCGACCACGTCGAGTTCGGTCTCCAGGCCGCGCGCCTCCTCGACGGAGATCACGCCTTCATTGCCCACCTTCGCCATGGCGTCGGCGAGCATCTGGCCGATCTCGGTGTCGCCGTTGGCGGAGATGGTGCCGACCTGGGCGATCTCCTCGTTGCCGGAGATCTGCTGCGACTGGGTGCGCAGGTTCTCGACCACCTTCTCCACGGCGTGGTCGATGCCGCGCTTGAGGTCCATCGGGTTCATGCCCGCCGCGACGGCCTTGGCGCCCTCGCGGACGATGGACTGCGCCAGCACGGTGGCGGTGGTGGTGCCGTCGCCCGCGACGTCGTTGGTCTTGGTCGCGACCTCGCGGACCATCTGGGCGCCCATATTCTCGAACTTGTCCTTGAGTTCGATTTCCTTGGCGACGGTCACGCCGTCCTTCGTGGTGCGCGGCGCGCCGAAGGACTTATCCAGGACGACGTTGCGCCCCTTGGGGCCCAGGGTAACCTTCACCGCATCGGCGAGAACGTCGACGCCGCGCATCATGCGATCGCGCGCGTCGGTGCCGAAATGGACTTCCTTGCCTGCCATTGGTTGTATTCCCTCTTGGTGTGCTCGCTCGCGGTTCCCGACAAGCGCCCGGCGCCGTGGTTAGGCGGCCTGGGCGCGCTGGCCCGCGTCCTCGAGGACGCCCATGATGTCCGACTCCCGGAGCACCAGGTAATCCTCGCCGTCGATGTTGATTTCCGTGCCGGCGAACTTGCCGTACAGCACGCGGTCACCCGTCTTGACGTCGAGCGGGGTCACGGTGCCATCCTCGCTCTTCGCGCCCGGGCCGACCGCGATCACCTCGCCCTGCATGGGCTTTTCTTTCGCCGTGTCCGGGATGATGATGCCGCCGCGCGTGGTATCCTCCTGCTCGATACGCTTGACGAGAACGCGATCGTGCAACGGACGGAACGCCATGGTTGGATCCTCCGATTTCTACTAGGTCCCGCTGGTTTTCCTGGATGGGCGCACGCCCCTGTTAGCACTCAGCTGCTGTGAGTGCCAATCAGGTGGGAACGCTCCCGCACGGCGTCAAGTCACCCCGAAAGTGGCATTTTCGATCCCGGCCGGACCCCGGCTGGCAGCACCGCCAGGTGGCTGCTAACATCCTGGATATCCCGGAATCCCGGCTTGGCAGCCGGCGCCGGCTCGGGCATACTGACACCTCCGGTATGGCAGGGACACCAGCCGCCGCAAGGCGCGAGGGAGGTGGACGATGGCGGATGTCGCCAGGCAGCTCGACAGCTACCGCTTGACCACGGCGGAGATCCTCTACCGGATGCCCGACTATCGGACCCTGCTGCAGAGCTTTATCTGGCAGGACTACGACATCGCCCCGCACTTCCCGGAACTGCACAAGTTCCTCACGTTCTGGGAGTCCAACCTGGACGGACCGATCCACTCGGTCACCATCGCCCATACCGAAATCATCACCCCCGGCGACGCCCGCTACATCGACGCGTTGCAAACGCTGCATTGAGGCCAGGACCCGCCGAAGGCCGCCAAGATGGGTGAATTGTCAGCACCGCCGCCACATGCCCGGCTCACGTCCAGGGGTTCACAACCGGAATTCCGGTGTGGACGAAATCTTCTTGGTTTCGCCCCGCCACGGTAGCGTCATGGACTTACGCAATCGCCGCCATCTGGCATTCGGTTGTCGGGCGTCATCGCCGGGATGTGAGGACGACGTGGCGGCTGCTTGTCGAGCCATTGCATCCCCTTTCCGGTGGGATCTCTCCCGATCGTTTCGGCGACAGCGCATTCTTGCCAAGGGCGATCATCGGAACACGCGTTAACAACGTGGCAGTTCGCTGCCCGCTGCGCGCGATCGCCGCAAGGTCGTGACGCCGGCGGCGGCGTTCTCTAGGCTGCCCCGTGTCAAGCTGAGCATGACACATGAGGAGGGGGCAAGATGGACAAGCCGGGCGTGATGCTGTGCGGCCACGGCAGCCGCGACGAGGGCGCGGTGCGCGAGTTCGCCGGCCTGGCGGAGGCGCTGCGCGCGCGCCTGCCCTACGAGCACGTGGAATACGGCTATCTGGAATTCGCCACCCCGGTCTTGCGCGACGGGCTGGATAAGCTGCGCGAACAGGGTGTGCGCAACGTCCTGGCCGTACCCGGCATGCTCTTCGCCGCCGGTCACGCCAAGAACGACATCCCCGCGGTGCTCAACACCTACCAGGCCCAGTACGCGGACTTCCACGTGCACTACGGGCGCGAGCTGGGCATCGATCCCAAGATGATCCACGCCGCGAGCGAACGCATCGCGGAAGGCCTGGCCCAGTGCGATACCGAGGTCAGCCGCCATGATACCCTGCTCATGGTGGTCGGGCGCGGCGCCTCGGACCCCGACGCCAACGCCAACGTGGCCAAGGTCATGCGCCTGCTCTGGGAAGGCATGGGCTTCGGCTGGGGCGAGACGGCGTACTCCGGCGTGACCTTCCCGCTCGTCGAGCCCGCGCTGGAACACGCCGCGCGCCTGGGCTTCAAGCGGATCGTGGTGTTCCCGTACTTCCTGTTCACCGGCATCCTGGTAAGGCGGATCTACGACTACACCGACGCCGTCGCCGCCCGGCACCCCGATATCGAGTTCGTCAAGGCGCCCTACCTGAACGCGCACCCGTCCGTGGTGTCCTGTATCGAGGACCGGATCAACGAGATCCTCGAGGGCTCGAACGTGATGAATTGCCAGATGTGCAAGTATCGCGCCCAGGTGCTCGGCTTCGAGGCGCAGGTCGGCATGCCCCAGGAAAGCCACCACCACCACGTCGAGGGCGTCGGCACGGGCGAGGCTGGGCACGAGCACGGCCATGACCACGATCATGGTCACGGCCACGGCCATCATCACCACCATGGCCACGATCACGGCCATCACCATCACGGTCACGATCACGGCCATGGCCACGACCACCATCACCCGCCGTATCCCCACGCGGACCACCCGCTGGGCCCGCGCAGCATGGCAAAGTCGACGGGCGAATGAGGCGGGACTACCTGCGCGATCCCCAAGCGATTTACCGTGAGTCCTTCGCCCGGATCGCGGCCGAGGCGGACCTGAGCGGCATTCCGGCTGACGCGCGCGGGATCGCCACGCGCATCGTCCATGCCTGCGGCATGCCCGAGGTCACCGCGGACCTGCGGTTCAACGTCGACGTCGCCGGGGCGGTGCGTACGGCGCTTCGGGCGGGCGCGCCGATCCTCGTGGACGCGCGCATGGTTGCGGCCGGAATCATGGCCAGCCGGCTCCCGGCCGATAACGAGATCCTGTGCATGCCCGAAAGCGGGGACACGGCCGCCGCGGCGCGCGAACGCGAAACCACGCGCTCCGCCGCCGGCGTCGTGCTGTGCCGCGACCGGCTCGAGGGCGCCGTGGTTGCCATCGGCAACGCGCCCACGGCGCTGTTCCAGCTCCTGGAACTGCTGGCGGCGGGCGCGCCGCGGCCGGCGGCGGTGCTGGCGTTTCCCGTGGGCTTCGTGGGCGCGGCCGAATCCAAGGCCGACCTGGTTGCCGAGGCAAGCGACCTGCCCTACGCCACATGCCTGGGCCGGCGCGGCGGCAGCCCCTTCGCAGCCGCGGCGCTCAACGCCTGTCTGGTGGACGCGGGCGCATGACGACGCCGTGGCTGACCGTCGTGGGGGTGGGCGCCGACGGCCTGGATGGGCTGCCACCGGCGAGCCGGGCCGCCGTGGATGCGGCGGAGATCCTGGTTGGGGCATCCCGCCACCTGGCGATGGTGCCCGAAGACGGTCGCCCGCGCCACGCCTGGCCGTCGCCCATGACGGACCTGCTGCGCGAACTGCCGAACTGGCGCGGGCGCGCGGTCTGCGTGCTCGCCAGCGGGGACCCGCTGTGGCACGGCGTGGCGACGAGCCTCGCCCGGTACGTCGATCCGGCGGAGATGGTCGTGCTGCCCCAGGTCAGCGCGTTCGCCCTCGCCTGCGCGCGCATGGTCTGGGCGCAGACGCAGACGGAGAGCGTGCCCCTGCACACGGCCGCGCCCGAGGCGCTCGCGGCGGTGCTGCGTCCGGGGGCGCGGATCGTGGCGCTGGCGCGCAACGGCGACACCCCCGCGGCAGCGGCGGCGGTGCTCGTCCGGCACGGCTACGGCGCCAGCCGGATGCACGTCTTCGAGAACCTGGGCGCGCCCGACGAGAGCCGGCACGTGGACACGGCAGCGGCCATGCGCGGGCGGCGCTTCGGCGCGCTGAACACCATGGCCATCGCTTGCCCGGACCGGCCCGAGGGTGAGGTCCCGGCGCGCGTGCCCGGGATGCCGGATGCGGTGTTCCGCCACGACGGCCGGCTGACCAAGCAGCACGTGCGCGCGGCGACCCTGGCGGCGCTGCGCCCGCAGCCGGGCGAGCTGCTCTGGGACATCGGCGCCGGTGCGGGCAGCGTCGCCATCGAGTGGCAGCGCCATGCGCGCGGCTGCCGCGCCGTCGCGGTGGAGGCCCGGGCCGACCGCTGCGCCATGGCCGCGGAAAACGCGCACGCGCTGGGCTGTCCCGAGCTGCGCATCGTGCATGGCACGGCCCCTGGCGCGCTCGCCGATCTGGAGGCGCCCGACGCGGTGTTCCTGGGCGGCGGCCTCGCCGATCCCGAGGTGCTCCGCACGGGCTGGGCCGCGCTGGGTTCCGGCGGCCGGCTGGTGGCAAACGCCGTCACCCTGGAGGGCGAGCAACGCCTCATGGCCTGGCACGCCGAAATGGGCGGCGCGCTCACCCGGCTGCAGGTCAGCCACGCGGAGAACCTGGGCGCCTACACCGGCTGGCGCCCGCAGATGCCCGTCACCCAGTACGCAGCAACCAAGGCATGACTACCGAGACGAAACCCGGCAAGCTGTGGGGCCTGGGCGTCGGCCCGGGCGACCCCGAATTGATCACCCTCAAGGCCTACCGCATCCTCCGGGACGCGGACCTGATCGCCTATCCCGCCCCCGAGAACGGGGAGAGCTTCGCCCGCGCCATCGTCGCCGCCCACCTGGACGGGCAACCGGCGGAGTATCCCATCCGCATGCCCATGGTCGCCGAGCGCTTTCCCGCCCAGGCGGTCTACGACACGGTCGCTGAAGAGCTGAGCGCGCGCGTGCGAAGCGGCGCGCGCGTGGCCGTGCTGTGCGAGGGCGATCCGTTCTTCTACGGCTCGTTCATGTACCTCTTCGGGCGCCTGGCGGAACGCGTGCCCATGGAGGTGGTGCCCGGCGTCTCCGCCCTGACGGCCGGCTCGGCGAGCCTGGGCGCGCCCCTGGTAAGCCGGAACGATGCCCTCACCGTGGTGCCCGCGCCACTGGACGCGGCCACGCTGCGCGACCGACTGGCGGCGACCGAGGCGGCCGCCATCGTCAAGGTCGGGCGACACTTTCCCAAGGTGCAGAAGGTGCTCGCGGATCTCGGCCGGATCGACGACGCGCGCTACGTCGAGCGCGCCACGCTGGCGAACGAGCGCGTCCGACCCGTTGCAGAGATGCCGGCCGAGCCGATGCCGTACTTTGCCGTGATCCTCACCCACGTGCGGGGGCTGGCATGGCTGTAAACGGTCGCGCACCGGTCATTGCGGTCCTGAGCGCCGGCGCGCTGGCCACCGCGCGAGGCGTGCGCGCGGCGCTGGGCGGCGGCGAGATCGTCGGTCCTACGACCAAGGTGCCCGAGGCCGACCGCACGGCCGACGACATGCAGGCGGTCTGCCGCGAGGTCTTCGCCGCGGGCCGGCCGCTCGTGGGCGTCTGCGCCGCGGGCATTCTGATCCGCCAGCTCGCGCCGGATCTCCACGACAAGCGCGCCGAGCCGCCCGTGCTCGCGGTGTCCGCGGATGGCGCGTCGGTGGTGCCGCTGCTGGGCGGGCATGCGGGCGCGAACCGCCTGGCCGAGGCGATCGCGCATGTCCTCAAGGGACATGCCGCGATCACCACGGCGGGCGACGTGCGCTTCGGCGTCGCCCTGGACGACCCGCCGGCCGGCTGGGTGCTCGCCAACCCGGACGCCGCCAAGGGCGTGATGGCGCGGCTGCTCGACGCCGAGCCCGTGCGCGTGGACGCGGCGCTGGATTGGCTGGACCCGGAACGCCTGCCGCACGGTGAAGCAACGTCCCTGCGCCTGCGCGCCACCACGGCGGCCGAAGCTGGCGACGCCGACACGCTCGTGTATCACCCGCGCGCGCTGGCCGTGGGGGTGGGCTGCGAGCGCGGCGCCGATCCGGAAGCCGTGGCCGACCTCGTCCGGGCCACCCTGGCCGAGGCGGGGCTGGCGGCGGCGAGCGTGGGCGCGGTCGTGTCCCTCGACGTCAAGGCGGACGAGCCGGCGGTGCATGCCGTCGCCGACCGCTACGGCGCGCCCGCACGCTTCTTTCCGGCGGCGACGCTGGCGGCGGAGACGCCCCGTCTGGCGACGCCGTCGGAAGCGGTCTACCACGAGGTGGGCTGCCACGGTGTCGCCGAGGGCGCGGCGCTGGCCGCCGCGGGTTCCGAGGGGCGCTTGGTGGTCGCCAAGCGGCGCGGTGCGCGCGCCACCTGCGCCGTTGCGGAAGCACCCGCGCCGCTGGACCCGGACCGGATCGGCCGGCCGCAGGGCCGGCTCGCCATCGTCGGGATCGGCCCCGGGCAGGCGGCCTGGCTGACCCCCGAGGCGCACGCGTTCCTGAACCAGGCGACGGATGTCGTGGGCTACCATCTGTACATGGACCTGGTGGAGCCGCTGCCCGAAAGCACGGCGCGCCACCCCATGGCCATGGGCACGGAGACCGAGCGCGCCCGGCACGCGCTGGATCTCGCCGCCGAAGGCCGGGACGTGGCGCTGATCTCCTCGGGCGATGCGCAGGTCTACGCCATGGGCGCGCTGGTCTTCGAGCTGCTGGAGGTCGAGCCCACGCCGGCGCGCAAGCGCGTCGCCGTCGAGGCCGCCCCGGGCATTTCGGCGTTCCAGGCGGCGGCCGCGCGTGCCGGGGCGCCGCTGGGGCACGATTTCTGCTGCATCTCGCTGTCCGACCTGCTCACGCCCTGGGCCGTCATCGAAAAGCGCCTGCGTGCGGCGGCCGCGGGGGATTTCGTCGTGGCCCTGTACAATCCCGTATCGCGCCGCCGGACGGGCCATTTGCCCGCCGCGCGGGACATCCTTCTGGGCGCGCGGCCGCCGGCGACGCCCGTGGTGCTGGCGCGCAACCTGGGCCGCGAGGGCGAGACGGTGCACCACACCACGCTGGCCGAACTCGACCCGGCCGGGCTGGACATGTTGACGCTGGTGCTTGTGGGCTCGGCCGAGACCCGGACCGTGCCCACGCCGAACGGCGGCGCATGGCTGTACACCCCGCGCGGCTACGCGGCGAAACGCGGAGACGAGCGATGACCGTCCACTTCATCGGCGCCGGTCCGGGCGCCCCGGATCTCCTCACCCTGCGCGGGCGCGACCTGATCGCCGCCAGCCCGGTGTGCCTCTACGCCGGCTCGCTGGTGCCCGAGGCGGTTCTTGCGCACGCCCCCGAAGACGCGCGCGTGGTCGATACCGCGCCCATGACCCTGGACGCCATCGTGCAGGAGATGGCGGACGCCGACGGCCGCGGCGAAGACGTGGCGCGGGTACATTCGGGCGACCCCTCGCTGTACGGCGCCATCGCCGAGCAGATGCGCCGGCTCGACGATCTCGGCATCGCCTACGACGTCACCCCGGGCGTGCCCGCCTACACCGCTGCGGCGGCCGAGCTGAAGACCGAACTGACGCTGCCCGAGGTCTCCCAGACCATCGTGCTCACGCGCACGGCCGGGAAGGCCTCCGGGATGCCGAACCGCGAGACCCTGGACGTCCTGGGCCAGAGCGGCGCGACGCTCGCCATTCACCTGTCGGTGCGTAACATCGCGCAGGTCCAGCGCGAGCTGATCCCCCTCTACGGCGCCGACTGTCCCGTGGTCGTGGTCTACCGGGCGAGCTGGCCGGACCAGCAGATCCTGCGCGGCACGCTGGGCGACATCGACGCGGCGATCCGCGAAGCGAAGCTTACCCGGACGGCACTCATTCTGGTGGGGCAGGTGCTGGAAAGCCGCGATTTCCGCGACAGCGACCTCTACAGCCCCGATCACGCCCACGTGCTGCGGCCGAAGCGGGGCGGGGATTAGCTGTCTGTGGATTCAACCACGACCACCGGCAACCCGCGCTCGCGCGCGACCGTGAGCTTGGCCGGCTCGGCACCGCCGCTGTTCTTGGTGACCAAGCCGTCGACGGCGTACTGGTCGAACAGGGCGCGCTCGCTTTCCAGCGAAAACGGCCCGCGCGCGACCACCAGCTCGTACGCGGCCAGCGGCAGTGATGATGCGGGCGGCTCGAACACGCGGACGACCCAGGTGACGTCCGTGCGCCCGGCGAAGGCCGCCAGGTTGCTGCGCCCGACGGTGAGCAGGGGTCGCCGGCAGCCCGCGGGCACGCGCTGCGCGGCCGTGGAATAATCGGGAACGGCGATCCAGCGGTCGCCGGGCCGCGGCTGCCAGGGCGTCCGGGTCAGTCGGCGCAGCGGCACGCCCGCTTCGGCGCACGCGGCCTCGGCATTCGCCGAGATCCGGGCGGCATGCGGGTGCGTGGCGTCGATGACGCAGGCCACCGCCTCGCGGCGCAGGTAGTCGGCAAGGCCACGACTCCCGCCGAAGCCGCCACGGCGCACCTCGCCGGGCGGATACGTGGGCGTGCCCGTACGCCCGGCCAGCGAGGAGATGACGCGGCGGTCGCCGCGCGCCGTCAGCCGCGCCGCCAGCGCGCGCGCCTCGCCCGTGCCGCCCAGGATAAGGACGGTATGCGCCGTGCCCTCGCGAATCTCGGGCCAGCCGTCCTCGGGATCAGCCATGACCGGCCGCCCGTCCGACGAGGTCGCCCGCCCGGTCGGCGATCAGGATCTCCACCTCGGTGCCGCAATCGCGCAGCACGTCCAACGCGCTGCGCCGCGCCCGGTCGGCCACGGCGTCGGCCAGCGGCAGCCCGGCCGCCCGGCTGGCGGCAAGGATCTCCGCGCCCGTGTTGGCCGCCTGCGCGCGTTCCAGCAACGCCTCGGGCGCACCCAGCTCACCCAGCCGTGCGGCGAGCCAGGCGCGGTCGATCTGGCTGCGCCGGGAATGCAGGTCGAGCGCGCCCTGGCCCAGCTTGGCGATCTTGGCGAAGCCCCCGGCGATCGTGATGGCGGGCAGCGGGTGCCGGCGCAGGTACTTGAGCAGCCCGCCGGCGAAATCCCCCATGTCGAGCAGCGCGGTCTCGGGCAACCCATAAAGCGTCTGGATGAGCTTCTCCGAGGTGCTGCCGGTCGCTGCGCCCACATGCCGGTAGCCCGCCTCGCGCGCCACGTCGATGCCGCGGTGGATGGAGTCGATCCAGGCGGAACAGGAATACGGCGTGACCACGCCCGTGGTGCCCAGCACCGACAGCCCGCCTTCGATGCCAAGGCGCGGGTTCCAGGTGTGCCGCGCCATCTCGGCGCCGTCGGGAATCGCCACGGTGACCTCAGCGTCGCCGGCAACGCCGTGCGCCTCGGCAACCTCGGCGACGGCCGCCGCGATCAGCCGGCGTGGCACCGGATTGATCGCCGGCTCGCCGGGTTCGACGGGCAGGCCCGCCCTGGTCACGGTCCCCACGCCCTCGCCGGCGCGGAAGACCACGCCCGCGCCGGGGGCGCCGCGCCGCACCGTCGCGCGGATCTCGGCGCCGTGGGTGACGTCGGGATCGTCCCCGGCGTCCTTGATCACCGTAGCGGCGGCTTCGCCGGCGTCGAGGCTGTGCGCGGCCAGCGGGAACGCCGGCGTGTGCCCCTTGGGCAGCGCAATGGCGACGGGATCGGGGAAATCACTCCCGACCAGCGCGGTGAACGCGGCCTTGGCCGCCGCGGTGGCGCAGGCGCCCGTGGTCCAGCCGTAGCGCAGGGGGCGGTCTGGCGCATCGTTCATGTGGACGTTATACGGGCAGCTCGTGCCCCGATCCAAGCGCGGGGCGAAGCTCACGGCAGCGAACGGCGCGATGGACGATCTTCCCTTCGCCCTTGGCACCCTGGAGCCCGGCTGGGTCTGGCTGGTCGGCGCGGGGCCCGGGGACCCAGGGCTGCTCACCCTGCACGCCATGGCGGGGCTGCAGCAGGCGGATGTCGTGGTCTACGACGCCCTGGTCAACGAACAGGCCCTCCAGCTCGCCCGTGCGGGCGCGGCCCTGGTGTACGCCGGCAAGCGCGGCGGCAAGCCCTCGGCGGCGCAGCCCGACATCTGCGACCGCCTGATCGCCGAGGCGCGCGCGGGCCGGCGCGTGCTCCGGTTGAAGGGCGGCGATCCCTTCGTCTTCGGCCGCGGGGGCGAGGAAGCCGAGACCCTCGTGGACGCGGGCGTACCGTTCCGCATCGTCCCCGGCATCACCGCGGGCGTGGGTGGGCTCGCCTACGCCGGCATCCCGGCGACTCACCGGGACGTGAACGCCACCATCACGTTCCTGACCGGGCACAGCTCCGACGGCGTGGTGCCCGACGCCATCGACTGGCCAGCGGTGGCGCGCAGCTCGCCCGTGCTCGTGCTCTACATGGCGCTCAAGCACCTGGCGCCCATCCGCGAGCGCCTGCTCGCCGCCGGGCGACGCGGCGACGAGGCCATGGCGCTGATCTCGCAGGCGAGCCTGCCCAGCCAGGCGGTGCTGGAGACAACCCTGGACCGCTGCGTGGCCGACGTCGCGGGCTCGCGCATCGCGCCGCCGGCGATCGCCGTGCTGGGCGCGAGCGTGGCCATGCGCGGCAAGCTCCTGTCCCTCGCCCGCGCAACGGGCCGCGCGGACGGCGCCATCGGGGCCCACCCCGCCCCCGGCGCGGACACGCCGATCTAGCCCCCGCCATGACGGGACCGCCGGGCGTCGTGATCGCCGCGCCCAACTCCGGGTGCGGCAAAACCACGGTCACCATGGCCCTGCTGGGCGCATTCACCCGGCAGGGCACGACCGTGGGCCCGTGCAAGATCGGCCCCGACTACATCGACCCCATGTTCCACACCGCCGCCTGCGGCCGCCCCGCCTATAACCTCGATCTCTGGGCGATGCGCCCGGCCACGCGCGCCGAATGTATGGCGCGCGCCGCCCAGGATGCCGAGTTGGTGATCGCGGAAGGGGTCATGGGGCTGTTCGACGGCGCCGTGGGCGAGGCGGCGAGCACGGCCGAAGCCGCCGCACGCACGGGCTGGCCCGTGGTGCTCGTGGTCGACGCCGCGCGGCAGGCGCATTCGGTCGCCGCGCTCGTCGCCGGGTTCCGGGATTTCCGGCGCGACATCACGCTGGCCGGGGTGATCCTGAACGGTGTGGGCAGCGACCGGCACGCGGCGATCCTCCGCACCGCTTTGGCCGGAATCGGCGTGCCGGTGCTGGGCGCCTTGCCGCGCCAGGCCGACCTGGCGATGCCCGAACGCCACCTGGGCCTCGTCCCCGCCGGGGAGCACCCGGACCTGGCGGCGTTCCTGGAGCACGCCGCCGGGGTTGCGGAAACGCACATCGACCTGGCGCGGCTGCGCGAGGCCGCCCGCCCCGGCGCAACCAGCGCGCCAGACGGCAGCACGCCCGCCCTGCCGCCGCCGGGGCAGCGCATCGCCGTGGCGCGCGACGCGGCGTTCTGCTTCGCCTACCCGCACCTGCTCGACGCGTGGCACGCCGCGGGGGCGGAAATCGCGTCCTTCTCGCCCTTGGCCGACGAGGCGCCGCCGCCGGGCTGCGACGCGGTGTTCCTGCCCGGCGGCTATCCCGAGCTGCACGCCGGCACGCTCGCGGCGAACGAAACCTTCCGACACGGCATGCACGCCGCCGCCGACGCCGGTGCGCTGATTTACGGCGAGTGCGGCGGCTATATGACCCTGGGCGAGACGCTCACCGACGCCGGCGGCACGGCGCACCGCATGCTGGGCCTGCTGCCGGTGGCGACGAGCTTTGCCGAGCCACGCCTGCACCTGGGCTATCGCACGATTCGGCCGAATCCCGGGACGCCGTTGCCGTGGGGCGGCGAACTGCGCGGGCACGAGTTCCATTATGCCCGGGTCGTGCGTGAAGATCCCGAGATCCCCTTCGCCCGCATGTCCAACGCGCACGGCGCCGATCTCGGCCCAGCGGGCGCGGTTTCCGGGCGCGTTGCCGGGTCCTTCGCCCACGTCATCGACGCCGCGTGAGCCCGGGACATTTTGACATGGCAGCCGAAAGGCGGTTTGCAGCCCTTGGCCATGGTTGCTACAGGGGTTTTCGGGACGGTCTTCCATGCGGAAGTTCAAAAGGGAAGCCGGTGAAAATCCGGCGCTGCCCCCGCAACTGTGAGCGGTGAGTCCGGCTTCGTTGACCACTGGGCGCTCGATGCGCCCGGGAAGGTGAAGTCGGGCGTTAGCCAGCCGCGAGCCAGGAGACCTGCCGTTCCGGACATACCACCACGAACGGGGCGGAGGGCCCCGAGGGAGGCGTTGTATGCTTCGTCGGATTTCGGCCGGCCTTGTGGCCGCGAGTCTGCTTGCGTTCCCCGCAACCGCGCACCACGACGGCGAGATCGCCAAGGTGGGCGACCTGCGCGTCAGCCACGCCTGGACGCAGGCCACGGGCCACATGGCCCACGCCATCGACGTCTATCTGACCATCAAGAACACCGGCGACGACGCCGCGCGGCTCGTCGGCGCCGAGGTTCCCTTCGCCAAGGACGGGGTGTTCCAGGCCCAGGTCGTGGGCAAGGACGGCGCCCTCAAGACGCGCAATCTCGATTCCGTCGTCATCAAGCCCGGCCAGCGCATCACGTTCCAGCCCGGCGGCACACACATCGTCTTCAACGACGTGGGCCGGCACTTCAACGTCGGTCAGCAATTCCACACAAAGCTCACCTTCGCCGACGCGGGCAGCGTGACCGTGGATGTGCTCGTCGAACAGGGCGAAGAGCACGACCACGAGCACGAGGACGTGTCGTAGCGGGCGCGTTCCCATCGCTGGCATGACAGAACCTCACCCTTCGACAAGCTCAGGGTGTGGCCAGATTTTCGGGACGAGAACGGCATCAAGACGCCTCATGTTGAGCTTGTCGAAACATGAGGCAGCCGGGGTTTGATTGCCATACCTGCCCTGCCGGCAGGGCGCGGCCGGCATCAGAACTCGATGCCGGCCTGTGCCTTCATGTCGCCGGCGCGGAAATGGTGGCGGACCATGGTCATCTCCGTCACCAGGTCCGCGGCCTCCAGCATTTCGTCCTTGGCGTTGCGGCCGGTGACGAGGACATGGGTGGATGCCGGCTTGTCGCGCAGCGTCTGTACGACCTCGTCGATGGGCAGGTAATCGTAGCGCAGGACGATGTTGAGTTCGTCGAGCAGGACCATCCTGTAGCCCGGGTCGGCGATCATCGCCTTCGCCGCGTCCCAGGCCGCGCGCGCGGCGGCGATGTCGCGCTGCCGGTCCTGGGTCTCCCAGGTGAAGCCCTCGCCCATGGTCTTGAGCGTGACCTGATCGGCAAACGCGTCCAGGACGGCGCGCTCGCCGGTTTCCCAGCGGCCCTTGACGAACTGCACGACGCCGACGTGGAAACCGTGGCCCAGCGCGCGGCAGACCATGCCGAACGCGGCCGTGGACTTGCCCTTGCCCTTGCCGGTGTGGACGACGACAAGACCCTTCTCGTTGGTCTTGCTCGCCAGCATCTTCTCGCGCGCGGCCTTTTTCTTGGCCATCTTCTCGGCGTGCCGCGCGTCGGCCTCGGCCTCGCTCATGCCCTCGGTCTTCATGGGTCCGCCTCCGCATCCGGGGAATCGCCCGCGCACTGGGCCAAGAGATCGTGCGCCATGTTGGACCGCGGCTGCCACAGGCCGCGGTCGATCGCCTCCTGAAAGCGCGCGCTCATCTCCTGGAGCGCCGCCGGATTGGCATCCGCAATGAAGCCGCGCACCTCGTCGTCGCCGAGATAGGCGTCGAATACCGCATCGAAGTGGTGATTCCCCACGCAGTGCGTCGTTGCGGCAAAGGCGAAGAGGTAGTCCACCGTGGCCGCCATCTCGAACGCGCCCTTGTAGCCGTGGCGCATCACGCCGTTGATCCACTTCGGATTGACCGCGCGGGCGCGCACGACGCGCGCGATCTCCTCGGACAGCGTCTTGATGCGCGGGCTTTCCGGGCGGCTGTGGTCGGTGTGGTAGACGCTCGGCTGTTCGCCCGAGAGGCTGCGCACCGTGGCCGTCAGGCCGCCCTCGAACTGGTAATAATCGTCGCTGTCCAGGATGTCGTGCTCGCGGTTGTCCTGGTTGTGCACCACCGCCTCGACACCGCGCAGGCGCTCCGTCAGCAGCCCGCGCTCGGCCGCGCCCTCGGCGCCGCCGCCATAGGCGTAACTCCCCCATGTCAGGAATGCGTCGGCGAAGTCGGCGTCGCCCGTCCAGGTCTTCTCGTCGATCAGCGCCTGCAGCCCCGCCCCGTAGGCGCCGGGCTTGGAACTGAACACGCGGTGCCCGGCGCGCTGTTCGGCCGTTTCGGCGTCCGCCCCCTCGGCCAGCAACGCCTCGCGATCGGCGGCGTACTGCGCCGCCAGCGGGTTGTGTTCGGCGTCCTCGTCCAGCGTCGCCACGGCGCGCGCGGCGCTGTCCACGAGGTCGATCTGGGCGGGAAAGGCGTCGCGGAAGAAGCCGGAGACGCGCAGCGTCACGTCCACGCGCGGCCGGCCCAGCACGCCCGCGGGCAGGATCTCGAAGCCGGTCACGCGCCCGCTGGCGGTGTCCCAGGTCGGCTTGACCCCCATCAGCGCCAGCGCCTGCGCGATGTCGTCCCCGCCGGTGCGCATGTTCGCCGTGCCCCACGCGGACACGGCCATGCGCCGCGGGTAGTCGCCGTGCTCCTGGGCGTGCCGCTCGATGAGCTGCCACGCCGAGGCCCAGCCGAGTTGCCATGCGGTGGGCGTGGGCACGGTGCGCGAGTCCACGGCGTAGAAGTTGCGGCCCGTGGGCAGCACGTCCGGCCGGCCGCGCGTGGGTGCGCCGGCCGGCCCCGGCTCGAGTAAGCGGCCCGCCAGGCCGGTCACGAGGCCGTCCAGCTCCGCCCGCCCGCAGGCGTCCAGGCGCGGCGCGAGCGTCTCCCGGATATGGGCCAGAACGGCACCCGTGTGCGACCAGCTTTCGGGAGCCGCCTGCTCCCCCGCGACCAGGGCGCGCGCCAGGATCTCCAGCCGTTCCACGGTGTCACCGGCGGTGCGCCAGGTATCCGGGGTGTTCTCAAGGGCCGCGGGCCGCGGTCCGTCCCAGGGCGCGCCCATTTCAGCGTCCAGCGGGTCGAATCCTTCGCCCAGATCCAGGTCCGTCGCGAGCGCGTGCAGCAGGCTGGCGTCGCCGCCCGTGCCGTCGCCGCGCGGCACCCGCGCCAGGGCCACCAGGGTGTCCGTGCGCAGGCCGTCCGCGGGCGACTCGCCGAAGACGTGCAGGCCGTCGCGGATCTGGGTTTCTTTCAGCTCGCACAGGTGGTTATCGAGCTTCTGCAGGGCGCTCTGCGCGTCCTCATCGGGATCGATGCCGCAATCCTCGTCGAGGCCGGTCACCCGGGTGAGCGAGAGGATGCGCTCGCGCAGCTCGGGCAGCCGCCGCGGGTCCAGGCTCGCCGCCTCGTAGTATTCGTCGGCGAGCATCTCCAGCTCGCGCAGCGGGCCGTAGGTCTCCGCGCGCGACATGGGCGGCGTGAGGTGGTCGACAACCACGGCGGCCGTGCGCCGCTTGGCCTGGCTGCCCTCGCCCGGGTCGTTGACGATGAAGGGATACAGGTGCGGCAGCGGCCCCAGCGCCGCCTCCGGAAAGCAGTCCGCCGCGAGCGCCAGCGCCTTGCCGGGCAGCCACTCCAGGTTGCCGTGCTTGCCGAAGTGGATCACCGCATGCGCATCGAAACCTTCACCGTCACCGCCCGCACCGCGCAGCCAGGCGTAGAACGCCAGATAGCCGTGCGGCGGCGGCAGATCCGGGTCGTGATAGCTCTCCACGGGGTCGATGTTGTAGCCGCGCGCCGGCTGGACCGCGACGACCAGGTTGCCAAAGCGGTGCGCCGGCAGGACGAAGGCGTCGCCGGCGACGAAGGGGTCCGCCTCGGGCGCGCCCCAGCGCTCGGTGACACGCGTGCGCAGCGTCTCGGGCAGGCTGTCGAAGAACGCGCGATACGCGTCGAGCGGCAGCGTCGCGCCGCCGCTGCGTGGCCCCCTGTCGGGCGCATTCGTCGGCCCGGCCGTGAGCACATCCATCAGGCCGCGCCCGTCGCGCGGGGCTGCGCCCACGTCGTAGCCCTCGGCCGCAAGGCGTTCGACCGCGTTGGCCACGCCGGCCGGCGTATCCAGGCCCACGCCGTTGGCGAGCCGGCCGTCGCGGTTGGGATAGTTGGCGAGCACGACCGCCACCCGCTTGTCCTGCGGCGCGGTGCGCCGCAGCCTGGCCCAGCGCGCCGCCAGCTCGGCGACGTAATCCAGCCGATCCGGCACGGGCGTGTATTCGGTGATCCAGCACTGCGTCGCGGCGTGCCAGCGGGCATTGCCCTTGAACGACACGGCGCGCGAAAGGATCCGCCCGTCCACCTCGGGCAGCGCCACATTCATGGCGATGTCGCGCGCGGACAGGCCGTTGGTGCGCGCGCGCCACTGCTCTTCGGTGCCGCCGGCGAAGACAACCTGGAACACGGGCGCGTCCACGGCGTCGAAAGGCGTCTCGGTACGCGCCGCGCCGGGGCGCGAAACGGCGAACCCGGTGGCGTTGAGGAGGACGTCCGGCTCGGCCTCGGCGATGAGGTCGCGCACGATCGCCGCGGCGACCTCCTCCTTCAGGCTGAAGGTGGCGATGGGGAGTGCGTTGATTCCCCGCGCGGCGAGCGCATCGATCAGGCCATCGACGACGCGCAGGTTCCCCGCCTGGAACAGCGCGCGATAGAACACCACCGCGGCCACGGGCCGGCCCGGCTGCCAGCGGGCGCGCAGGTCAGCCAGGCCGGGCTGCGCCAGGTCCGGCCAGTACAGCGCCGCCCGCATCAGCGGCGCCGGCTCGCGCCAGGGCAGCTCGGCGCCCATCAGGCTGCGCATGTAACGCAGCAGCTCGGTCGCGTTGTCGATGCCGCCCTGGACAAAGTAGCTCCAGATACGCGCGACGGCCGCGCGCGGCAGCGTGCTGTGCCGCATCAGCGTCTCGTCGGGCTTGTCGTCGCCCGGCACGGCGGCGAGCGCGATGCCGTGGCGCCGGCAGCATGCGGCGACCTCCTCGACGCCGTAGGGCCAGTAGCGCTCACCGCCGAGCACGCGCAGCACGACCAGCCGGGTCCGGCTGATCACCTGCTCGACATAAACGTCGACGGACATGTTGTGGCCGAGCTGGAGCAGATTGGCCAGACGCAGATCCGGCGCGGCATCGCCCAGCCGGTCGTGCGCCGCGGCGAGGCAGGCCAGCTCGGTCTCGGCCGCCGTGACGACCACAACCTCGCCAGGGGTCTGGCCCAGATCGACGGCCTCGCTGCCGTCCTCGATGGCCCCGGGCGTCGTGGCGAGCAGGTGCATGGCGGCCGCCTAGACGATCTCCGCGTTCAGGACCCCGGCGATCGCCGCGCGGTCGAGCCCCTTCTCGCCGATGATGACCAGCCGGCTGTCCGGGGTTTCGTCGCCCTGCCACGGGCGGTCGAAATAGCGCTGGATGCGCCCGCCCACGCCCTGGACCGCCTGGCGCATGGGCTTGCCCGCCACGTGGAGGAAGCCCTTGACGCGCAGCACGCCGTGGTCGCTCGCCGCCTGCCGGATGCGCGATTCCACGGCGTCGCTGTCGCTGACCGTGCCCAGGCGCACGACGAAGCTGTCGAAGTCGTCGTGGTCGTGGTCCTCGCCGTCGTCGACGTGCGACGGGCGCGCGGCGAGGTCGTCCTCAGCGGCCGCATCGATGCCGAGCAACACGGCGGGATCGAGCGCGCCGTCGCGGCAGTTCACCGTCTTCACCTCGGGGCGCAGATGCCGACCGACGTGCCGGTGCGCCGCCGCCATGGCCGCGTCGTCGAGCAGGTCGGCCTTGTTGACCACGACCAGATCGGCGCACTGGATCTGCTCCTCGAACAGCTCTTCCAGCGGGCTTTCGTGGTCCAGGTTCGGGTCCTGCTCGCGCGCCGCCTGGACGGCTTCGGGGTCCGTGGCGAACTGCCCGTCCGCCGCGGCCCGGCCGTCGATGACCGCAACCACGCCGTCCACCGTGACCCGGTTGCGGATCTCGGGCCAGCCGAACGCCTTCACCAGCGGCTTGGGCAACGCCAGGCCCGAGGTCTCGATGACGATGTGATCGGGCGGCGGGTCCTGGGCCAGAATGGTTTGGATCGTGGGCAGGAAGTCGTCGGCCACGGTGCAGCAGATGCAGCCGTTGGCCAGCTCCACCACGTCCTCGTCCCGGCAGCCCGGGATGCCGCAGCCGGTGAGCAGGTCGCGGTCCACCCCGAGGTCGCCGAACTCGTTGATCACCAGGGCGATGCGCCGGCCACCCGGGTTGCTCACCAGGTGCCGGATCAGGCTGGTCTTCCCGGCACCCAGAAAGCCGGTGATGATCGTTGCCGGAATCTTGCGTTGCACGCCGTCCTCCGCTTGTCGCGCCGTCGCTGTGCCGGTGGCGCGCGGCGCCGCCGGCCCGGGCGTTACAGCCCGAGCAGGATGGCGACGCCGGCCAGGCCGGCCACCCCGGCGCCCGCGCGCACGGCGTGCTGAAGGGCGGGCTTGCGCGCCATGCGGCTCACCCCGATGCCGATGGCGTGCAGCGCGGCGGTGCCCAGGAGGAACCCGGCGCCGTAGGTGAGCGCACTCGCGCCGGCCGGCACCTCGGCGCCGTGGGCGTGCCCGTGCGCCAGGGCGAAAACGCCCACCACGGCGGCGCCGAGCGCGGGCAGAAGCTGCACGTTGGCGGCAGCCAGCGCGCCCAGGACGACGACGGACAGGCCGATGCCCAGCTCGACCGCGGGCAGCGTCACGCCGGCAAGGCCGGCACCCGCGCCCACGGCCATGAGCGCCAGGAACGCCGCGGGCAGCGCGAGCATCGCGGCGCGCCGCTGCATCCCGGCCCAGGCGCCCACGAGCACCATCGCCAGGACGTGATCAAGGCCCAGGAAAGGGTGCGTCAGCCCGGCCGAAAAGCCGCCGGTCGGGTGCATGCCCGTGTGCGCGTATGCGGCGGCGGGCACCATGACGGCGCTGAATGCCGCGGTGCGAAGAATCTGTCTGTTCATGTGTCATCCCCCACTGAATTCCCGATACGCGGGGACGGGAACGCGGATCTGGAGGACACACAGCCGCGCAGCGCGCAAAGCCGAATGACCGCCCGACCGCGGGTGCACCCCGCCCCGCTCGGCGATGGTCTGGCGATCACGGCCGGTCTCCTGGCTCGCGGGTCTTTGCCGGGCGGCCCGCCTTCCCGGCCCGAAGGCCAGTGGCGTCAAGGGCGCCGGCTCGCCGCTCACAGTTGCGGGGGCAGCGCCGGAATTGCACCGGCTTCCCGTGGTCGCCCGTGGGCGCGCCGTGATCGCGATCAGGCTAAACGGCTGCGGGGTGCGACGCAAATGCCGAGCGCAGCGCGTGCCGAGCGCCGGACGCGTTCGTTCCGCGGGTCGGTGACACGGCGG
Organism: uncultured Limimonas sp.; assembly: GCA_913055855.1. Taxonomy (GTDB): domain Bacteria; phylum Pseudomonadota; class Alphaproteobacteria; order Kiloniellales; family Rhodovibrionaceae; genus CAJXKW01. The sequence goes on along the minus strand of CAJXKW010000045.1, from coordinate 4,357 downwards.
ACGGGCGGCTGCGACACGGCGCCGTGATCGGACCAGCTTGTTTCCCCCGGCTACGGGTGCAATTTCGAGGTAACGGCGCCGGCGTGCGCGCAAGCCGCGCGGTGTGCCCGCACGGGCGCGCGGGGTGAAAAAGGAACGAGCGAACCATGACTGGGACGGCGTTGCCGACGAGCACGTGGGTGGCCGAGGTTTGCGACCTTCAGCTCCTGGATGCGGCCGGGGCGGCCGTCCTGATCACCGAACCCAGGCTCACCGCCCCGGGACCGCGCGTGCTGTACTGCAATCCCGCGTTCGAGACGATGACCGGATGGCCGCGCGCGGAAATCGCGGGCCGCACCCCGCGCGTGCTCCAGGGGCCGGCGACCGACCACCGGATCTTCGAGGGCATGGCGGAAACCCTGGCGCGGGGGGAGACCTGGCGCGGCGAGACCGTAAACTACCGTCGCGACGGCACGCCGTTCACCATGAAATGGTCGATCAGCCCGGTCCACGACGCGCAGGGGCGGCTGCGCTGCTACCTTGCGGTCCAGGAGGACGTCAGCGAGATGCGCCGGCTCTACCAGGAGGCGCTGGACGCCCGGGCGCGCGCGGAAGCGGCAAGCGCGGCCAAGTCGCGCTTCCTCGCCACGGTGGGCCACGAGCTGCGCACGCCGCTCAATCAGATCAACGGCTTCGCCGAGTTGATCGCCGAGGAACGCCTGGGCGCGAACCGCATGCCGGAATATCGCGACTATGCCCGCGAAATCCGGGAAAGCGGCCAGCACCTGCTGGAGATCCTGGACAGCATCCTCGCCACCGCACGCGCGGAATCGGGAAAGCTCGACCTGGCCGAGCGGGAGATCGCCCCCGAAACCCTGGTCCGCACGGCCGCGGACATGGTGGGCAGCCAGGCCGAGGCGCGCGGCATCGCCGTACGCCGGCGCGCGCAGGCCGGTCTCGTCCTGATCGGCGATTATCGGCTGCTGCGACAGGCGCTGGTGAACCTTCTCTCCAATGCCGTGAAATTCGCACCACCCGAAACCACCGTCCGGGTAACCGGCGCGCGCACGGCCGAGGGCGGGTACGAGATCGCGGTCACCGACGCCGGCCCGGGCATTCCCGAAGCGGCGTGTGCAAATCTGCGCCAACCCTTCGTGCAGGGCGAAGCCGGCCTGGCGCGCCGGCACGAAGGCCTCGGGCTGGGGCTTTACCTGGCGCACAGCTTCATCGTGCAGCACGGCGGCCGGCTCGCCATCGAAACGCCGGAAGACGGCGGCACGCGCGCGGCGCTGATCCTGCCGCCCGAGCGGGTCGAGGCGGTTTAGCCGCCGGCGCGCGTTACCGGTAGTTCGCCAGGATCCGGGCGTGCTCGCCCGAGCGCTTCACCGCCGCCAGCGCCTCGCGCAGCGCCGTCACGGCCGCGCGATCGGTATCCTTGTTCAGGGCGAGATAGAGCGCCCCCTCCTCAAGCGTGTAAACCGTTTCATAGGCGTCGGCGATGCCGGCCTCGGCCAGCATGTGGAACGCAACCCGTCGGCCGTAGGCCCAGAACTCGGCACGGTCGGACTGCAGAATCCGCGGGACCAGGTCGGGATCGTGCACGCTCAGCAGGTTCGCCCGGCGGACGCCGCGCGCAAGCAGGAGTTGCTCCGCTACATCCTCGCGCACCGTCAGGGTGGTAAAGGCGTTGAAGTACGCCGGCGAGGCCGGCTCGTGATCCGCCGCCTTGGGGCCGATCACCACCTGCGCCGTCGGCGCGAGGGGGCCAACCCAAACGAACTTGTCCTCGCGCAGGTCCGTTCGCACCGTCCCGAAAAGCGCGGTATTGGGACGCTCCAGGGTGCGCTTATAGCCGCGCGACCAGGGGACCATCCGGATGTCGCGGCGGGTCAGCGCGGTATCCGCCCGGTCGAACACGGCCGCCACGATCTCGACCAGCGCGCCCTTGAGCCGACCGTCCTCGCGGTACTGGTTGGGCGGATAGGGTTCGGTATAAAAGGTCAGCCGATCCAGCGGCCCGCCATCCGCACCCTTTGGCGCCCCGGCGAACGCGGTCAGGCCGAACAGGGCTAGCATTGCGGCGCGCAGGATCACCATACCCAGGCTCCATGCCGGCACAGCGAGGTGCGTTGACGCACGACCGGACACCGCCTCGAAGCCTGGGATTGCGGACGTAAAGATTTCGTCTAGGCAAGCCGGCCGCGCCCGGCCCGTGCATGGCGGCAGGCTTTGCTTTCCGGTTGCGCCCCCTGCTCATCCGGCGTCTCCCGAACGGGCGGTGATCTCGGCCTGCCGCGCCCGGTGTTCGGGCGACCACCAGGTCTTGATGTGCGCAAGAACCGCATCGATGTCCGCGTCGCTCAGCCGGTCGCCGAAGCCGCGCATGTCCGTGGCGTAGGGGCCGGGCACCATCGCGGCGACACCGTCGGTGATCATGGCACGCAATTGCGGATCCGGGTGATGCCAGGTGTGGCCCGTGCCATTGAGCGGCGGGGCGGGCAGCTTGCCGTTCGGTTTGCGCACGCGCCAGTTGGCCTGGCCGGCGCCGTCGGGGCCGTGACACGCCGCGCAGTGCGCGGCGTAGACCGCCTCGCCGCGCGCCGCGAGCGCAGCCGTGTCGGCCCGTTCCCCCTCGGCCGTTCCCGCCGGCGTGCCGGCCGTCCGCCAAGCCGCGAGGGCCGCCAGCAGGATCAAGCCAACCGCCCCCAGCCCGAGACCGCGTCGCATTCGCCATCCTCTCTTCCCGCGCCCGCCCCGAAACCGGCGCAGGCGGCATGTCCGCCGCGCGTCAACGCACGTTCATGGCGAAATCCGAACAGGGCTTTGCAGCTTACCCGTGACCTTCGACGCGTTCGCGCCTTCACGCAGCGAGCCGGTGCACCCTGTCGCCAACTGTGGTGTGGGTGTTCCCGTGACGGGAAGGTCAAGCCCCACGTAGACCCGGCGCCGCAAAACCTGTTTTGCGGCCACGCACGGCCGATTCGCTGCCGTTAAACGGGCTGCCGCCCGCGCCACCTGTCGCGTGTCGCGGCGCCCACGCGACATCGCGGCGGGATCGCCACATCATACACACGTATGTGTGCCGGCGCGCTGCCCGCCGACGGTGTCCTTCAAGGCTAAAATGAAAGGTTTTGGAATAGCGGTGCTTGCACACGCGGCCAATGCGTGGCCATTCTGTATGGAGTCAAGGGTGCGCCCGTGCTTTTGCATGCACAAACAGAACGCGTTCGCTAGAGGGCTTCGTATGACCACACAACTTGCCGATCCGATCGACCTCCGGCTTTTGACCGACGTGCCGGAGAACTCGGAAACACACGTTACTCGGGAAGATCTCTGTCACACGCTCGACGCCAATCGTCGACGCGGTACCAAGCGGCGGCTATCGGCGGAACAGCACGTCGATCTGGCGCTGCGCTACAAGAACGGGGAACCGGGTGCGGCCCTGGCCCGCGAATACGGCGTCTCCCAGGGCAGCATCGCGCAGGTCGTCTCGCGCGTGGAGCGCGCCGCGGACACCTTCGTGCGCGCCAAGCGCAAGGGCCGGAGCCTACCGCGCGCGGGCGCCGCGGAGACGGGCGGCTCGGACGCGACCGCGACGGCCGCGGTGGCAGAGCGTTCCATGGCGGCTGCGGGCGCGCCCGGTGGCGCCGCGCTCGCCGACGTGCCCCGGCGAGCCCCCGCCCGGGCTCAGGTCCAGACGCAGGGTCCGGCGAACACGGAAACGGGTATCGCCGTGGGGCCGTTCCTGCGCGAAGTCCTGGACGCCATCCGCCCCATGGTGGGGCCGGAGAAGCTCTCGCCCGCCGCCCTGCGCCGCGTCGCCGGGAGCCTGGAGCGCATTGCCGGGCTGATGCGCCGGCGCGCCGACCAGGTCGGCGAATAGGCCCGAACGCCGGCCGTAACCGGCAGAAACCACGGCACGCGCGGTCAAGAAGGGGCTTGCGCGCGGCCGGGTATGCGTGTTCGACGCAGGGCGGGCCGGCCCTCCGGCGTACGCCGGAGGGGGCACGGCCGAACGCGGCCACCATCCGGCGACGGACGCCATGATCGATCTGCTCGCTGATCCCGAGGCCTGGGCAAGCCTGGCCACGCTGACCGTTCTCGAGGTCGTCCTCGGTATCGACAACATCCTGTTCATCTCGGTGCTCGCGGACAAGCTGCCCGAGCGCGAGCAGCCCCGTGCGCGCCAGCTCGGTATTGGCGCCGCGCTGGTCACGCGCCTGCTGCTCCTGAGCGCGATCGCGTGGCTGACCACGCTCACCGCGCCCTTCGCCACGATCTACGGCTTCGAGGTGGCCGCGCGCGACCTTGTGCTCATGGCGGGCGGCCTGTTCCTGCTCTACAAGGGCACCAACGAGATCCACAGCGAGGTCGAGGG
>CAJXKW010000044.1 GCA_913055855.1 uncultured Limimonas sp. | reverse complement strand
ATCTACATCCTGGGCATGCCCACTTCGGTGGTGATCGGCACCTCGCTGTTCCAGATCATCTTCGTCGCCGCCAACGTGACCTTCCTGCAGGCGGTGCAGAACCAGACCGTGGACATCGTCCTGGCGCTGCTGCTGCTCCTGGGCGGGGTGGTCGGCGCCCAGTACGGCAGCCGCACGGCAACGCACCTGCCCGGCGACGCCCTGCGTATCCTGCTGGGTGTGCTGGTTCTCCTCACCGGTGGCCGGCTTCTCTACGATCTGGTGAGCGTGCCGGCCGACCTGTACGTCCTGGGGCCAACGCCATGACGCGGCTTTTGCGTACGGTCCTCCCCGGCTTGCTGGCGCTGTTGCTGGTCGCGCTGCCCGTGCGTTCCACGCAGCCCAACGAACCGCTCGTCGCCGATCTTTCCGAACACCTCGTGGCCATCACCATGGGCTTCGCCGGCAGCGAGGTGCTGCTCTTCGGCGCCGTGGACATGCCGGGCGACGTGGTCGTGGTGGTCCAGGGGCCCAAGCGCGAAGTGCGCATGCACCGTAAATCGCGCGTGCTGGGGATCTGGATGAACACGGCGAGCATGACCTTCGCCGCCGTGCCCAGCTACTACGCCGTCAACGCAAGCGGGCCGCTCGACCAGATCGCGCTCCCCCAGGTCCGGGCGCGCCAGCAGATGGGGCTGGAGCATCTCGAACTGCCCCTGCCGCGCGCCAAGGCATCGCCCAACGTCGCCGAGGCCTGGCGGGACGCCCTGATCCGCGCCAAGGCACGCGAAGGCCACTACCACGCCGAGGTGGGCAAGGTGCGCTTTCTGGGCCAGCGCCTGTTCCGCGCGGACATCCGCTTTCCCGCCAACGTCCCCACGGGCAGCTACACCGTGGAGACCTATTATCTCCGCGACGGCCGGGTGGTGGGCGCCCAGACGACGCCGCTGATGGTGGGCAAGGTGGGCGTCGAGGCCGAAATCCACGATTTCGCCTATAACCGCGCGAGCCTGTACGGCCTCGTTGCGATCACGATCGCACTGGTGGCAGGATGGGCCGCGCATTCGGTCTTCCGCAAGACCTAGGCAGGCCATGGCACCGGACCGACCCGACGGCGACGGCGACGCCGCGCGCAGCGATCCCGCGAGTAGCCGCGTTTTCCTCGTCGTCGTGGACAACACGGCCGAGATGAGCGTGGCGCTGCGCTTCGCCTGCGGCCGTGCCCGGCACACCGGCGGCCGGGTCGCGCTGCTTCATGTCATCGAACCCAACGATTTCAAGTACTGGATGGGCGTGGGCGACCTCATGCGCAAGGACGCCCGCGCGGAGGCGGAAAAGCTGCTTCAGCGCTATGCGGCCAAGGTCCAGGAATGGTCCGGGCGCACGCCCATCCTGTACCTGCGCGAGGGATCGCAGCGGGAAACCCTGCTCAAGCTGATCGCCGAGGAGCCGCGCATTTCCATCCTGGTCCTGGGGGCGAATCCCGGCTCGGGCGGCCCCGGCCCGCTGGTCTCCACGCTTACGGGTAAGATGATCGGCAAGCTGCGCATCCCGGTCACGGTGGTCCCCGGCAATCTCAGCGACGAGGACGTGGACGCCATCGCCTGATCCCGCCGCCCGCATACGCGCTATGCACGGGGATCGCTTGTTGGCGCCGGCCGTTCCGCCCAATTTTCCCGCCATTCGACGCGACCGTCGGCCGCAGCAAGGCTGCCGGCGGGAGCCGCCCCGCAGTCCCAACAACCGCTGTCGGAAAAGGAGGCCCGGGCCATGCGCGACGGGTTCGACCGGCATTGTCGCCTCGGCCAGCCGGAAGCGTCACGCTTACCCGCGGCCATCATCGCGTGCAGCGCGCTCTTGGCGTTCCTCGTGATGGGCGGCCCGGCATAACGGCGCGCGGTGTCCCTATTCCCCGGCGACGAAGAACTGGTTGCCGAACCAGCGCCAGCGGCCGTCGGGGCCGCGGAGCGTGCAATTGATGCGCGCCCGGCCTTCGGCAAAGGGCTTGTCCAGGCGCACTTCCACCCGGCTTTCCATGACCGTCTTGAGCGTGACTTCGCCGCGCCCGCTGGCAAAGCAGTTGAGGCCGGCGATGCTTTCGATGGAATCGTGCACGGTGAAGCCGTAAATGGGCGGGTTCTCCGCCGGCGTGAGCTTGTTATCGTCGGGCGTCACCGAGGTGACCGGCAGCGGCAGCGAGTTCACCGCCAGCCTGAACCGGTCCATGCTGCCGTAGGCCTCGTTCATGGCATAGCGCGGCAGCTCGAATCGGCCCGTCAGCCGCCCGATCGCCCCGGAATGCTGGCCGAACGCGGCCGCAAAGCCCGCCTCCCGCACGACCGTCTTCACCGCGTCGCCGTACTCGCCGAAGGGATAGGCGAACAGCTCCGGTGCGCGGTCCAGCTCCTCCCGGAAACGTGTCTGGCTCTTCGCCAGATCCGCCCGGTTCGCTTCCGGCGCGCGCGCGGGCATGTGCGGGTGGCTGTGCGTCTGACTGCCGATGGTGACCAGATCGGAGCGGGCGAGCGTGCGGATCTGCTCCCAGGTCATGTAGCTCGCCAGCCCCCGATCCACGGGCTGGGTTGCCACGAAAAGCGTGAACGGGAAGCCCGCTTCGCGCAGCACCGGCCACGCGTTCTCGAAGACGGTTGTGTAGGCGTCGTCCACGGTGATGGCGACGGCCCGGTCGGGCAGCAGCTCGTCGTTGCGCAGGGCCGCGACAATCTCGGGCAGCGGCAGAACCGTATACTTGTCCTTCTTCAGCTCGGCGACGTGCTTCTTAAACTGGTCCATCCGGATATTGGTGCTCGGATAGCGGTCGTCGCCGAAGCGATGGTACATGACCACCGCGGCGCCGTTGTCCACGGGCGGCTGGGCCGCCGCCGGTCCGGCAAGCCCGGCGAGTACCGCGGCGGCGGCCAGGAAACGGGCAAAGCCCACGATCGCACCTCCACAAAGAAAGCGGCCGCGCATCGGCTGCGGCGCGGCTACCCTGAAAGTCTAGCGGGGGGACACGCCGGACAACAAGGTCCCACAACGCGCCAAAGCCGGCCTTGCCCGGCGATGCCGGCGGTGCCACCTCTGCGAGGAACGCGCCGATGCCCGGCCGGCGCGACGGCGCCGCGGGCGCGCACGTCTCGCACGACCACAGCACGAGGGGGACACGCCTGTCATGAACGAGCCGCTGTCCAACGAGGCGCTCGACCGGATCTTCCGCGAGGCGCGCACGCACAAGGGCTGGCTGGATCGCGACGTCAGCGACGACCAGTTGCGCCAGCTCTGGGATCTGCTCAAGTGGGCGCCGACGAGCGCGAACTGCAGCCCCATGCGCGTGGTGTTCGCCCGCTCGCCCGAAGCCAAGGAGCGGCTCAAACCGGCGCTGATGACGGGCAACGTGGACAAGACCATGGCCGCACCGGCCACCGCCATCGTGGCCTATGACCTGGAATTTCACGAAAAGCTGCCGCGCTTGTTCCAGGCGGCGGACGCGCGCGCCTGGTTCGCCGGCAAGCCCGACGCCATCCAGGAAAATGCCTTCCGCAACGGCTCGCTGCAGGGCGCCTATCTGATCATCGCCGCGCGCAGCCTCGGCCTCGATTGCGGGCCCATGTCCGGCTTCGACAAGGAGATGGTGAACGAGGCCTTCTTCCCCGAAGGCAAATGGAAGGTCAACTTCCTGTGCAACATCGGCTACGGCGATCCGCAGGCGCTCCCGCCGCGCGACGTCCGCCTGAGCTTCGACGAGGCGTGCCGGATCGCGTGAGCCGCACGGGTCAGGCCATCATCGGCTCGGCCAGGGCCGAATCCGAGATCAGCGGCAGGCGGCGCGGCTGGAACAGTTGGTAATGCCACCACTCGTTCATGAAGTTGTCCCAGCCCGCCGCCGTCATCAGGCCAAGCAGCAGCGCGCGGTTGCGCTGCGCCGCCACCGGGATGTCCGTGCGCGCATGGTGCGCCTGGGCGGTGAAGGCGTCGAAGCCGGTGCCCATCTCAAGCTCGTGCCCTTCGCCGTCGATCAGCGTCAGGTCGACGGCCGCCCCGCGCGAATGCGGCGAGCCCTTGCGCGGATCGGCGACGAACTCGTCTGACGAAAACGCGTGCCACAGCCGCCATTGCGCTTCGGTGGGCCGGAACGCGTCGAAGATCTTGAAACGCAGGCCCAGCGGTCGTGCCAGCGCGATGGCGGCGTCAAGCCGTTCCGCCGCTTCGGGATGCAGCATCGCCACCGGCCGGTTATAGATGGGCACCCCGGTGACGTTGTCGGCGGTGGCGTAGCGCAAATCAAGCACGACATCGTGGTTCGGCGGACCGATGGGAACCAGATCCATGAGGTTGGACACTCCAGGATATCGGGACGGAGCGCGCGCCCGCGCGAATGGCGTGCCCAGCCTGCCCCAAAGCCGCGGACCCGTCCATGGACACTGACACCGCCAACACCCGGCCAGATACGCTGCTGGCGATCGACGCCGCCGGGCACGCCTGCGTCGCCGCCGTCGCCCGCAAGGGCGCACTGCTGGCGCAGGGTGTGGAGCGCATGCGCCAGGGGCAGGCCGAGCGCCTGGTGCCCCTGATCGAATCCGTGCTCGCGGACGCCGGCGTGGTCCCGGGCAACCTTGATGCCATCGGCGTGACCACGGGACCGGGCGGCTTCACCGGGGTGCGCATTGCGCTGGCGACGGCGCGCGGCTACGCCTTGGCGCTGGACCGGCCCGTGGTGGGGGCGAGCCGCTTCGCCGTCACGGGCGCGGCGGCAGCCGCACGCGCACCCGATGACGACCGGCCGATCCTGGTGGCCCTGGATGCGCGCCGGGCCGAGTTCTGCCTGCAGCGCTGCGCGCCCGACGGAACCCCCCGGGATGAGCCCTGGATGGCCGAACCCAAGGCCCTGGCGGCGCAGCTTCCCGACGCCCCGTGGCGCGTCGCCGGCGACGCCGCGGCGGCAGCGGCGGAGGCTGTTGCGACGACGCACCGGGCCGTCGAGGTGGTCGCGGACACGGCGATCACGGATCCGGCGGCGCTGGTACGCGTGCTCACCGACGCGGCCGCGGCCGGATCGGGCGTCACGCCGCGGCCGCTGTACCTTCGCGGCGCCGACGTCACCCTGCCCGGCGGACGCGCCACAACGGCCTGAGGAGTCCATGCCATGCGCCAGCCGTCGGACAGCGCCTGGATCGCCCCCGCGGGCGGCCTGGATGCGCCCATGATCGCCGGACTGCACGCCGAGACGGTGGGCGACGGCCCGTGGGATGAGGGGGCGCTGCGGCATCTACTCGAATCCGGCGACGGATTCGCGCGCGTCGCGACGGGGCGCGCTTACGGCGAAAGCATGCCCCTCGGCTTCGCCTTCGCCCGCGTTATCGCGGACGAAGCCGAGCTGCTGGGCATCGGGGTGCTGCCGGCGGCGCGCGGCCGGGGTCTGGGCGGCCGCCTGCTGGCGGACGTGCTCGCAACGGCCGGACAACGCGGGGCCCGGCGTATCGTTCTGGAAGTATGCCACGAGAACGCGGCCGCCCATCGCCTCTACACGGCCGCCGGGTTCACCCGCGTGGGCACCCGGCCCGGCTATTATGCAACCCGGGACGGGGCACCGGCGGATGCCGAGGTTCTGGCGCGCGCCCTCGCCTGAACGCCAGGACGAATCCCGGCCGGCGGGGGACAGTTGCCTTGCCACGGCAACCGGAACGATCTTGCGAATGGTAATTCGGCCAGCAGGGTCGAATGCCGCTGCGCTGTTAAGAATTGGCTAACCGCGGTCGAGCGAGGTTGGACACTGGAACCGAATTTATTGTTGCTTACGCAACCCGCGTTATCTATACATCACCAAGCCAAGTAAGAAGATTTGGGTTGCTGCATGACTGAGGAAACGAACCAGAAAGATATGCTCGGCCTGACCACGGAAATCGTGTCAGCCCATGTCTCGAACAATAGCGTCTCGGTCGAGGATCTGCCGAAGCTGATCCGCGAGGTTCACGCGTCGCTCACGCGCGTGACCAAGGACGGCGGCAAGACGGAAGACAAGCCCACACCCGCTGTTCCGATCAAGAAATCGGTTACGCCCGATTATCTGATCTGTCTCGAGGATGGCAAAAAGCTGAAGATGCTCAAGCGCCACCTCAAGACAGTCTACAATATGACGCCGGACGACTACCGGGAGAAGTGGGGCCTTCCCGCCGATTACCCCATGGTCGCGCCCAACTACGCCAAGCGGCGCAGCAAACTCGCCAAGGAAATCGGCCTGGGCACGCGCTCGCGCAACCAGAACCCGGAGCAGAGCCAGGGCTGAGCCGGCGGCGGCCGAGACACCCTGCGTGCCGTGCATCAGACGTTGGGCGTGCGCGCCGCGGGGTTGGATGGGTGTGTGTCTTGACGCCGGTGCGCTGACCGTGCCTTCTGCCGCGCGAGATGCCGTTGAGGAGACAGCCGTGATGGAGGCTCCGCAGCGTGGCGCCGCGCGCCCGGTCGATGCCGTGGCTGGCAATCTTCGGATTCGCCTCGCCGAAACACCGGACGAGGTCGCGGCCTCGCAGCGCCTGCGCTATTGCGTGTTCATCGACGAGATGGCCGCCACACCGACGGCGGAACAGCGCGCGTGCGGGCGCGAGTTCGACGCCTACGACCCCTATGCCGACCACCTCCTGGTCTTCGACGATACCCTGGGCGAAGGCGCGGACGCGGTGGTGGGCACCTACCGGTTGATGCGCCGGCCGCAGGCCGAACGCGCCGGCCAATTCTACACGGCGGATGAATATGACATCACGCCGCTCGTCGAGTATCCGGGCGAGATCATGGAGCTGGGTCGCTCCTGTGTGGCGCGCAGCTACCGCACCGGCAGCCTGATGCAGCTCATGTGGCGCGGCATTGCGGAATATGTGCTGCATTTCAACGTGCAGATCATGTTCGGCTGCGGCTCGATGCACGGCACGGACCCGGATGAACTCGCCCAGCAGCTCAGCTACCTGCACCACTATCACCTGGCCCCGCCGGCGCTGCGCCCGGTGGCGCTGCCGGCGTACTACGAGACCCTCAACCGGCTGCCGGTGGATGCCATCCATCCCAAGCGGGCGCTGGCGAAGCTGCCGCCGCTGATCAAGGGTTACCTGCGCCTGGGCGGCGTGGTCGGCGACGGGGCGGTCGTGGATCACCACTTCAACACCACCGACGTCTGCGTGGTGGTCAAGACGGATCAGGTCACGGACCGCTACGTGCGCCACCTCACGCGCGACGAACCGGGCGCGCGGGGCGAGAGCTGAGGCGGCCATGGCGGCGATCGCGTTCTCCTCGCCAACGCGCGCGTTCGCACGCATCCTCGTCTATGTGGCGTTCACCCTGGTATGCATTCCCGTCCAGGCCGTGCTCGTCGCGTCGCGCGCGCCCATTCGCCAGCGTTTCCCGCAGTGGTACCATGCGCGATGCCTGCGCCTGCTGGGGCTGCGCATCGCGCGCCACGGCACGCCGTCCACGGCGCACCCCACCCTCTTTGTCGCGAATCACGTGTCCTACCTGGACATCACCATCCTGGGTGCGGAGCTGCCCGCGTCCTTCGTCGCCAAGGCGGACGTCGCGGACTGGCCGTTCTTCGGCCTTCTGGCCAAGCTCCAGCGCACCGTGTTCATCGCCCGTGACGCGCGGCGCGCGGCCGTCCAGCGCGACGAGATGCAACACCGCCTGGAGGCGGGCGACGACCTCATCCTGTTCCCCGAGGGCACAAGCGGCGACGGCAACCGCATCCTGCCGTTCAAGAGCGCGCTGTTCTCCGTCGCCGAGCGCCGGCCCGGGGGCGCAGCGCTGACGGTGCAACCCGTCTCCATCGCTTACAGCAAGCTCGACGGCCTGCCCATGGGCCGCTATCTGCGCCCGTTCTTCGCCTGGTACGGCGACATGGACCTGTTGCCGCACATGTGGGCGGCGCTGTCGCTGGGGACGGTGACCGTCGACGTGACCTTCCACGACCCCGTCACGATCGACCAGCTCGGTTCGCGCAAGGCGCTCAGCCAGCACTGCTGGTCCCGGGTCAGCCAGGGCGTTTCCGACGCACTCTCCGGGCACCGCGAGCCGGAGGAGCCGCCGGCCAAGGCGGCGTGAACGGCTTTCCCGCGGATCCGGCGAACGCGGCACAGGTGGAATTGGTCGCCGCCCCTCTCGGTGTTATCTTGCGTTCAGGTCGCGAAGCGGCGGTATGGTCGCGGCCGTGACCGGCGAAGCGTGGAGACGACGTGCGCAAAAAGCTCTACATCAAGACCTACGGCTGCCAGATGAATGTCTACGACTCCGCCCGCATGGCGGAGCTGCTGGCGCCGCTCGGGTATCGGCCGTCGGACACGCCCGACGACGCGGACATGATCCTGCTCAACACCTGCCACATCCGTGAAAAGGCCGCGGAAAAGGTGTATTCCGAGTTGGGTCGCCTGCGCGCCGTGCAGGACGACAAGGCGGCCCGGGGCGGCCGCACGCTGATCGCCGTCGCCGGCTGCGTCGCCCAGGCAGAGGGCGAGGAAATCCTCGCCCGGGCACCTCAGGTGGATCTCGTCGTGGGGCCGCAGACCTATCACCGCCTACCCGAGCTGATCGCGCAAGCGGAGCGCCTGGGACCGGGCCGGGGTGTCATCGACACCGAGTTTCCCGCCGACGAGAAGTTCGACGCCCTGCCCGAGGAGCGCATGACCGACGGTCCGGCGGCGTTCCTGTCGATCCAGGAGGGCTGCGACAAGTTCTGTACCTTCTGTGTCGTCCCCTACACCCGCGGCGCGGAGTTCAGCCGCCCGGCCGCGGACGTCCTGGCCGAGGCACGCCGCCTGGTGGCGCAGGGTGCGCGGGAGATCACCCTGCTGGGCCAGAACGTCAACGCCTATCACGGCGCCGCGCCGGACGGCCGCGGCGAGTGGGGGCTCGGCCGGCTGGTACGGGAACTCGCGGACATCGAAGGGCTGGCGCGCATCCGCTACACCACCTCGCACCCGCGCGACGTGGACGACGAGCTGATCGCCGCACACCGCGACGTGCCGCAGCTCATGCCCTACCTGCACCTACCCGTGCAATCGGGTTCGGACCGCATCCTGCACGCCATGAACCGGGGCCACACTGCGGACGCCTTCCGGCGCATCGTGGACCGGTTGCGCGAGGCGCGTCCCGACATCGCCATGGCCTCGGACTTCATCGTGGGCTTTCCGGGCGAGACGGAGGCCGACCACGCGGCCACGCTCGATCTCGTCGGCCGGGTCGGGTTCGCCCACGCCTACGCATTCAAGTACAGCCCGCGCCCGGGAACCCCGGCTTCGGCGCACGACGACCACGTGCCCGAAGCGGTCAAGGGCGAGCGCCTGGCCGGGCTGCAGCAGCTCCTGGCGGCACAGCAGCAGGCGATGAACCACCGCACGGTGGGTCGGCGCCTGCCCGTTCTCCTGGAGCGCCGCGGCAAGCTCCCCGGCCAGTTGGTCGGGCGGAGCCCGTTCATGCAGAGCGTTCATGTCAGCGCCCCCGAGCGGCTGCTCGGCCACATGGTCGATGTGGACATCACCCACGCGCATCCGAGCAGCTTGCACGGAACCATCGCCACCGCCATCTGGGAGTCCGGAGAGGTCACGCAGGAGAGAGCGGCCGTTTGACTGGCGTATCGCGCAACGATCTGCAATCCGCTACGCTGTTGCAATTCGACGACAACAGCCTCCTGCCGCTGTTGTTCGGCGAGCACGACCAGCATATTGCCCGGATCGAGCAGAAACTCGGCGTCTCCATCGCCACCCGGGGCAATCAGGTCGCCATCACGGGGCCCGACGCCGCGCGCGATTCCGCCCGCGAGGCGCTGGGCGCGCTCTATGAGCGTCTCAAGAAAGGCATGAACGTGGACAGCCACGAGGTCGACGCGGCCGTCCGGCTCGCTGACGCGCCCGCGGAAACCCCGCATGCCGGCGCGGACACGCTGCACGCCGAGAACCTGACCATCCGCACGCGCCGCCGCCAGATCACCCCGCGCTCGCCGCGCCAGGCGGCCTACATCCAGTCCCTGCGCGACCACGACCTGGTCTTCGGCTTGGGGCCTGCGGGCACAGGCAAGACCTACCTCGCCGTCGCGGTGGCCGTCGAGATGCTGATGGCGCGGCGGGTGGACCGGATCATCCTCTCGCGGCCGGCGGTGGAGGCGGGCGAGCGCCTGGGCTTCCTGCCCGGCGACATGCGCGAGAAAGTGGACCCCTACCTGCGCCCGCTCCAGGATGCGCTGTACGAACTCCTGCCCGGCGAACATGTGGTCAAGATGCTGCAGTCCGGCGAGATCGAGGTGGCGCCGCTGGCGTTCATGCGCGGGCGCACCCTGGCCAACTGCTTCATCATCCTGGACGAGGCGCAGAATACCACGCCCGTGCAGATGAAAATGTTCCTCACCCGGCTGGGCGAGCATGGCCGCATGGCCGTCACCGGCGATCCGTCGCAGGTGGACCTGCGCGCGGGCGAGACCTCGGGATTGCACGACGCCTGCGACCTGCTGGCCGGGATGGAGGGTGTGTCCATGGTACGCTTCGCGGACGCCGACGTGGTGCGCCATAATCTGGTCACGCGAATCGTGCGCGCCTACGAGGCGCGCGATGCGGAACGCCGTACGGGCGCGGGCGCCCCCAACGGCAGCGCCGGCGGCGAAACGGCGTAACGGGGACGGGTCCTGAGCCACCACGATGCGCGACGAACCGCCGAACCGATCACTGGACTGCGATGTGAGCGTTCTCGCCGGCGACTGGCCGGCGGTCATTCCGGAGGCGACCGCACTCGTCGAGCGGGCGGTGGGCGCCGCGCTGGCGGGCGTGTCCGCGGCGCGCGTTCCCGACGCGGCGGTCGAGGTGAGCGTCGTCCTGGGCGACGACGCCACGGTGCAGGGGCTCAACCGCGATTTCCGCGGCAAGGACAGCCCCACGAACGTCCTTTCCTTTGCCGAGCACGATGCCGAAACGCCGCGGGTCCCGGGCATGCCGGCCTTCCTGGGGGAGATCGTTCTGGCCCTGGAGACGGTACTCGCCGAGGCCCGGGAACAGGGCAAGACGGCGGCGGATCACCTTGTCCACTTGACCGTGCACGGTGTTCTCCACCTGCTCGACTATGACCACGAGCGCGGGCCCGGCGAGGCAGCGGACATGGAGGCGCGCGAAGTGACGATCCTGGCCGGATTGGGGGTGGCCGATCCCTACGGCGACGACGACGCCCCGGTTGCCGGAGACGTGTCATGAGCGAACGCGAAAGCCCCGAACCCGCGGCCGATGTCCCGGGTGCCGGTCGCCGGCTGCCGGATTCGGGCGGCGGCACCGGCAATGGCAACGGCAACGGTAACGGCAAACGCGCGGCAAACCGGGGCAACGGCCACGCCGGGCTGACCCAGGTGCTGGGCGCGTGGCTGCGCGGCCTCTGGCGCTCGGAGAACCGTGACAGCTCGCTGCGCGAGACCCTGGAAGAGATCATCGAGGAAAGCGAGCGCGCGGACGACGCGCCCGTTGCCATCGGCGCGCACGAGCGCGTCATGCTCGCCAACATCCTCAACCTGCGGCTGCACACGGCGTACGACGTGATGGTGCCGCGCGCGGACATTTGCGCGGTCGCCGTGGACGCCGACCTCGACGCCCTGATCGAGCTGATGAGCCGGGGCGGGCATTCCCGCGTGCCGGTCTACCGCGAGACGCTCGACGACGTGGTGGGCCTTGTCCACATCAAGGACGTGCTTGCCCATGCGAAGAGCAAGCACGGCTTCCAGCTCTCGCGAATCACCCGCGAGGTGCTCTTCGTCGCGCCCTCCATGCCCGTTCTCGACCTGCTCATGGAGATGCGCCAGTCGCGCGTGCACATGGCGCTGGTCGTGGACGAATTCGGCGGCATCGACGGCCTCATCACCATCGAGGACCTGGTCGAGGAAATCGTGGGCGAGATCGAGGACGAGCACGACGTCGCCGCGAGTCCGCAGATCCTGGAGCGGCCCGACGGCTCGCTGGTCGCCGATGCACGTTTCGAGATCGACGCGTTTGAGGAGCGGGTGGGCGCCATCCTCTCGGACGAGGAGCGCGAGGAGGACATCGACACCCTCGCCGGGCTCGTGGTCTACCTCGCCGGGCGCGTGCCCTCCCGGGGCGAACTCATCGTCCACGACAGCGGGATCAGCTTCGAGATCATGGAAGCCGACCCGCGCCGTGTAAAACGCCTGCGCATCCGGAACACGCCGGCCCATCTGGCCCACGCCGAGGACATCGCTTGACCGCCGAGGCGCGCGAGGCGGCCGCGGCACTGGGCGGAACGGGCGTCCGCCGGCTCGCCGAGGGGGTTCGCCGTCTCGCCGGCTGGCGCCGGCTCGCCCTGGCGGCGGCGCTGGGCGCGGCTGCCGTGGCCGCCCTGCCCCCGATCCATGTTGTCCCGCTGCTGATCCCGGCGTTCACCGGGCTGGTCTGGCAGATCGAGGGGGTTCGCACACGCACCGGCGCGTTCTGGCTGGGCTGGGCGTTCGGCCTGGGCTTCTTCGGCGCCGGGCTGTACTGGATCGGCATCGCCTTTCTCGTTCAGGCCGAGGTGCACGGCTGGATGATGCCGTTCGCCGTGGCCGGGCTCGCCGCCGGCCTGGCAATCTTCACCGGCCTGGCCGCCCTCGCCGTGCACGCCCTGCCCTGCCGCAGCACGGCCGCGCGGGTACTCGCCCTGACCCTGGCCTGGATGCTGGCGTCCTGGCTGCGCGGGCACATCCTGACCGGATTCCCGTGGAACCTGCTGGCGACCGCGTGGGACCCCTGGCCCGTGATGCAACAAAGCGCGGCGCTCTGGGGTGCCTGGGGGCTGAGCCTGGTCACGCTCCTCGCCGCCGCTGCACCCGCGACGCTGGCGGCCGACGATGGCATCCTGCGGCGCTGGGCGCTGCCGGGCCTCGCCGTGCTTCTCCTGGGCGCGCTGGCGGCGGGCGGTAGCGCCCGGCTCGCGCGCGCGCCCGTGCCCGGCAGCGCCGACGTCGAGGGCGTACGGCTGCGCATCGTTCAGGCTGCCGTGCCGCAACGCGAGAAATGGGCCGCGGACAAGCGGCTCGCCCATCTGAAGACGCACCTTCGCCTGACCCGCCGACCCGGCCTGGGCGACGTCACCCACGTGATCTGGCCGGAGACGGCCGTGCCCCTGTTCCCGTCGAAGACGGACGGCCTGCGCCGGGCTTTCGCCACGGTGGCACCGCCGGCGGGGGCGCTACTCACGGGGCTGCCGCGGCTGAACACCGGGGCCGGTACGCGTGAGCTGTACAACTCGCTCTTCGTCATCGGGCCGGACGGCGGCACGCGCGCGCGCTACGACAAGTTCCACCTGGTGCCCTTCGGCGAGTACGTGCCGCTGCAGGACTGGCTGCCCCTTCCCAAGCTCACCGCCGGCCGCACCGGATTCACCGCCGGACCCGGGGCGCGCACGCTGTCCGTCCCCGGCGCACCGCCGACCTCGCCGCTGATCTGCTACGAGGCGATCTTCCCCGGCGCGGTCACAGCCCAACCAAGGCCCGGCTGGCTGCTCAACGTGACCAACGACGCCTGGTTCGGGGTCAGCTCGGGTCCCTACCAGCATCTCGCCAGCGCCCGGTTGCGCGCGCTCGAGGAGGGGCTGCCCCTGGTCCGCGCGGCCAACACGGGCATCAGTGTCGTCGTCGGCCCCTTCGGCCGCACGCGCGCCCGCTTGGGGCTTGGCGAAAAAGGGGTCCTGGACAGCCCGCTCCCGGCAGCGATCGCACCCACGTCCTACGCCCGTTTCGCCGACACCGCGGCCGCACTTTTGTGGCTCGCCGTGGCCGCAGTCTTCGCCGCGATTCGCCGCCGCTGATCCACGGGGCCGACTCCCCAGGCGACCGGTACGCCACACACAGCCGTGTGCCCGAGTGATCCGATTCGCGATACGCGTGCAGCGTGTTCAAATCACGCGCCGATCCGTCGCATCATTGATGCTTGCACGTGTTGTGACCGGGGCTGGTACGTCTTTTCGAGGTATCCTTGACCACATACGACGCTATGCCTAAAAGGTAATCCGCAACGTATACGCGTAACAGGGGTCTGGATTTCCGAGATGACGGATAATGAGTCCACGGGCCGGGGAACCGGCCGCCCCAATCCCATCGACGTGCACGTGGGCAGCCGTGTCCGGCTGCGGCGCACGCTTCTGGGTATGAGTCAGGAAAAGCTGGGCGAGGCCATCGGCCTGACCTTCCAGCAGGTGCAGAAGTACGAACGCGGCTCGAACCGCATCGGGGCGAGCCGGCTGTTCGACCTGTCCCGCGTGCTGGACGTGCCGGTGGGCTTTTTCTTCGAGGAGATGACCCCGGAGACGCAGGAAAGCTCGCCCGCCCAGATGCAGGGCCTGCAGGAGGAAGGCGCGGCGTACGAGCCGGATCCCCTGGCCAAACGCGAGACCCTGGAGCTGGTGCGCGCATACTACC
This sequence comes from uncultured Limimonas sp., assembly GCA_913055855.1. Lineage (GTDB taxonomy): Bacteria > Pseudomonadota > Alphaproteobacteria > Kiloniellales > Rhodovibrionaceae > CAJXKW01. The sequence goes on along the minus strand of CAJXKW010000044.1, from coordinate 11,472 downwards.
GCATCCAGGACCCGATGATGCGCAAGCGCCTGTTCGAGCTTACGAAGGCACTGGCGGCCCCCGCACCGGACTCGGAAGAGGAGCGCATCGATCCGGACAACCTCGGCGACGCCTGACGCGGCGCCCCATACAGCCGCCGGATGCGCCGGGCGCGGCTTGTCAAGCCGGGTGCCGACGCGCTACCTGCCCGGACATGTCGCAGAACCATCCCGCCAATGCCCGGCACGCGCCCTGCCCGTCTGCGAGCGACGCTGGGGCTGCGCCGTCGCATGCGCGCAACCTCCACGGCCGGCGCAAGGGCCGGCCGCTTCGCCCGGCGCAGCAGCGCGCGCTGACGGAACTCGGGCCGCGCATCGCGATTCCGCAGCCGGATCCGGCTGCCGGACTCGATCCGTTCGGCCTGTTCCCAAACCGGCCGCGCGCGGTCTGGCTCGAGATCGGCTTCGGCGCGGGCGAGCACCTGATCGCGCAGGCGCAGGCCCACCGCGACGTTGGGCTGATCGGCGCGGAATACTTCCAGGACGGCATCGCCAAGATGCTGCGCCAGCTCGAGACGGCCGGCCTGGACAACGTGCGCAGCTACACCGGGGACGCGCGGGATCTGGTGCAGGCCCTGCCCGACGCCGTCCTGGACAAGGTGTTCGTCCTGTTCCCCGATCCCTGGCCCAAGCGCCGCCATCACAAGCGACGGCTCATCCAGGCGCCGTATCTGGACATGCTGGCGCGCGTCCTGGCCGACGACGGCGAGCTGCGCCTGGCCACGGATGACCCCAGCTATCAGCGCTGGATGGCCATCGAGCTGCACCGGCACCCGGCGTTCGCGTGGCCGGCGCGGCGACCTGCGGACTGGCGCGAACGCGCCGACGACTGGCCGCCCACGCGCTACGAGCAAAAGGCGATCGAGGCCGGGCGCACCCCGGTGTTCCTGCGCTACCGCCGGCGGCGCCGGACCGCCTGAGGGCGCGCGATGGGCGCCACGCCCACTTGCGGCCCCGGATTGTGGGCGCTATTTTCTGCCATACACTGAACCGGCGCAGACGCGAAAGCGCGCGCCGGACGGCCGGGACAGTGGGCCGCGCGGCCCACTTTTTTGTTCCCAACGCATGCGAACGCGCACCGACGGCCGGCGTAGCCGTGCCCGGCGCCGGCCGCAACGGACGCAGCACAACGACGACGGAGCACGCAAGGTGGGCAGCAACCCGCAGCCCGAAACCGAAACGCGCACGTGGCGCAAGACGAGCAGCGGCCCGGCCGCGCGGATCGAGACGCTGATCGAGCCCACGCTCACGGGCATGGGCTATCGAATCGTGCGCACCCTGCTGTCCGGCGGCCAGAAGCACGAGACCCGCCTGCAGATCATGGTGGAGCGCAGCGACGGCGGCGGCATGGATGTCGACGCGTGCGCGGAAGTCAGCCGCGCGGTGGAGGCGATTCTCGACGTCGAGGACCCGATCGGGAGCCAGTACAACCTGGAGATCTCCTCGCCGGGCATCGACCGGCCGCTGACGCGGCTGGACGACTTCGAGGTCTGGGCCGGCTTCGACGCGCGCGTGGAGATGGCCGAGCCGCGCGCCGGCCGGCGCCGCTTCAAGGGGAAGCTGCTGGGCGTCACGGCGTCGGACGTTCGCATGGACGTCGACGGGACCGAGTGGCAACTCCCCTTCGACGACATCGAAAAGGCGAAACTCGTGCTCACCGACGAGCTGATCGCCGCAACCCAGACCAGCGGCGGCGCCGCGAGCTGACGCCGGCGCGACGGCGCGCCGCACGGGCCCGCAGGGCCGGAGACAACCACGAACGGAACCGACACCCATGGATACGGCAACGGCGTTCCGCACCGAACTCCTCCAGGTCGCCACGGCGGTGGCGCAGGAAAAGAACATCGACAAGGAAGAGGTGCTCGAGGCCATGGAGGCCGCGATCTCCAAGGCCGGCCGGGCCAAGTACGGCCACGAGCACGACATCCGCGCGCACATCGACCGCCGCAGCGGCGAGGTGAAGCTCCGCCGGTTCCGCGAGGTCGTCGAGGAGGTCACGGACGAGCACACCCAGATCCGGCTTGATGACGCGCGCGCGAAAGAGCCCGATATCCAGGTGGGCGCGTTCGTCACGGAGGAGCTGCCGCCCATCGACCTGGGCCGCATCGCCGCCCAGACGGCCAAGCAGGTGATCACCCAGCAGGTCCGTGAGGCCGAGCGCGAGCGCCAGTACGAGGAGTACAAGGACCGCGTCGGCGAGGTCGTGAACGGGATCGTCAAGCGCAACGAGTTCGGCAACGTCCACGTCGACCTGGGCCGGGCCGAGGCCATCATCCGCCGCGACGAAACCCTGCCGCGCGAGGCCTACCGCAACGGCGACCGGGTGCGCGCCTACATCTACGACGTCCGGCGCGAGCAGCGCGGCCCGCAGATCTTCCTCTCGCGCAGCCATCCACAGTTCATGGCGCGCCTGTTCACCCAGGAAGTGCCCGAGATCTACGACGGCATCATCGACATCAAGTCGGTCGCGCGCGACCCGGGCAGCCGCGCCAAGATCGCCGTGATCTCGCACGACAGCTCGATCGACCCCGTGGGCGCCTGTGTCGGCATGCGCGGCAGCCGCGTGCAGGCCGTGGTGAACGAACTCCAGGGCGAGAAGATCGACATCATCCCGTGGTCGCCCGATCCGGCCACCTTCGTGGTCAACGCCCTTGCGCCGGCGGAGGTGAGCAAGGTGGTCCTGGACGAGGACCAGGGCCGCATCGAGGTGGTGGTGCCCGACGACCAGCTTTCCCTGGCCATCGGCCGGCGCGGCCAGAACGTCCGGCTCGCCTCGCAGCTCACCGGCTGGGACATCGACATCCTCACCGAGGAGGAGGAGTCCAAGCGGCGCAGCGAGGAGTTCCACCAGCGCTCGCAGATGTTCATCGACGCCCTCGACGTGGACGACGTCATCGCGCACCTCCTGGTGGCCGAGGGCTTCACCGCCATCGACCAGGTGGCCTACGTCCCGCTGGAGGACCTCACCGAGATCGAGGGCTTCGACGACGACGTGGCGGAGGAGCTGCGCTCGCGCGCGCGTCAGTACCTGGAGGAGCAGGAACGTCAGGCCACCGAGCAACGCCGCGAACTTGGCGTGGACGACGCGGTAGCCGAGATCGACGGACTGACCGCGCCCATGCTGGTGAAACTGGGCGAGAACGGCATCAAGACGCTCGACGATCTGGGCGAGCTCGCCAACGACGAACTCATCGAACTGCTGGGTGACGACGCGCCCGGCACCGAGGAGGCGGACCGCATCATCATGGCCGCACGTGCTCACTGGTTCGACGAAGCCGATACCGCGGCGGAAACCCCGGACCGGGAGACGGCTGCGGACGGCGATGAGGCCCGGGCGTGAGCCCGCGAACGGACGGAGGCGATGGCGCGAACGGCAGTCAAGAGCCGCACCGGGGCAAGTTCGCCCGCCGATGAATCCCCCCGCGATGCCGGCGGCCCGCAGCGCCGCTGCATCGCCACGGGCGAGGTCCATCCGGCCGCCCGGCTGCTGCGCTTCGTCGTTGCGCCCGACGGCACGGTCCATCCCGACCCGGGCGAGAAGATGCCGGGGCGTGGAATCTGGTGTCTGCCACGCCGGGATATGCTAGAACACGCGCGCCGGCGGCGACGTTTCGCCCGGTCGGCGCGCGCGCCGGTGACGGTGCCCGAGGATCTGGCCGATCGCGCGGCCGAGCTGTTGCAGCGGCGCTGTCTCGACCGCCTGGGACTGGCGCGCCGCAGCGGCGACGTGACGGCCGGCTTTGCCAAGGTGCGCGCGGCGCTGGCAGCGGACCGGGCGGCACTGCTGTTGCAGGCGCGGGACGGCGCCGCGGACGGCAAGGCGAAGCTGGCCCGGCTCGCCCGTGCACGGGCCCCGGACATGCCCGTCTTCGAGCTGTTCACCGCGGCGGCGCAGGGCGCGGCCATCGGCCGCGAAGCGACCGTCCACGTGGCGGTGCAGCCGGGCGGGCACGCCGACATCCTGCGGCGCGACTGCACGCGCCTGGCGGGCCTCATGCCGACCGCGTCGGCGACGGACGCGCGCACAACGGAAAGCGCTGGAGCGACATGACGACGGACGATAACGAGAACCAGGACAAGAAGCTGAAGCTCAAGCGGCCAGGCAAGCTGGAGCTGAGCAAGACCGTCGACCAGGGCAAGGTGAAGCAGAGCTTCAGCCACGGCCGGTCGAAGCAGGTGGCCGTCGAGGTCAAGCGCAAGCGCACCTATCAGCGCGGCGAAGGCGGGCGTATGACGGAGATCAAGGGGGGCGAGGCTGAGTCGTCGGCCGCCCCCACGGCCCGCCAGCCGTCGCCGACCCAGGCGCCCAGCACACGCGCGCCGCGCGCCGGCACCAGCAGCGAGGCCGCCGCCCGCGGCGGCGAGACCCAGACCCTGGAGCGCGAGGGCCAGGCCCCGGCACAGCCGCATCACGACCTGACGGAACAGGAGCGCCAGGCGCGCATGCGCGCGCTCGAAGAGGCGCGCCGGCAGGCCGAGGAAAAGGCGCGCCGGCAGCGCGATGCCGAGGCCAAGCGGCAGGCCGAGGAAGAGGCGCGCCGCGCCGCCGAGGCCGAGGAACGCCAGCGCGCCGCCGACGAAGCGGCGCGCCAGGCCGAAGCGGAGGCCCAGGCTGCGGCCGAGGAGCAGGCGCAGGCAGAGGCGCAGCCGCCGCAGGCCGAGGCCGAGACCCCCGGGGACGGCGAAGTGGCGACCGTGGAGCCGGGCGGCGAGGCGCCGGCCGCCGAGCCCGCCGCGCGCGAGCAGGCGGCGCCTGCGCCGATGGCCCGCGAATCCGGCGGACAGGGCGAAACGGCCCCAGCAAGTGGCGGTCAAGGAGCCCCGGCCGGGGACGCGCAACCGGCCCAGAAGCCGGCGGCGAAGACCGGCGAGGGTGCGTCCGCCAAGCCGGCCGAGGACAGTGCCGCCAAGGCGAAGAAGGGCAAGGGCAAGAAGCCCGCCGGTACCGGCAAGCAGCGCGCCGGCGGCGAGCGCCGCAAGGGCAAGCTTACCATCAGCCAGGCGCTGGAAGACGGCGAAGAGGGTCGCCAGCGCTCCCTCGCGGCCGCGCGCCGGCAGCGCGAACGCGAGAAGCAGCGCCAGCGCGGACAGGAGAAACCACAGAAAGTCTTGCGTGAAGTCACCATTCCCGACGCGATCACCGTGGGCGAACTGGCCCAGCGGATGGCGGAGCGCAGCGCCGACGTGGTCAAGGCGCTGATGAAAATGGGCACCATGGCCACGGTGAACCAGACCATCGACAGCGAGACGGCCGAACTGATCGTCAGCGAATTCGGCCACACGCCCAACCGGGTGTCCGAGGCCGACGTCGAGGAAGGCCTGCACACCGGCGAGGACCGCGACGAGGACAAGAAGCCGCGAGCGCCGGTGGTCACGGTCATGGGTCACGTCGACCACGGCAAGACGTCGCTGCTGGACGCACTGCGCCAAACCGACGTGGTGGCCGGCGAGGCCGGCGGCATCACCCAGCATATCGGCGCGTATCAGGTGGTTACGCCCAGCGAGAACCGCATCACCTTCATCGACACGCCGGGCCACGCGGCGTTCACCGAGATGCGCTCGCGCGGGGCGGACATAACCGACATCGTCATCCTTGTCGTCGCCGCGGACGACGGCATCAAGGACCAGACCGTGGAGGCGATCAACCACGCCAAGGCGGCGAGCGTGCCCATGGTCGTGGCGATCAACAAGTGCGACAAGCCCGAGGCGAATCCCGACCGGGTGCGCCAGGAGCTGCTCAACTACGAGGTCGTCACCGAGGAGATGGGCGGCGAGACCCTCGCGGTTGAAGTCTCCGCCGTTAGCGGCATGGGCCTGACCGAACTCGACGAGGCGGTGACGCTTCAGGCGGAAATCCTCGACATCAAGGCGAATCCCGACCGCCCGGCGGAAGGGCACGTCATCGAGGCCAAGCTGGAAAAGGGCCGCGGCCCGGTGGCAACCATCCTGGTCCAGCGCGGCACCCTGCAGCGCGGGGACGTCTTCGTCGCCGGCGCCGAGTGGGGCCGCGTGCGCGCACTGGTCAACGACCGCGGCCAGCAGGTGAAGAGCGCCGGGCCTTCCACCCCGGTGGAGGTCCTGGGCCTACAGGGCACCCCCAAGGCGGGCGACGAGGTCGTGGTCGTGGAGAGCGAGCAGCGCGCTCGCGAAATCTCCGAGTACCGCCAGGAGAAGGAACGCGAGAAGGAGATCGGCGCGGCGAGCCGCGGCTCGCTGGAGCAGATGCTCTCGCGCATCAAGGAGGGCCAGGCCGAGGAACTGCCCGTCGTGGTCAAGGCGGACGTCCAGGGCTCGCTGGAGGCGATCCAGAGCGCGCTGGACAAGCTTGGCAACGAGGAAGTCAAGGTGCGCGTGCTGCACGCGGGCGTCGGCGGGATCAACGAATCCGACGTCACGCTGGCGGGTGCGTCCGACGCCACCATCCTGGCCTTCAACGTGCGCGCCAACGGCAAAGCCCGTGAGGTTGCCAAGCGCGACAACGTCAACATCCGCTACTATTCGGTGATCTACAACCTCGTGGACGACGTGAAGGCCGCCCTGGAGGGCATGCTCTCGCCGCACGCGCAGGAGAACTTCATCGGCTACGCCGAGGTCCGGCAGGTCTTCAATATCTCCAAGGTGGGCAGGGTCGCCGGCTGCCGGATCACCGAGGGCGTGGTCAAGCGTGGTGCGGGCGTGCGCCTGCTGCGCGACAACGTCGTGCTCTACGAGGGCGAGCTGAAGACGCTTAAGCGCTACAAGGACGAGGTGAAGGAGGTTAAACAGGGCTACGAATGCGGTATCGCCCTGGAGAACTGGAACGATCTGCGCGAAGGCGACCTCATCGAGTGCTACGAAGTCCAGCAGGTCGGGCGGACGCTGTAACCGGCGTCGGCTGGTTGCCTCATTCTTCGACAGGCGCAAGATGAGGCGACTCGCGGATCGACGGACGAACCTTCATTCAGCTCACGAAACATTTGAGACCTCATCCTGAGCCTGTCGAAGGATGAGGTCGCCGAGACGCTCAACAAAGACCGAAATTCATGACGCGACGCCGGGCCAAGACCCCGAGCCAGCGTCAGCTCCGCGTGGGCGAAGAGGTTCGCCACGCACTTTCTCGCCTTCTCGCCCATGGCGGCACGCGCGATCCGGAGCTGATGGCGGCGAACATCACAGTCACCGAGGTCCGGATGAGCCCGGATCTCAAGACCGCAACGGCCTTCGTCACGCCCTTTGGGGACGCGGATGCGGCGCGCGTGCTGCCCGCGCTCGAACGGGCCGCGCCCTACCTGCGTTCCCAGGTGGGCAAGGCGCTGCGCCTGCGCTATACCCCGGAGCTGCGCTTCCGGGCGGACACCTCGTTCGACGAGGCCGCCCACATCGACGAGCTGCTGAAGAGTCCGCGCGTGCAGCGCGACCTCGCGGATACCCAGACGGCACACGACGGCGACGGCGAAACGGCGCCCGACACGGACGGGGACGATGGCGAAAAAACCTAAAGGCAACCCCATCGACGGCTGGCTGGCCCTCGACAAACCCCAGGGCCTGACCTCCTCGGAGGCGATGAACCGCGTCAAGCGCGCCCTGAACCCGCGCAAGATCGGCCACGGCGGCACCCTCGACCCGCTCGCCAGCGGCCTTCTCCCCATCGCGATGGGTGAGGCGACCAAGACCGTCGCCTACGTCATGGACGGCGTGAAGACCTACCGCTTCACCGTGCGCTGGGGCGTGGGAACGGACACCTGCGACGCCGAGGGCGAGACGGTCGCCGAAAGCGATGTGCGCCCGGCCGAAGCCGAGATCGCCGCGGCGCTGTCGGGGTTCGAGGGCGCCACCATGCAGACCCCGCCGGCCTACTCCGCGATCAAGGTGAACGGGCAACGCGCCTACGATATTGCGCGCGCCGGCGGCGATCCCCAGCTCGAACCGCGGCCGGTGTACCTGGAGAGCCTGCGCCTTATCGCGGTGGACGACGCCGACCACGCCACCTTCGAGGCGGTCTGCGGCAAGGGTTACTATATCCGCGCACTCGCCCGCGATCTCGGCGAGGCGCTGGGCACGCCGGCCCATCTCGCGGCGCTGCGGCGCACGCGCGTTGGCGGCTTGACGGACGATTCGATGATTTCCCTGGATACGCTGGAAGCGGACGGGCACAGTCCGGACGCGCTCGCGCGTATCCAGCCGGTCGCGGCGGCGCTGGACGACATCCCGGCGCTGGCGCTGACCGAGGCCGAGGCGAGCCGGCTGCGCAGCGGCCAGAGCGTGTCGCTGCTCCGCCGGTCCCACATCGATCTCCTCCGGGATCTGGAAAACGGCGACGTGGTCTGCGCGAAGAGCGGGGACCGCGCCGTCGCCATCGCCCGGTTCGAGCGTGGGGACATTCGCCCGGTCCGCGTGTTGAACCTCTAAACCACGGAGACCGAGCAAGAGATGTCGATCACGGCAGAACGCAAGCAGGAACTCGTGCGCGAGTTCGGCGAGTCGGAAACGGACACCGGCTCGACGCCGGTTCAGGTGGCGATCCTGACCGAGCGGATCAAAAACCTGACCGAGCACATGCAGACGCACAAAAAGGACTTCCACTCCCGGCGCGGCCTGCTGATCATGGTGGGTCAGCGGCGCCGGCTGCTGGATTATCTCAAGCGCATGAACCGTGCGCAGTACGACGACGTCATCAAGCGCCTGGGTCTGCGCCGCTAACGCGGGCGACCGGCGTTTCCTGGCGATCCGCGGCGTTTCGCGGCCACGCTCTGCAGCACCTGCGGCGGCGGGCCGGGCGCCGCGGCAGCGCCCCCTCGTGGGGCGGCATGAACACCCCTTTGTGCGCCTGCGGCCGACGCACAAAGGATCGCGGGACCGGGCCGACGCGAGAAGCGTGGATTGCGCCCTCATCGTCAAACACGCGCAAGATGAAGGCGCGGGCAGGCGTGACCCGGATCGGGCCTCTTCCCGAACCGCTGACGGGACGGGGCTGCGGTCTCGACGCGGACAACAGCGGCGCTTTTCGCGTGGGTCCGGTCTTCCCCTTCGGCCGCGCGTAAACGGTTGAGGAAAGGACGGATACGAGAATGTTCGAGATTACGCGCAAAGAGATCGACTGGGGCGGCCGACCGCTGGTTCTGGAAACGGGACGTTTCGCCCGCCAGGCCGACGGCGCGGTGCTGGTGCGCTACGGCGACACCGTGGTCCTCTGCACGGCCGTGGGCGACAAGAGCCCCAAGGCGGGTCTGGACTTTTTCCCGCTGACGGTGAACTACCAGGAGAAGACCGCAGCCGCCGGCAAGATCCCGGGCGGCTTTTTCAAGCGCGAGGGCCGGCCATCGGAGAAGGAGACCCTGACCTCGCGCTTGATCGACCGGCCCATCCGGCCCCTGTTCGCCAAGAACTACAAGAACGAGACCCAGGTCATCTGCACCGTGCTCAGCCACGACCTGGAAAACGACCCGGACATCGTGGCCATGGTGGGCGCTTCTGCGGCGCTGACCATCTCGGGGATGCCCTTCCTGGGCCCCATCGGCGCCTGCCGCGTCGGCTACAAGGACGGCGAGTTCAAGCTCAACCCCGTCCAGCCCGAGATGCCCGAGTCGGAGCTTGACCTCGTGGTCGCGGGAACGCGCCAGGGCGTGCTCATGGTCGAATCCGAAGCCAGTGAGCTGTCCGAGCAGACCATGCTCGACGCCGTCCAGTTCGGCCAGGACCAGTACCAGAAGGTGATCGACTGCATCGTCGCCCTGGCCGAGGAATGCGCCAAGGACCCCTGGGAAGTCGCCGAGGACCCGGCCGAGAAGAAGCAGGTCTACGACCGCCTGTCCGAGAGCGTGGGCCCGAAGCTGCGCGACGCTTATTCCATCGCGGACAAGAAACAGCGCCAGGAAACCCTCGCCCAGATCCGCCAGGAGGCCCTGGACGGCCTGGTGGACGACGAGACCGCGTTCTACATCGCGCCCAGCGTGATCAAGGAACTCGAGCGCGATATCGTGCGCGGCAGCATCCTGGACACGGGCAAGCGTATCGACGGCCGCGACGTTTCCAGCATCCGGTCCATCCAATCCGAGGTGGGCATCCTTCCGCGCACGCACGGGTCGGCGCTGTTCACCCGCGGCGAGACCCAGGCCATGGTCACCACCACGCTGGGGACCGGACAGGACGAGCAGATCGTCGACGCCCTGGAGGGCGAGTACCGGCAGCACTTCCTGCTGCACTACAATTTCCCGCCGTACTCCGTGGGCGAGACGGGCCGCATGTTCGCGCCGGGGCGGCGCGAGATCGGCCACGGCAAGCTCGCCTGGCGCGCGCTCAACCCGCTGATGCCGTCGAAGGAGCGCTTCCCCTACACCGTGCGCGTGCTCTCCGAGATCACCGAGTCCAACGGTTCGTCCTCCATGGCGACCGTGTGCGGCGCCTCGCTGTCCATGATGGACGCCGGCGTGCCACTGCCCCGGCCGGTGGCCGGCATCGCCATGGGCCTGATCAAGGAGGGCGAAAAGTACCAGGTCCTCTCCGACATCATGGGTGACGAGGACCACCTGGGCGACATGGACTTCAAGGTCGCGGGCACCGAAGCGGGTGTGACCTCGCTGCAGATGGACATCAAGATCACCTCGGTCACCCAGGAGATCATGCAGGTCGCGCTGGATCAGGCGCGCCAGGGCCGCATGCACATCCTGAACGAGATGACCAAGGCCATCGGCAGCGCGCGCGAGGGCGTGTCGGAACGCGCGCCGCAGATCCACGTCATCAACGTGCCCAAGGAGAAGATCCGCGACATCATCGGCACCGGCGGCAAGGTGATCCGCGAGATCTGCGAGACCACGGGCGCCAAGGTGGACATCGAGGACGATGGCACGGTCAAGATCGCCGCGGTCGACCACGCCACGGCCCAGAGCGCGATCGACTGGATCCGCGGCATCGTCGCGGAGCCCGAGGTGGGCGTGATCTACAACGGCAAGGTGGTGAAGGTCGTCGACTTCGGCGCCTTCGTGAACTTCCTGGGCTCGCGCGACGGTCTTGTCCACGTCTCCGAAATGGCCAAGGAGCGCGTGAAGGACCCGAAGGACGTCGTCGCCGAGGGCGACATGGTGAAGGTCAAGTGCATCGGCTTCGACGACCGCGGCCGCGTCAAGCTGTCCATGAAGCAGGTGGACCAGACCACCGGCGAGGATCTCGTCGCCGCCGAGTAGAATGGCCGATGCCATGAAGTGGAGTGTCGTCGCGGTCCTCATCTTGAGCTTGTCGAAAGATGAGGGCCGCGAGTCAAATACAAGCCTCGGCGCTATAAGGCACGCAAATACCGGGCCGGGTTCGGGTGTCGGAACCTGAACCCGGTCTTTTTTGTTTTGGGCGCGATCGGGTAGCCGGGGCGGTCGCCCGCCCCCGGCTCCCACACCACCGTGCGTACGGGTCCGTACACGGCGGTTCATGAAGAAAATGCCAAACGACGGTGTTGCTCGACGAA
>CAJXKW010000043.1 GCA_913055855.1 uncultured Limimonas sp. | reverse complement strand
CGCCTACGCGCTGGAGCGAAGCGGCCGCGACACCAACCAGCTGCGGCTGCGCGCCGTCGACCCGGCGGCGCACCTGGGCGCCGGGACGGCCGTGGCAGCCGGTGCGGTGATCGGCGCGGGGGCCGAGATCGGTGCGGCAAGCGCCATCGGCCACGGGGCGGTCGTCGGCGAGGGCGTCGTGGTCGGCGAGGAATGCGCGATCCATGCCCACGCCAGCCTGGAAGCGTGCCATCTCGGCGCGCGCGTGCGCGTTCACACCGGTGCACGCATCGGCCAGCGGGGTTTCGGGTTCGATACCAGCACGTTCCCGTATATGGATGTCCCCCAGCTCGGCCGGGTGATCGTGGGGGACGACGTCGAGATCGGGGCGAACACCACGGTCGACCGCGGCAGCAACGGGGATACCGTGATCGGCGCCGGGTGCAGACTGGATAATCTGGTTCAGATCGGGCACAACGTGCGCCTGGGACGCGGCTGCATCCTGGTGGCCCAGGCCGGCATCGCGGGCAGCACGATTCTGGAGGATTTCGTCGTCGTCGCCGGTCAAGCCGGTGTTGCGGGCCATCTGCGCCTGGGAACGGGGGCGCAGATCGGTGCGGGCGCGGGCGTGATGCGCGACGTCGAAGCGGGCGAGCGCGTGGCGGGCTACCCTGCCATGCCGGCCCGGGAATTCTTTCGACTTGTTGCGATGTGGCGGCGCATGCTGAAGCGAAGGACAGACGAATGACGGACGACACGCAGACGGGGGAAGCCAACGTCGCCGACATCATGCGGGTCATGCACATGATCCCGCATCGTTATCCTTTCCTGATGATCGATCGGGTGGTGGATATTCATGCGAACGCGAGCGCCGTCGGCATCAAGAACGTGACCATCAACGAGCCGTATTTCACCGGACATTTTCCCCGGCAGCCGGTTATGCCCGGCGTGCTCATCATCGAGTCCATGGCGCAGACGGCCGCCGTGCTCGTGGTGGAAACCCTGGGCGAAGACGCCGCCGGCAAGCTGGTGTATTTCATGAGCGTCGACGAGGCGCGCTTCCGCCGGCCCGTGGTTCCGGGCGACAGCATGCACGTGCACGTCTCCAAGATCCGCCACCGGGGCAGTGTCTGGAAGTTCAAGGGCGAGGCGCGCGTGGACGACGCCGTCGTGGCCGAGGCCACCTATGCGGCGATGATCCGGGACGATACATGACGGAGATTCATCCCAGCGCTGTCGTGGAAGAGGGCGCGCGGCTGGGCGAGAACGTGCACGTCGGTCCCTTTTGCGTGGTCGGCCCCGAGGTCGAGCTGGGCGAGGGGGTCGTGCTGGATGGCCATTGTGTGGTGACGGGGCGCACCGAACTGGGTGCCGGTTGCCGGGTGTACCCGTTCGCCTCGGTGGGCACCACGCCCCAGGACATGAAATACGCCGGCGAGCCGTCCCGTCTCACCGTGGGGGCGCGGACGACGATCCGGGAGCACGTTACCCTGAACCCCGGCACCCGGGGCGGCGGCATGCACACGCGCGTGGGGGCGGACTGCCTGCTCATGGTCGGCGTGCACGTGGCGCACGACTGCACGGTGGGTGACGGCGTCATCATGGCCAACCAGGCGACGCTGGGCGGTCACGTTACCGTCGAGGACGGCGCGGTGCTGGGCGGGATCACGGCCGTGCACCAGTTCGTGCGGATCGGCTCGGGCGCCATGATCGGCGGCATGACCGGGGTCGAGCACGACGTCATCCCGTTCGGGATGGCCATGGGCAACCGCGCGCGTTTGCAAGGGTTGAACATCGTCGGCTTGAGGCGCCGGAACGTTGCCCACTCGGCCATCCAGACGCTGCGCCAGGCGTACAACGAGCTTTTTTGCGGCACGGCGGGCACGTTCCAGCAGCGTCTCGCGGGGGTGGCCGAGCGTTACGGCGACGACCCGCGCGTGGCCCAGGTGCTCGCGTTCCTGCGCGCGGACGCGAGCCGGCCGCTGTGCCAGCCCCCCGGCACGGATGACGGCTAAGCTGGGCCTTGTCGCCGGGGGCGGCGCCCTGCCGCGACGCGTCATCGAGCGCTGCCGCGCCCAGGAACGCGAGGTTTTCGTGGTGGCGCTCGCCGGCCACGCCGATCCGGAAACCGTGCGCGACGTGCCCCACACCTGGATCAGCCTGGGCGCACCCGGGCGCGGCCTGCGCGCCCTGCGGGCCGCGGGCTGCGCGGAGCTGGTGCTGGCGGGACCGGTACGGCGGCCGGCCCTGACCGAGCTGCGCCTCGACTGGACCGCGATGCGCTTTTTCGCCCGCCTGGGCCGGCGCACGCTGGGCGACGACGGCCTCTTGCGCGCCGTGATCGTTGCCCTGGAGCGCGAGGGCTTCCGGGTGCGCGGCCTGCACGAGATTCTGGGCGATGTGCTCGGGCCAGCGGGCGTACTCGGCGCGTACGCGCCGGACGATGCGGCCCGGCGCGACATGGCGCGTGCCCGGGCGGTGCTGCGCGCGCTGGGCGCGGCGGACGTGGGCCAGGCCGCCGTGGTTCAGCAGGGGCTTGTGCTGGGCGTGGAGGCGATCGAGGGCACGGATGCCTTGCTGCGCCGGTGCGCCGGGTTACGCCGCGCGGGACCTGGGGGCGTCCTGGTCAAGCTGCCCAAGCCGGATCAGGAGACGCGCGCGGATCTGCCCACCATCGGGCCGGCGACGGTCGCGCGGGCGGCCGAGAGCGGCCTGCGCGGCGTAGCCGTGGCAGCGGACGCGAGCCTGATCGTGGACCACGAGACGACCGTCGCCGAGGCGGATCGGCAGGGACTCTTCCTGTACGGCCTGGAGCCCGAGCGGTGAAGGGCGCGGCGCGGGCCGGGGCGGCACGGCCGCCGGATATCGCCGTGATCGCGGGCGAGCCCTCGGGCGACGCCCTGGGCGGCCGGCTGCTCGCCGCCTTGCGCGCCGAGACGGGCGACACGCTGCGCATCCGCGGCGTGGGCGGTCCGGAGATGGAAGCCCAGGGGCTGTCGAGCCTGTTTCCCATGGCCGAGCTTTCGGTCATGGGGCTCGCCGAGGTGCTGCCGCACCTGCGCCGGCTGCGCCGCCGTCTGCACGATGTGACGGCGGCTCTGCGTGCGGACCCACCCGACGCCGTCGTGACCATCGACAGCCCCGGCTTCACGCTGCGCCTGCACCGCCGTCTGGCGGACCTGGAGACGGCGCGGATCCATTACGTCGCGCCGCAGGTCTGGGCGTGGAAACCGGGCCGGGCGAAGCGGTTGGCGCGCGACCTCGACCTTTTGCTGGCTTTGCTGCCGTTCGAGCCGCCGCTGTTCACGCGCCACGGCCTGCCCACGCGCTTCGTCGGGCATCCGGCTGTGGAGCGCTTGCACGATGCGCCCGACCCGGGGGCATTCCGGGATGCCCACGACATCCCGCGGCGTGCCCCCTTGCTGTGCGTGCTCCCGGGCAGCCGTCGCAGCGAAGTGGACCGCCTGTTGCCCGTCTTTGAGGCCACGGCGGCCCGGCTGGCGACGGCCTTTCCGGGGCTGCACGCCGTCGTTCCCACGGTCCCGGCCGTCGAGGCGCGGCTGCGCGCCGGCGTGGCGGTCTGGCCCGTGCCGGCACGCGTGGTCACGGGAAGCGGTGAACGCCTGGCGGCATTCGCCGCCGCGGATGCGGCGCTCGCCGCCTCGGGTACGGTCGCGACGGAACTGGCGGTCGCGGGCACGCCCACGGTGATCGGCTACCGCATGAATCCGCTATCCGAATTCGCCGCGCGTCGGTTGGTGAAACTGCCCTACGTGAGCATTCCCAACCTCGTGCTGGGCCGCGAGGTTCAGCCGGAGTACCTGCTGGAGAACTGCACGCCGGACAGGCTGGCCGAACAGGTTACGGCGTTCATGGCGGACGGTACGGCGCGGAGCCGCGCCATGTCGGACGGCGCCGCGGCCGCACGGGTCCTTCGCGCCGGGGAGGCGCCGCCCAGCCGGGCCGCCGCGGCGACGATCCTGGAGGCCCTGGGCGGCGACACCGCGTCTGCGGCTCAGCGCTGGTCCAGCGGCACGTAGGGGCGTGGCCCGTAGCCGGTGTAGAGCTGGCGCGGCCGGCTGATGCGCTGGCCGGGGTCCTCGATCATTTCCTTCCACTGCGCGACCCAGCCCACGGTGCGCGCCAGGGCGAACAGAACCGTGAACATCGAGCGCGGGAAGCCCATCGCCTTGAGGATGATGCCCGAGTAGAAGTCGACATTGGGGAAAAGCTTGCGCTCGACGAAGTAATCGTCCTCCAGCGCGATGCGCTCCAGCTCCATCGCCAGGTCGAGCAGCGGGTCGTCGCGCTTGCCCAGCTCGTCCAGCACCTCGTGCGCCGACTGGCGCAGGACCTGCGCGCGCGGGTCATAGTTCTTGTAGACTCGGTGGCCGAAGCCCATCAGCCGGAAGGGATCGTTCTTGTCCTTCGCCCGCTCCAGGAACTCGGGGATGCGGTCCTTGTGCCCGATCTCCTCGAGCATCTCCAGGACCGCCTGGTTCGCCCCGCCGTGCGCAGGGCCCCAGAGGCTCGCGATGCCGGCGGCGATGCAGGCGAAGGGATTGGCGCCCGAGGAGCCGGCGATGCGCACCGTCGAGGTGGAGGCGTTCTGCTCGTGATCCGCATGCAGGATGAAGATCCGGTCCATCGCGCGCGCCAGGGTGGGGGAGATGGTGTACTCCTCCGTGGGCACCGCGAAGGTCATGTAGAGGAAGTTCTCGGCGTAGCTGAGGTCGTTGCGCGGATAGATGAACGGCTGCCCCACGGAGAACTTGTAGGCCATCGCCGCGATCGTGGGCATCTTCGAGATCATGCGGTGCGAGGCCACCATCCGCTGGTGCGGATCCGTGATATCCGTGGAGTCGTGATAGAACGCCGAGAGCGCGCCCACGGCGCCCACCATCACCGCCATCGGATGCGCGTCGCGGCGGAAACCGCGGAAGAAGTAGAGCATCTGCTCGTGCAGCATCGAGTGGTAGGTGATGGCGGACTCGAATTCCGCCTTTTCCTCGCGCGTGGGCAGCTCGCCGTGCAGCAGGAGGTAGCACACCTCCATGAAGTCGCTGTTCTCGGCGAGTTCCTCGATGCTGTAGCCGCGGTGCAGAAGCTGCCCCTTCTCGCCGTCGATGAAGGTAATCGCCGAGGCACAGCTTCCCGTCGAAGTGAAACCCGGGTCGTAGGTGAACGCACCGGTCTGGCCGTGGAGCTTGCGGATGTCGTAAACGCGCGGGCCGAGGGAGCCCTCCAGAACGGGCAGTTCCAGTTGATCGCCGGTTTCGTTGTCCGTAAGAGTCGCGGTTTTCTGGCTTGCGGCGCTGCCGCCGCCCCCGGTCTGTTCCATACCGTGTTCCTCAGCTATCCGCCCTGTTGTCGCTGCGCTGCAGCATATCGGCGCCGCGCGGTGCGATCAATCGCCGCCGTTCTCAACCCGTTTCGGCGGTCTCCGTGGGCGGCGTCGCCAGACGGGCGAGCACCTCCTCGCGGCCCATGGCGGCCATGACCTCGAAGATTCCGGGTGAGACGGTGCTCCCCGTCAGGGCGGCGCGCAGCGGCTGGGCGAGCTTGCCCAGGCCCACGCCTTCCGCTTCGGCCGCCTGGCGCACCAGATCCTCGAGGGCCGCTTCCGACCACGCGTCGATCGCGGCGAGCTGGCCGCGCAGCCGGTCCAGCCGGGCACGCGCATCGTCGTTCAGGTGCTTGGCCGCCTTGGGCGTGAGCGCCTGCGGGCGGACGACGTAGATGCGTGCGTTGTCGGCGAGATCGACCAGGGTCTTGGCGCGCTGCTTCAGGCCGGGCATACCGGCGCGCACGCGGCTGCGCTCGGCGTCGTCGAGCGCGCGGCCGAGCTGGTTTTCCAGGCGCGGCACCACAAGCCCGGTCAGGCGCGCGTCGTCCGCCTCGCGCATGTAGTGGCCGTTGAAATTGTCCAGCTTGGCAAAGTCGAAACGTGCCGCTGACTTGCCCACGCCGTCCAGGTCGAAGAGCTGGATCGCTTCTTCCGTGGGGACGATCTCCCGGTCGCCGTGGCCCCAGCCCAGGCGCAGCAGGATGTTGCGTACCGCTTCGGGGAGGTAGCCCTTTTCGTCATAGGCGGCGACGCCCACCGCGCCGTGGCGCTTGGATAGCTTGGTGCCGTCGGGGCCGTGGATGAGCGGGATGTGCGCAAACACCGGGGGCGTCCAGTCGAGCGCCCGGAACACCTGGTACTGCCGGAACGCATTGGTCAGGTGATCGTCGCCGCGAATGACGTGGGTGACCCCCATGTCGTGGTCATCGACCACCACCGAGAGCATGTAGGTGGGGGTGCCGTCGCTGCGCAGCAGCACCATGTCATCGAGCTGCTCGTTGGCCACGGTGACCCGGCCCTGGACGCGATCCTCGATGACCGTCTCGCCCTCGAGCGGCATCTTGATCCGGATCACCGGGGTGACGTCCGGCGGGGCCGCGCTCGGGTCGGCGTCGCGCCAGCGGCCGTCGTAGCGCGGCGGCCGGCCCTCGGCCCTGGCCTGCTCGCGCATCTCGTCGAGTTCCTCCTTGGTGGCGTAGCAGCGGTAGGCCTTGCCCGCCGCCAGGAGCTGGTAGGCCACGTTTGCGTGGCGCTCGGCGCGCTCGGATTGATAGACCGTGGGCCCGTCCCAATCGAGGCCGAGCCAGGTCAGCCCGTCCAGGATCGCCTGGATCGCCTCCGGCGTGGAGCGCTCGCGGTCCGTGTCCTCGATGCGCAGCCGGAACTGCCCGCCGTGGTGGCGCGCATAGAGCCAGTTGAACAGGGCCGTGCGGGCGCCGCCGATATGGAGAAAGCCAGTGGGGGACGGCGCGAAGCGGGTCACCACGGTCATGTCGTCGCCTCATTCCTCGTCGCGTTCGTTGCCGTCGCCCGGACGGGCCGGCGTCCGGAGCGCGCGGTGGCGCGGATGTAGCATACGGGGTGCGGGGATGCCACGGGCTGCGGGGGTGGCGCGGCGCGCCCGCTACGCCAAGCCCCGGAACAGCGCGTCCAGGTGGCTCAGATCCTCGAAGCCGCCGGCGTACCAGCGGTGTTCGTTGCCCGCCGTGACACTGACGATGGGGACCACGATGGCGCCCTCGCGCATGGCGCGCTGGGGGTCGACGCGCACGTCCACGATCTCCAGGACCGAGTCCGGCAGGCCCGCGTTTGCCATGGCCGTGTTGACGGCCGAGCGGGCGCGCTCCGAACTGGGCGTGCCGCTGGACAGGAAAAGGACGATCGCGAGCGCTTGCTGGGCCTTGGGATCCGCCTGGGCCATGGTTCCGTCGCTCGCCCCGCTCAACCGTGGCCCAACCCGCATTCGGGGCGGCCTTCGGCCATGGGACTCAGCCGCACGCCGGCCCGGCTAAGTCCGAGGTTGAAAACTTCGTGGGCGTGCTGGGTGCCCCGTGCCTTGATGACGGAAAGCGCGCGCCCGCGCGCGTTGCCCACGACCACGTAGTTCAGGGAAAGCCATGCGTCGGCAAGGGTCGAGATGGAGGATGCGCTGAAATCGCTGTCGGGTTCCACCAGGGAGGTAAGCACCGTGGTGATCCCGCGCGACTTCAGCATATCCACGAGCCGCTCGGCCACGCCGCGGGCGCGCACCGATTCGTAGCCCTTGAACAGCGCCGAAACGGGATCGATGACCACCACATCGGGCTGTGTGCGCTCCAGGGTCCGGCGGATCGCGATATAGTGCTCCTCCGCCGTTACCCCCAGGGCGCTCAGGGAAAGGCCCGTGATGTTCGGAGCCACGTCCGTCGCGTTCAGGTGCAGGCCCAGGGATTGCATGTCGAGAACCACTTGGCCGTAGCTTTCGTCGAACGCGACGTAGAGGGCGCGTTCGCCGCGCGCCGCGGCGGCCCGGGCGAACGACGCACCCAGCGTGGTTTTGGCGGTGCCGGGTGCGCCCGAGATCACCGCCGCGCTGCCGCGGATATAGCCGCCCTCCAGGATGGCATCGAGGTCCGGGACACCCGTGGGCACGCGCTCGCGCGAAAGGTGATGCTCCAGATTGGACCGGCCAACCAGGGCGGGGACCACGCCGTCCTCGTCGATGATGTAGGGCACCTCGCTGCCGCCGAAGCTGGAGCCGCGGTACTTCAGCACCTGGAGCGTGCGCACCATGGCGCCGGTGGTGGTGCGCCGGCGCAGCGCCACGACGCATTGCGCGGCGAACTGCATGAACGCTTCGCCGCTGGAGACGATGTTGCCGTCGTCGTCGCCCTTGGCGGTGATGATCGTGGTCATGTTGTAGCGCGAAAGCGTTTGGAGGAGGCGGTACATCTCCGCCCGCCGGCGCGGCAGGTCGGGCAGGTTGCCCAGAAGCTGGTCCAGGCCGTCGAGGACGACGCACTGCGCCGAGCCGCTCTCGCCCAGGGCGCCCAGGCCGGCGATAAGGCCGTCCAGGTCGAAATCGCCGGTGACCATGGCCTCGATGGAGGCGCGGCCATCGTAAAACATCAGGTCGCGCCCCGCGATGTCGGACGGATCCCAGGTGAACGAGGCTGCGTTGGCGAGAATTTCGTCCTCGCCCTCCTCCAGCGTCACGAGGATCCCCGGAACGCCCCGGCGCGCCGCCGCCACCGCGATTTGCAGCGCGACCACGGTCTTGCCCGCGCCGGGGGCGCCCACGACAAGGGTCGCGCGGCCGGCCGGCAGGCCGCCTTCGGTGAGATGGTCGAGGCTTTCCAGCCCCGTGGAAAACTTGGGGATCCGAGCGCCCATAACGGAACAACCTCGCGACAGGGATTTGTGTGAGAGAGAATGCGTGCGTTCGGGGTATGTATGGACTGAAGTGTAATACGATCGGCCGGACAAACCAAACGCCGGCACGTACCGGCCGGACCGCTTCGCGCCGTGCCGTGCCCATCCCGAGGCGACAACCCAAGGTTGTACACACGCCTCGAATGCTGTGGCAAGGCGCTGGTGGGGGCGTGAGCCGGAGGAGCGGGTTTGGTGCGCGACCGGGACCGATCGAGATCGCGGGTCGCGTTTCCGGATGCCGGGGGCGTAGCGCCGGATGCCGACACGGCGCGGCTCGCCGAGTTGGCGGCCGGGGTACGCCAGCGCCTGCTGGCGCTGCTTCTGGCCGAGCGCGCGCGCTGGGTGCTCTGGGTACCCGTGGCGTTCGGGACGGGGATCGGGATTTATTTCGCCCTGCCCACCGAGCCACCCATCTGGCTGGGCGCGTCGGGCATTGGATTCGCCGTGCTCTTCGCCATGGCCGGGCGGTTGGCGCCCTGGGCGCTGGTCCCCGCGCTGGCCCTCGTGCTCGTGGCGGGCGGCTTCTTCGCCGGGCAGGTACGCACGCGCATGGTCGCCGCGCCGGTGATCCCGAAGGAGACCGACGCGGTCCGGATCATTGGCCACGTCACCGCGGTCGAGCCGCGCGAGACGGGCGTCCGCCTGCGCATCGCGGCGCCCGAGATCCCCGCCCTGGACCCCGCGGAAACGCCCGCGCGGGTGCGTGTGACCGTGGCCAACGGCGCGCCCGGCATCGCCGCGGGCGACCGGGTCAAGGCGAAGGCGGTGCTGCGCCCGCCGCCCGGGCCGGTCGCGCCGGGCGCGTTCGATTTCGCCCGCTACGCGTTTTTCCAGCGCATCGGCGCCGTGGGCTTCGTCCTGGGCAACGTGGAACGGCTGCCGCGGCCGCCCGAGGCCGAGCCCTGGCTGGACGCCGGGTCACGTATCGCTGCGCTGCGCCACACCCTGGGCGCGGCCGTGCGGGAGCGGTTGCCCGGGGAAACCGGTGCCATTGCGGCGGCGCTCATGACCGGCGAGCGCGGCGCGGTGTCCGAGGCGGCGATGGAAGACCTGCGCCACGCTGGCCTGGCGCACTTGCTGGCGATTTCGGGTCTGCACGTCGGGCTCGTGGCCGGGTTGGTGTTTTTCGCCGTACGCGCTGGCGGTGCGCTGGTGCCCTTCGTCGCCCTGCGCCGGCCGGTCAAGAAATGGGCCGCACTTGCGGCGCTGGCGGCAGCGGGTGCGTATCTGGTGCTGGTGGGTGCGACCGTCCCTACGCAGCGCGCCTTCCTGATGACCGCGGTGGTGCTGCTGGGGGTGATGCTCGACCGGAACGCGGTGACCATGCGCCTGGTTGCCTGGGCGGCGCTGGTGGTGCTGCTGCTGCGGCCGGAAAGCCTGCTCGACGTGAGCTTCCAGATGTCCTTCGCCGCCGTGACCGGTTTGGTTGCCGTGTACGAGGTGCTGCGCCGCCGCGGCGTGCGCGCGATGGAGGCGCGCGGGCCGGTCGCCCGGGTCGGGCTGTATCTGGGCGGGGTGGCGCTGAGTTCCGTCGTCGCGGCGGCGGCGACGGGGCCGTTCGCCGTGTTCCACTTCAACCGGGTGGCGCTCTACGGCGTCGCGGCGAACATGATTGCCGTGCCCGCCATGGCGTTCTGGGTCATGCCCTGGGCGCTGGTTGGCTACCTCGCCGTGCCGCTGGGCCTGGGGACGCTGGGCCTGACGCCCATGGGCTGGGGCATCGACCTGGTGCTTGCGGTGGCGGAACGGGTCGCCGCCTGGCCGGGTGCGGCGCCGCGGCTGCCAAGCCCGCCGTTGAGCGGGCTGCTTTGTGTCGTGGCCGGCGCGCTGTGGCTCTGCCTGTGGTCGCGGCGCTGGCGCCTGCTCGGCGTGCTTCCCATTGCGCTGGGGGTGAGCACGGTGCCGTTGGCGCCGCGGCCGGACGTCCTGTTGAGCCGAGATGCCAAGCTAATGGCGGTGCGCGGGGAGGGCGGACGGCTCTGGCTTTCGGACAAGGAGACGGCCCCGTTCAGCGCCCGCATCTGGCTTCGCCGCGCGGGCCAGCGCGACGCCCCCGCGTTTCCGGCCAGCGGGGCGGCCGAGGGCGCCAAGCTGCGCTGCGATTCGGTAAGCTGCGTGTACCGCCGGGGCAAGCACACGGTCGCGCTGGTGCGCGACGGGCGCGCCCTGGCGACGGACTGCCGCCGGGCGACGCTGCTGCTCGCCGCCGTGCCGGTGCGGCGGGGCGGCTGCGCCGGGCCACTGGCGGTCGTGGACCGCTTCGACGTTTGGCGCGCGGGCGCGCACGCCGTCTACATCGACGGCGCGGCATGGTCCGTGCGCTCGGTTCGCGCGGTTCGCGGCGATCGCCCCTGGGTTCGGGATCCCGAAGCCGCCGCGACCGAAACGGACAGCGATACCGATTCCACGACGGGGACCGCGACGGGCGACGGCGCCGCAGCACCGGTTCAGTAGTGGCGCAACAGGCCGATCAGGCGTCCCTGGAGCTTCACCCGGTCGGGCGGGAAGATGCGGGTCTCGTAATGCCGGTTCGCCGGTTCCAGGGCGATGGCGTGACCCTTGCGCCGGATGCGCTTGAGCGTGGCCTCCGCGTCGTCGACCAGGGCGACCACGATGCGCCCGTTCTCGGCGTTGTCACAGCGCTCGATGACCACGGTGTCGCCGTCGAGAATGCCCGCGTCCACCATGGAATCGCCCTCGACCTCAAGGCAGTAGCGATCGCCGTCACCCAGCCAGGCTTCGGGCACCTCGACGAAGGCCGATTCGTCGCGCAGTGCCTCGATGGGTGTGCCTGCGGCAATCCGGCCGTACAGCGGGAGCTGCCCGTGCGCCCGGCTGGGCGCCGTGGTCGCGGGAGTGCCGACGCGCGGCCCGGCGAAGTCCGGGGCGACGACGTTGTCGCCCGCCGCTGCGGCCGTGGTGCCCGCGGCCTCGCCGGAACCGGGATCGGACCCGTCGGGCGCGCGCAGGATCTCCAGCGCGCGGGCGCGATGCGGCAACCGGCGCAGGAAACCGCGCTCCTCCAGGCCGCTTATGAGGCGGTGGATCCCCGACTTGGACTTCAGGCCGAGGGCGTCCTTCATCTCGTCAAAGGACGGCGAGACACCGTGGGTGTTCAGATGGCGGTGAATATACTGCAAAAGTTCGTGTTGTTTGCGTGTCAGCATGCGCCTGCCCCGTCGTGTTTTTGCGTGCGCCCGTTGTTTCCGCATGCGCTGCCGCCGCGGCGCGGGTCGGGGATCCGCCTGCGCATCCCCAGCGGCCGAACAAAACGACAACCTGGCAGTGTTCTACTTTGGTTCCACACCAGGGTCAAGAGATTTGCACATACGCTAGACGCAAACGACATGGCAAATCAGATACGGCAGGCGCCATGGTCGAGGGGCAGAATCTCGACTGCGGTGCCCGCAGGGGCTGGCTCGGCGCGTATCGGGCGGCGGATGAGGGCGTCCGCCCGGGCGAGCCGGGAGAGAACGGAGCTGTCCTGTTTCTCGAACGCGGTTACCTCGGGACCGTGCGGCCCGGTGCGATCGATGCTTGCGCGCAAATAGGATTCGCGCTCGCCGTTGGCGGGCAGGGGCGCGCCGAGGACGGCGCGCATGCGTGGCACCGTTCCCTCGCCACCCTGCATCACGTCGATGGCGGGGCGCAGGAACAGGGTCGCGCAGACCAGGCCGGCGACGGGATTGCCCGGCAAGCCCAGCACGGGCGTTGCCCCGAGCCGTCCGAACATCAGCGGCTTGCCGGGGCGCATGGCGATCTTCCAGAAATCCAGTTCGGCGCCGCGCTCTTCCAGAACGCGATGGACGAGGTCGTGGGCGCCCACGGACGCGCCCCCGGCCGTGACCAGCAGGTCGCAGCCCTTTGCGGCGGCGATGCGCTCGGTCAGGCCGGCGCGCGTGTCCGGGGCGACGCCCAGGTGCACCGGTTCGCCGCCGCAGGCGCTGACGAAGGCGCACAGGCCCATGCTGTTGGAGCTGACGATCTGGTTCGGGCCCAGCGGCTCGCCGGGCAGGACGATCTCGTCGCCCGTGGCGAGCACGGCCACGCGCGGGCGCCGGTGCACGTTCAGCCAGGGCCGGTTCATGGCCGCCGCCAGCCCGATGTCGCGCGCGGTCAGCCGCCGCCCGGCGGGTAGGCCCGGCTCGCCTTCGCGGAAATCGAGCCCCGCCGGGCGCACCCAGTCGCCCGCCTGCGCAGCGGTGTGCACGACCACCGTGTCGCCGTCGCGTTCGGTATTTTCCTGGATCACGATCGCGTCGGCACCGTCCGGCAGCGGGGCGCCGGTGAAGATGCGCACCGCCTCGCCCGCGCCGAGCGCCCGGGGAAACGCCTCTCCCGCCGGGACCTCGCCGACCAGGCGCAACCGCGCCGGCACCGCGCCGGCGTCATGCGCGCGCACGGCGTAGCCGTCCATGGCGGACA
Organism: uncultured Limimonas sp.; assembly: GCA_913055855.1. Classification (GTDB taxonomy): domain Bacteria; phylum Pseudomonadota; class Alphaproteobacteria; order Kiloniellales; family Rhodovibrionaceae; genus CAJXKW01. The sequence continues at coordinate 12,767 of CAJXKW010000043.1, read as the reverse complement.
TCGCCGCGGGCGGCTGGGTCACGCGGGCGAGGAGATCCTCGGCCAGCACGCGGCCCAGCGCGTCGCCGACGGGCACGGTCTCCGCGGGCAGCGGATCGAAGGCGGCCAGGATCCGCGTGCGTGCTTCCGCGACCGGCAGCATCACGTCGCCTCCCATGTGCCCGACTTGCCGCCGGTCTTGCGCAGCAGCCGGATGTTCGCGATCTGCATGCCCTTATCCGCGGCCTTGCACATGTCGTAGACGGTCAGGGCGGCCACCGAAACGGCCGTGAGCGCTTCCATCTCGACCCCCGTCTGCGCCGCGATTCGGCAGGTGGCGGTGACCACCACGGCACTGCGGTCGTCGTCCAGTGCCAGTTCGACCTCGATGCCGGAGAGCTGCAGCGGGTGACACAGCGGGATGAGATCGGGCGTGCGCTTGGCGCCCATGATCCCCGCCAGGCGCGCCACGGTGAGGACGTCGCCCTTGGCCACGCCGCCCGCGCGGATCCGCGCCAGGGTCTCGGGCTGCATCACCACGTCGCCCCGGGCGGTGGCGGTGCGCTCGGTCACCGCCTTGTCCCCCACGTCCACCATGCGCGCCCGGCCGTGTTCGTCCAGATGGCTGAAGCCGCCCCCGCTCATGCCGCCTCGCGTCCTATGCCGTGGCCGCGCCTTGCGCACGCATTGCGTCGGTCCGCAGCGCGTGGGTCGCCGCCGCGACGTCGGCGTGGCGCATCAGGGACTCCCCGATGAGGAAGGCCCGCGCCCCGGCGGCGACCATGGCGCCCAGATCCTCGGCCGTGTAGAGCCCGCTCTCGCACACGGTCAGGCGGTCCGCCGGCACGCGCGGCGCAAGGTCGCGCGTGGTTCCGAGATCGACCGTCAGCGTTTTGAGGTCGCGGTTGTTGATGCCGATTAGCCCGGTGGGCAACGCGCACGCACGTTCCAGCTCCGGCGCGTCGTGGACCTCCGCCAGCACGTCCATGCCCCACGCGCCCGCGGCCTCGGCCAGCTCGCCGGCCTGGGTGTCCGACAGGGCGGCCAGGATCAGCAGCACCGCGTCCGCGCCCAGCGCGCGCGCCTCGGTCACCTGATAGGGATCCAGGATGAAGTCCTTGCGCAACAAGGGCAGGTTCACCGCCGCGCGCGCGGCTTCGAGATGCGCGTCCGCGCCCTGGAAATACGGCGCGTCGGTGAGCACGGACAGGCACGCGGCGCCGCCGTCGCGGTAGGCGCGGGCCAGCGCCGCCGGGTCGAAATCACGGCGGATCAGGCCCCTGGACGGCGAGGCTTTCTTGATTTCGCAGATCAGGCCGAAACCGTCGCGCGTCGCCCGATCCGCCAGGACTTCGGCGAAACCGCGCGGCGCTGCCGCCGCACCGGCGCGCGTGGCGAGTTCGGCGTACGGCACTTCGGCCTTGCGCTGCGCGATGTGATCGCGCTTGTCGGCGCAGATGCGGCTCAGGACGTCGGCCATGCGCGAACGGATCTCCCTCGGCGGGCGTGTGGAACAGCCATCAGGCCGGGGTTCGACCGTGGCTGATGGCGGCCATGGCGTCCAGCGCGCGTCGCGCGGCACCGCTGTCGATGGACTCGGCGGCCATCGCCGCACCGGTCTTCAGATCGGCCGCGCGCTCGGCGACGATCATCGCGGCCGCGGCGGCGAACACCACGATGTCGCGGAATGGGCCGCGCTCGCCGTCGAGCAGGGCGCGGATGACGTGGGCGTTGCGCTCGGCGTCGCCGCCCTGCAGGTCTGCCAGCGCGGCGCGCGGCAGGCCGGCATCCTCGGGCGCGACCTCGAAGCTGCGCACGCGCCCGTGGCTCACCTCGGCGACTTTCGACGGCCCCGTGGTGCTCAACTCGTCCAGTCCGTCGTGGCCGTGGACGACCCAGGCCCGCTCGTGGCCCAGGTTGTTCAGCACGTGCGCCAGCGGCTCCACCCATTCCGGCGCGAACACGCCCAGCACCTGCCGGCGCACCATCGCGGGATTGGACAGCGGGCCGAGGAGGTTGAACACGGTGCGCGTGCCCAGCTCCGTGCGCGTCGGCCCGACGTGGCGCATGGCGCTGTGGTAGCGCGGCGCTAGCAGGAAACAGGTCTTCGCCTCGGCCAGGCAGCGCTCCACCAGATGGGTCTCGGCGTCGACGTTGACGTCCAGCGCCGCGAGCACGTCCGCCGCGCCGCTCTTCGAGGACATGGCACGATTGCCGTGCTTGGCCACGGGGACGCCGCAGCCCGCGACCACCAGCGCCGTGGCGGTGGAGATGTTGTAGGTGCCCGCGCCGTCGCCGCCGGTGCCACAGGTGTCCAGCGCGTCGGCCGGTGCGTCGATGGTGGCCATTCTGTCGCGCATGGCCCGGGCGGCGCCGGTGAGTTCGGCGACGGTCTCGCCGCGCACGCGCAGGGCCATGAGCAGGCCGCCCATCTGCGCGGGCGTGGCATCGCCGCGCATCATGATGTCCACGGCTTGCCGGGTTTCCGCCTCGGTCAGGCTGCGGCCGGACGCGGCCGCGCCGATGAGCGCCTTGAGGTCGGGCATGTCGCCGGTCATGCGCGTCGCTCGCTGTTGTTCCGTCGCTGGCGGTCAGGCGTTGTGGCCGGCCGTGCGCAGGAAGTTGCGCAGGATGGCGTGGCCGTGCTCGGAGGCGATGCTCTCGGGATGGAACTGGACCCCGTGGATGGGCAGCTCGCGGTGTTCAAGGCCCATGATGATGCCGTCGTCCGTTTCCGCCGTGATCTCGAGGGTCTCCTCGGGAAAGCCGTCGCGGTCGACGATGAGAGAGTGGTAGCGCGTTGCTTCCAGCGGCGAGGGCAGCTCGGCGAAAACACCCGTACCGCGGTGGCGGATGGCGCTGACCTTGCCGTGCATGGGCACGGGCCCGCGCCCGACGTGTCCGCCGAAAGCCTGGCCGATCGCCTGATGGCCCAGGCAGACGCCGAGCATGGGAACGCGTCCCGCCGCCTTGCCGATCAGGTCGAGGCAGATGCCAGCCCGGTCCGGATCGCACGGGCCGGGCGAGATGACGATTCCCTGCGGCTGGCGGGCCAGCGCCGCCTCGACCGTGATCGCATCGTTGCGCACCACCTCAACGCGCGCGCCCAGCTCGCCCAGGTAGTGATAGAGGTTGTAGACAAAACTATCGTAGTTGTCGATCAGCAGAAACATCGCCGCACCATACCCTGCGCCGGACCGCGCAGATGCGTCATAGCAAGCGACGGCGCCCATGGGAAGCCGCCGCGCACGGCGCCGCCCCGACGCCCGATCGGCGTTCATACCTCCGAGCTAGACGTGGGAAATAAGAGGTATGAACTCCCCGATCCCTACAGTTCCGGAAGAATTTTCGATACACCTTCGATACGTGAGTAATCAGATGCCGTGACCATGCGGTCGCTAAAGTCACGGCAAGTTAACATAGGTTTGGACATCACGATCGTGCGTACCACGACCGGTTAGAGAGGTGCACCATGACCCGGACCCCACAGGCCAGTCCCGGCAGCGATCGCCGCGCCGCTCCATCCGAACGCGACATCTTCGCCGGGCTCGCATTCTGCTGGGGCGACATGGTGTTGACCCTGGATCGGGGCCTGACCATCCGGTTCGCCCGCGGGGCGACCCGGCACTACACCGGGCTGGACCCCGATGCGCTCGAGGGCCGGGTACTGTCTGATCTGGTCGCCGAAGAGGATGCGCCGCTTCTGGCCGATCTTTTCGAGGCTTCCCACCGGGCCGGGCGCGTTCAGCGCGAGCCGGTGCATCTGATCAAGGATTCGGGCTCGCAGGTACCGGTCCGGCTCTCCGGTTATGCCAGCCCGGAGGCCCCGGACGCCTTCTATATGGCGCTGCGTCGGATTTCCGCGCAGGAAACGCTGGCGCGCGACGGCTACCGCCGCGACCGGATCTCGGGGCTGCTCGAAGCGGATGCGTTCGCCGCCGTGGCTGCGGAACAGCTTCGCGAGAGCGCCGGAACGGACGCGCCGGTCACGGTGAGCCTGGTGGAGCTGCCCGGTTTCGATCGCGTTACGGCGTGCCTGAGCCCCGCCCGCCGCGCGGCGCTGATCCGGCACATCGCCGACACCATCCGCGAGCATGCCATCGCCGGCGGTGTCGCGACACAAGTCAGCGAGGGCCGGTTCAGCCTTGTCCATGCGGCGGATTCCGATCTCGCGGATCTGGAGTCGCAGGTCGCCGAGCTGACCCGCCGGGCCGATCCTGCCGGTCGCGGCACCGGCTTCCGGCAGGCCAGCGTCAGTGCCGCGGGAAGCACGGACCTGGACGAAGCAGAAGTCGCGCGGGGCGTGAAATACATGCTCAATCATTTCGGGCACGGCGACAATTCGGCGCTTCAGTTGTCCGATCTGGCGAACAACATGGGCGAGCTGGTCGACCGGGCCGTGCGCGAGGTGGGCGATTTCAAGCGTATCGTCTCCGGTACGGAGTTCCACCTGGCGTTTCAGCCCATCGTCAACGCCACCACCGGCCGCGTTCACCATTACGAGGCGCTGTGCCGCTTCCCGCGCAGCGGCGGCGATCCCGCGCCGGGGCGGCGCATCGCGTTCGCCGAGGAAACCGGGATGATCCACGAGCTGGACCTCGCGATGGTCCGGGAGGTCATCGCCTGGCTCGCCGCGCGTCCGCGCCACGACACGGCCACCCGGGTGGCCGTCAACGTGTCCGGCCATTCGGTCGAGACGGCCGCCTATACGGATCACCTGCTGGCGCTTCTGGACGAGGCGCCCTGGACCCGCGACCGGCTTTTGTTCGAGATCACCGAAAGCGCCCGCATGGGCGATCTGCGCGCGGCCAACCGGTTCCTGCGCGCACTGCGCGAGCGCGGCTACAGGGTATGCCTGGACGACCTGGGCGCGGGCGCGGCGAGCTTCCGCTATCTCAGCGCCCTTGAGGTGGATATGGTCAAAATCGACGGGACGGCGATCCGGTACGCCCGGCAGGCGGCGAAGGGCCGGGCCTTTCTCTCCGCCCTGACGGAGCTGTGCCATCGCCTGGGCACCGCCACGGTCGCCGAAATGGTGGACGACGCCGAGGGCCTGCGCTTCGTGCGCGACTGTGGAGTGACCTACGTCCAGGGCTACCTGTTCGGCCAGCCTTCGGCGAGCTTGCGCGACTTTTCACCGTTGCAGAACGTCACCCTGTTCCAGCGCTACTGCGAGATGGCGTGATCCCGCCGTCGCAGGCGGCGGCGAAGGCGCCAAAGCACCGGGGCCGGGAAGGGTCGTGCCGCCGTGCCTTGACTTCCCCATGCCTTGACCTTCCAGCGACTGGAAGGGCCACGTCCCGTCCCGAGACGCACCGATCGGGGACGCGGATATGGGCATGGATACGGCAAACACGCACGGCAACGCGGCCGCCGAGACGCACACGGACGACGCATGCTGCGGCGGTGCTGCGGTCAACACGGCGCCCAGCGGCGGGGCGGGCCAGTGCTGCAGCGGCGCTGCGCCGACGCATGCGCCGGAGACGGTGCCGGCGACAGCGCCGGCCGAAGCTATCGCCGGGGCGGATACGGCGCCCGCGGATACGCTCCGGCTCGCCATCGACGGCATGACGTGCGCATCCTGTGTGGCCTCGGTGGAGAAGACGCTCGCTGGCGTGGCGGGCGTGCGGGGAGCGCAGGTCAATCTGGCGGACAAGACGGCCCGGGTTCAGCTGGCCCGGCCGGTGCCCGTGGAAACCATCACCGAGGCGGTGCGGCGTGCGGGTTATGGCGCGCGGGTCGCCGAGGACGCAGGGCCGCCGGCGGAACGCGACGCGGCCGAAGCGGCGCAGGGCCGGCGCGAATGGGCGCTGGTGGCGCTGTGCAGTGCGCTCGCCTTGCCCCTGGTGGCGCAGATGGCGTTTCCGCTCTTCGGAGTCGCCGGGCACCTGCCGCCGCTGATCCAGTTCGCGCTGGCGCTTCCGGTGCAGGTGTTCGCGGGCCAGCGTTTCTACCGGGCGACGTGGCCGGCGCTCAAGCGCGGCACCGGTAACATGGACACCCTGGTGGCGTTGGGAACCACGGCCGCGTTCGGCCTGAGCCTGTACAATACCGTGACCCTCGACGGCGGCTGGCTCGCCTGGGGTGCGGGGACGGACCTGTACTACGAAAGCGCGGCCGTCGTGCTGACCCTGGTGCTGCTGGGCCGCATTCTGGAGGCGCGCGCCACGCGCCGGGCGGGCGCGGCCGTGCGCGCGCTGATGCGCCTGCGCCCCGAGCGCGCCCGGATCGAGCGCGACGGCGCCACGGTGACCGTTCCCGTGGGCCGGGTGCAGCCCGGCGACGTCCTGGTGGTGCGGCCGGGCGAGCGTTTGCCCGCGGATGGCGAGGTCGTGGGCGGCGAGAGCGCCGTGGACGAAAGCCTGGTCACGGGCGAGAGCGTGCCGGTGGCCAAAAGCGCGGGCGACGGCGTGGTCGCCGGCGGCATCAACGGCGACGGCCTGCTGCGCGTGCGCGCCACGGCCGTGGGCGGGCAGGCGACGCTGACCCGGATCATCGAGCTGGTTCAGGCCGCACAGGCCTCCAAACCGCCGGTGCAGCGGATGGTCGACAAGGTCGCCGCCGTCTTCGTGCCCGCGGTGGTCGTGGTCGCACTGGGCACCTTCGCCGTCTGGGCCGCGCTCGGGGCCGGTACCGCGACCGCCGTGATCAACGCCGTGGCGGTGCTGGTGATCGCGTGCCCCTGCGCGCTCGGTCTGGCCACGCCCATGGCGATCGTCGCCGGCACCGGCGCCGCCGCGCGCCGCGGGGTGCTGATCAAGGACGCCGCGGCGCTCGAACGCGCCACCCGGGTGGACACGGTGGTTTTCGACAAGACGGGCACGCTCACCGAAGGGCGGCCGCGCGTGCAGGCGGTGACCCCGTTCGGGCCCGACCGCGCCGAGGTGTTGCGTCTGGCGGGGAGTGCCCAGCAGGGCAGCAGTCATCCGCTCGCCGACGCCATCGTGCGCGCCGCGCAGGATGCGCAGATCGGTCTCGTCGCGCCGGACACCCTGGAAACCGTGCCGGGCCGCGGCGTGCGCGCCCAACTGGAAAATCGGACTCTGGTCCTCGGCCGGCGCGATTTGCTCGTGGATGCCGGCATCGACCCGGGCCCCGGCGACGATGCGGCGGAAGCGGCCGAGGCGGCCGGGCAGTCCGTGGTCTGGGTGGGCGAGACCGGCTGCGACAGGCGCGCGCTGCTGGGCGTCATTGCCCTGGGCGATCCGGCGCGGGCGCGCGCCGCCGATGCGGTGGCGGCGCTGCGCGACATGGGTATCGCCACGGTGATGCTCACCGGCGACCACCGCCGCGCGGCCGAAGCGATTGCCGGTGAGCTGGGCATCGACCGCGTGCTCGCCGACGTCCGGCCCGAGGGCAAAGCCGAGCAGATCCGCCGCTTGCAGCAAGAGGGCCGGCGCGTTGCCATGGTGGGCGACGGCGTCAACGACGCCCCGGCGCTGGCCGCGGCGGACGTGGGCATCGCCATGGGTGGTGGCACGGACGTGGCACTGGAGAGCGCGGGCCTGGCACTGCTGCGCGACGACCCGGCGCTGGTTGCCGACGCCATCGGCCTGAGCCGGGCGACGCGGCGGACGATCTGGCAGAACCTGGGCTGGGCCTTCGGCTACAACACGCTGGCGATCCCCTTCGCCGCGGCGGGCCTGCTGAGCCCCGTCATTGCGGGTGCCGCGATGGCGCTGTCCGATGTCTGCGTGGTGCTGAACTCGCTGCGGCTGCGCCTGAAGGAACGGCGAACCATGGAGGTGGGCACGTGAGGGCGACCATCGGCGAGGCGGCGCGGCTGACCGGGCTGCCGGCGAAGACCATCCGGTACTACGAGAGCATCGGCCTGGTTGCCCCGGCAGGGCGGAGCGAGGGCGGCTACCGCCTGTACGACACGCGGGCGGTGCGCACGCTTCAGTTCATCCACCGGGCGCGCGAGCTGGGCTTCTCGGTGGCGCAGGTGCGTGAGCTGCTCGCGCTGTGGCAGGACCGCGACCGCTCCAGCGGCGACGTGAAGGCCGTGGCGCAGGCGCACATCGCCGAGATCGACCGGCGCATGCAGGAGCTTCAGGCGATGCGCGACACCCTGGGCCACCTCGTGGACAAGTGCCGCGGCGATCACCGGCCCGACTGCCCGATCCTGGCCGACCTCGCGGGCGAGGCGGCGGAAGCCCGCGCCGGGGCAGCCGGGCACCGGCGCGATACGGCCGTCGATGGTGATACGGCCGAAGATCGTTAACCCATCCGCCCCCGTGCCGTGTTAACCTTCTTCATAAACCGCGATACGGAGGGGCGGTGGCGCGGGCTTTCCTCACCCATCTGCGCGCCCTTGCGGGAAGTCGGCGCGCGGTGCTCGCCGCGGGCGCGTTCGGGCTGTTCGGCCTGGGGCTCGGTCTGGGCGCGCTGGGCGGTGCGTATCTCGTCCAGGACCCGGCGCCGGGCACGGTGCGCGCTGCCGTCGGCAATCCCATCGCCTGGGCCGATCCGGGTGTCCCACCGGCGGCCGAACGCGGGACGCGCCCGCCGGTGGCCCAGACGCCGGGGACCGGGCCCGCACCTGAGGCGGCTCCGGCGCGGCCGCACGACGTGCCCCTGCCGCGCGCCAAGCCCGAGACGCTCGAACCGGCGGGCGGTTTCGCCCATGGCGAGGCGGAGCCGGTGGCGGTGCCGCCGGGTGCGGCCAAGCTCGCCATCGTGGTGGACGACCTGGGCCTGAGCCGTGCGCGGACGCAGCGCGCCATCGCGCTGCCGCCGGCGGTAACGCTGTCCTTTCTTGCCTATGCCGACGGGTTGCCCGCGCTGACGGGCGCGGCGCGCGCGGCCGGCCACGAGGTCCTGGCGCACGTGCCCATGCAGCCCAAGAGCCCCGAGTGGGACGCCGGGTGCAACGTCCTGCGCGCCGACCTTCCCGATGACGAGCTGCGGCGCCGGCTGCGCTGGGCGCTCGACCGCGTGGACGGCGCGGTCGGGGTGAACAACCACATGGGCAGCGCATTCACCCCGGACCGTTCGGGCATGCGGACGGTGCTTCGCATGCTGAAGGCGCGCGGCCTGATGTTCCTGGATTCCCGGACGACGCCCGAAAGCGCGGGCGAGGCCGTGGCGCGCGAACTCGGCGTGGCCTTTGCCGGTCGCGACGTGTTCCTGGACAACGCCAAGGACGCGCCGGCCATCCGCGAAAGCCTCGCCGAGGCGGCGCGCATCGCGCGTGCGGCCGGGACGGCCGTGGCCATCGGTCATCCCTATCCGGTCACCTTCGAGGTGCTCGAAGCCTGGATTCCCAAAGCGCGGGCGCAGGGGATCCAGCTCGTGCCCATCTCGGCCGTCACCACGCCGTTTCCCGGCCAGCCGGCGCAGACGGCCGCGCGCGGCGGCGATGCCGGCCCATAACGCGGTTGCGAGGCGCATTTCAGGGCGACGTGATACCGCGTTTGCCGGGTGCCGGCGCGGCGCTTATATTCACGATCACGTGAGCAAAGGCGCCGGTGAACGGCATGGAAACAACGCCCGAGGGGTCGCGCGCGACCGAAGACAGCTTTGCCAAGCTCTTCGAGCGCATCGCGGACTCGGCGCTTCTGGTGGAAATCGACAGCGGGATCGTCGTGGAGGCCAACGCCGCCGCGCGCCGGCTGCTGGGCTACGGCCGCGAGGAGCTGGGCCGGCTGCGCGCCGTCGATATCCATCCGCACGAGATTCCCGCCTTCGAACGTTTCGTCCAGCAGGTGTTGGCACACGGCACCTGGGAGCAGGAGGGGCTGTCCTGCCGTACCCGCGAGGGTGTGTTCGTCCCGGCGCGGGTGCGCGCGACGGATGTCGAGGTCTTCGGCCGGCGCTGTGTGCTCGTCGTGGTACACGACCTCCGCACCGAGCGTCTCGCCGATTTGGGGCAGGCGGTGCGCAAGATCTCGCACGACCTGCGCAACACCCTGTCCACGGCGATGATGCTGGTGGAAAGCCTGTCCCACGGGGATGATCCGGGCGTGCGCCGTTCGGCCGAGCGCGTTCTGCGGTCGCTGGAGCGCGCGGTGGACATGTGCCGGCGCACACTCGCCACGGGGACGGCGCAGGAGCCCGCGCCCGAGCCCACAGACGTCGACCTCGTGGCGTTGATCGACGATGTGCTCGCCGACGTGCCGGCCACAGAGGTGCAGTGCGAGAACGGCATTCCGACGAGGCTGCGCGTCACCACCGACCCGCGCCAGCTCCACCGGGCCTTGCTCAACCTGGCGCGAAACGCCGCGGAAGCCCCGGGAACCACGCGCGTGACCATCGAAGGCGCCGGCCACGGCGATCACATTGTCGTCGACGTCGTGGACGACGGGCCGGGCCTGCCCGAGAGCACGGTCCGGGCGGGCGGTATCCCGGCGCCGGGATCGGCGGCGACGGGCACCGGCCTCGGCCTGACCATCGCGCAGGAGTTGGTGCGCAACAACGGCGGCAGCCTCGCGCTGGTCGCCACGGACGCCACGGGCACGCGCTTTCGGATTTCCCTGCCCGCCGAGGGGCAGGCCCGCCCGCACGCCGCAACCGGCTGAGGCATGGGCGCGCACCCGTCCATCCGCGGGCGGGCGCGCGCCGTAGATAACCATACGCGACATAAAGGCTTTCCTGGATGAGCGACATTTCTTCCGACGAGACCATCACCGGCGCGCGCCGGACACTGAAGATCGGTTCCACCGCCGGCTCGGTGATGTTCAACCAGTTGCGCTCGCGCGCCGGCTTCACCGGCGACCGGGCGCGCGAGGCGCAGGCGTTGAAGGAGGCGCTGGGCACGCTGCGCGGGCCGCTGGTCAAGTTCGCCCAGGTCATCGCGTCGTTTCCCGACCTGCTGCCGCCCGAGTACGCCCGCGAGCTGGCCGAGCTGCAGGCGAACGCGCCGCCCATGGGCCGTCCCTTCGTCAAGCGGCGCATGCGTAACGAGCTGGGCGCGGACTGGCAGCGCAAATTCGCCGAATTCGACCCGGAGCCCAAGGCGGCCGCGTCGTTGGGGCAGGTGCACCGCGGCGTCATGCACGACGGCCGCGAGGTCGCCTGCAAGCTCCAGTATCCCGGCATGCGCGATACGGTGGACTCCGACCTCAAGCAGGCGGGCCGCCTGCTGGCGCTGTTCGAACGCTACGAGGGCTCGGTGCGTACGGGGCGCATCCTGGAGGAGCTGAAAGAGCGCATCGGTGAGGAGCTGGATTACACGCTGGAGTTCAAGCGCATCGCCATGTACCGCGAGATGCTCGCGGCAGAGCCCTGCGTTCAGGTGCCGGAGCCCATTGCCGAGCTGTCCACGGACCGGCTGCTCACGGCCGAATGGCTGCACGGCGAGCCCATCATGAACGCGCGCGAATATCCTCAGGAGGTGCGCGACGAAATCGCCAAGTCGATGTTCCGGCTGTGGTACCGGCCGCTCTACGGCTGGGCCGTGATCCACGGCGACCCGCACTTCGGCAACTATTCCATCCGCCCGGACAACAGCATAAATCTGCTGGATTACGGCTGCGTGCGCGTGTTCCCGGCGCGTTTCGTCGAGGGGCTGATCCGCCTGTACGAGGCGCTGCGCGACGACGACTTCGACAAGTCGGCCTACGCCTATCGCTGTTGGAACTTCCAGAACCTGAACAACGAGCTGATCTCGGCCCTGAACGACTGGGCGCGCTTCATCTACGGCCCGGTCCTGCGCGACGAGCCGCAATCGGTGAACGACACCAACGACGTCCAGACGGGCCGGCGCAAGGTCGATGAGCTGCGCCAGCTGCTCAAGCGCGCGGGCGGCGTGGAGCTGCCGCGCGAGTTCGTGTTCATGGACCGGGCCAGCGTGGGCCTGGGCGCGCTTTTCATGCGCCTCGACGCGAAGGTGAACTGGCACCGCATGTTCAACGAGATGATCGAGGGCTTCGACGTCGACGCCGTGGCCGCGCGCCAGGCCGACCTGCTCGAGCGCCACGGCCACCCGGCGCCGCAGGCGGCGGATCTGTAGGGAAAATGGGCATCGGCGCCGAATCGGCCACGCGCCGCCGCCATCGAAGCCAGCAGCGGCACGACGTAGCCTCCGTCACGGCCGTGCGAGTTGAGGGAGACGCATCGTGGCCCTCGATCGTATCAACCTCGATCCGTAAAAGATGAACGGGCACGCGTGTATTCGCGATATGCGGCTGATGGTCAGACGTGTCCTGGAAGCGCCGCCCGTCCGCCTGGATTGGGACACCTCCTTGGCCGAGCCCAGGGCCTGGAGACCGAAGACATCCGGCAGGCGCTGACCTGGGCGGCCCAGAACCTCGATGACAGCGTGCATGACCGGCCGGCGGCATGAGGCTAGTAGTTCTCGCTAGGAGCGCGGTAGGTTTGGGCTCATGTCGGACCCGAGGCTCACTGCGTGTACTTTACTCGCTCCCACTCGCGTTTGAGTACGAGTTGGCTAAGAACAACAATTGCAGTGATTAGTTTGTCCTTATTCATCCCTAAATAGTCTTTATCTGAATCTAGCTCCTCGTTGTTGCGTAAAGATGCAGGTACAATTTGGCAGAGTAGCCTATCATCTAAATATTGTGGGCCACGGATATTATAGGCAGCCCTTATCAACGCCATAAGTGCTCGATGCTCGATTTCAGATGGATTCATGTGTAACTCCAGCTCCATTCTTTTTGAATGGTGGTTCTCGTACTTGTCTTTATGTTCATCGTTCATATAACAAGGGGGCTCACCATTGGGGCTGTTTCGCAAACGATTATCACCCATATGCTGAACTATCACTGAGAGACGTTTGCGGATTGTGTTAATCCATTCTTGCCGGCTTGCAGCTCGTACTCGCCCCC
>CAJXKW010000042.1 GCA_913055855.1 uncultured Limimonas sp. | reverse complement strand
GGGCCCCTCGCTGGGCGCGGCCGCTCCCCCGCGCTCAGGAGATTGCGCCCCCGCCGGCGTGCCGCGCTTCGATGCCGCTTGGCTCGTCGGCTCGGAGCCAGCATTCGCCATATCCCCGTCCGCAGAGGTGGCTTCCGTCCGTGCGGGCGCGTCGGCGCGGCGCCGCGCCGGCGGCTCGGGTTTGGCGGTGGGTTTCGGCGGCGTCGGTGTTTCATCCGATGAGCCAGCCGCGTCTGCCTGTACGGGCTCGGGCGGCTTGCGTGCCGGTTTCGGCGCCGGTTCGGGGGCGACGGGCTCCACGCGCGTCTGCGGCGCGGGCGGCTGATCCGGGTCTGCCGGGGCGCGGACGGGTGTGGCCCTGGTCGTTTCCGGCCGGGATGGGTCTGCGGGTTCGACAGGTTCCGGCTCGGCCGCGGTTGCCGTATCCGGCGACGCGCGGGAAGCGACACGCCCGGAGGGAGTTACCCTCTCCGCGGGTGCGACCGGCTCGGCCTGAACCCTTGCCGGCGTATCCGTCAGGTCCGCCGGCTTGACGGACGTCGTGGGGGTCACGGTTTCCGCCGGCGTCGGCGATCCCGCAACGGCCGCGCTTGCGGCCGTTTGCATGCCGCCCAGCATGACATCGGTGCCACCGCCGCGTGCGCGGGATTCGGCCGGATCCAACCCGATGGGCACGGCGGCGAACGCGAGAAGGTGCAGCGTCAACGCCATGGCAAGCGCGCACCCGATATGGTGGTTGCGCAAGCGCATCAGCGGTTTTCCGCGGGCCGGGTGAGCAGGCGCACCCGGTGGATATCGGCGTTGCGCAGAGCCGCCAGAACGGCGATCACGCGGTTCGCCGCTGCGTCCTCATCCGCACGCACACGGACCAGGCCATCGTCGCCGCGCCGATCGCGGACCAGTCCGGCGAGCTTGTCGAGCGTCGTCGTGGTCCGCCCGACCGCGAGTAGACCCTCCACGGCGACGTAGACTGTAGTGGCCGAATCGCCGGCGCGGCGCTGCTGCTCGGATTCGGGTGGCCTCGCCTCGAACGGCATGGGCGCGCTCACCCGCCCCGCCAGCATGAAGAAAATAAGCACGACAAAAACCATATCGATCAGCGGCGTCAGGCTGACGGGCGATCGTTCGCTGTGGCGCCGCTGCAGCTTCATCGTTCCCCCCGCATGAGCCGGGCGTTCGCGATCCCCGCCGCCTCGACGCGGTCGAGCACCGAGACCGCGCGCTGAAGATCGACGCCGGCCCCGGGGCGGATCACCACCACCGGCTCGCGCTCGCGCCGGGTCAGGCGCGCCATGGCCTTGGCGAGGCCGCCCTCGGAAATGGGCTCGCCGTTCAGATCGAGCGCACCATCGGCGGCGATGCGCAGCAGCACGGCGGGCGGCCCCTCGGCCTCGGGCGACGCCGTGGCGGGCGCGTCCAGGCGGATGGCGCGGTGCTCGGCCAGGTTCGAGGCGAGCATGAAAAAGATCAGCAGGATGAAGACCACGTCGATCAGCGGCGTCAGGCTGATGCGGGCGCGGGCGCTGCGCCGGCGCTCAAGCGCGAGCCGCTGCGGCGGGCTGGGCGGCGGCATCGCCGGTCTCGCTCGAACGTTCGGGGACCACGGAAGCCGTGAACACCTGGGTCACGGCGTCCTCCATGATGTGGGTGACGTGCTCCACCCGCCGGTCGAAATAGTTGACCGCGGCGACGCTGGGCACCGCCACGGCGAGGCCGACGGCGGTGGTGAGCAGGGCCTCCCAGATCCCGCCGGAGAGCACGGCCGGGTCGACGCGGCTGCCCGCCGCCTCCATGGCGCGGAAGGCGTCGATCATCCCCAGCACCGTGCCGAACAGGCCGAGCAGCGGGCTCAGCGTGGCGACCACCTCGATGGTTCGCAGATGGCTGCGCAGAGCTTCGATCTCCGCGGCCGCGCGCCGGCCGATCTCCTCGCGCAGCAGATCCGTGCGCGAACCGGCCGCGGGCAGCTCGCGGATCGCGCCCGCGGCGACCTGCGCCGCCGGGTTGCGGCTGGCGGCGAGGATCGCCAGCGCCTGCCGCGGATTGCCCGCGCGGTAGGCGGACAGGCCGTGGTGAATCGGGCGCGCGTCGCCGATGCGAAGGCCGGCGAACTGGACCAGCTTGGCGATAACGATGGCCAATGTGGCCACCGAGATCGCCAGGAGGAGCACGACCACGGGACCGCCGGCGCCGATCAGGCCGGCCAGCGCGCCGCCGTCCATTCGGGTGAGCCAATCGGTCATGTGGCGTCCGCAGGGTTGGGATCGGGGTGCGGGGCGCACGGCCCCGGCGGGCCCGCCATCTTCGCCCTCAGCCCGCTGAGGTCAATCCCGTCGGCTGGACAAAACGGCGCCAAGGGGCGATAACGCACGGGTGCCGGGACGTGCGAACAAAGCAAGCGGCGACAAGGAGCACGAGGCGACGTGGCCGAACACCAGACCGAGAGCGCCTACGGAAGGGCGCCGGCCGCCCATCACACCATCGAGGTCGTGGGCTGGTTCGAGGACCGTGCGCATTTTCGCGCCGCGGTGCGCGGCCTGATGAACGCGGGCTTCCGGCGGACGGATCTGTCCGTACTGGACAGCCACGAATCGCTTTCGGCCTCCGAATCGCCGCGCGAAGTTCTGGCCGAGACCATGAGCGGCTTGGTGCGCGAGGTGAACTACATCGGCCCCATTACCGCGGCCGGCCTCATCGCCGTCGCCATGGGCCCGGTGGGCGCGCTGGTCTCGGGCGCCATCGGCGCTGGGCTGACGGGCTATGCGGTCGCCGATGTCCTGCGCGAGCTGCGCGCGACTCCGCACACCGAAGCTTTCGCGCGCGCGGCCGAGAACGGAGCCATCCTGCTTTGGGTGCGCGCCGAGGATCAGGCCAGCCAGGACCGCGCCATAGAGATCCTGCGCGACAACGGCGGACAGGAAATCCACACGCACGAGCGCCCCAAGCGTGGTGGGGAAGCCGGCGCATCCGGCGGCGGGACCTAACGGCCGGCGTTCCCGGGAGCCGGCCGCCGCCGGAAAGGCCTCATACGAAAGAGCGGACGGCGGGTGTGCGTGGCGGCGGGTGGCGCGCGCTGCTTGCACAAAAGCTTCATTTTCGTTTCGGCGCGCCAATCTTTACCCGCGGGCGGAACGGCGCTCCGGAGTTCGACGATGGATCTGCGCGCACGCTGGCGGGTTCTGCGGCGATGGATCGCATGGCGCGACCTGTCGCGTGCGGCCGCGCGCCTCGCCCTGCCGCCCGCGGGCGTCCTGCTGCTTCTCGCCATCACCGGGGCCGCCGGTGTGGTGCCCGCCCTGCTCGGCGTGCTCGCGACCTACCTCGGGATTGGCGCGCTGCTTGCGCCGCACTTCCGGGATCTGAAACGGGTGCGTGACTACGTCGAGCGGTTGCGCGCACGCGAGGAGCCGGCATCGGCCATCCCCGATCCGCCGCGCATCGCGTCGCCGGGGCTGGACCGCCGGCTGCCCGAGGCGATCGCGGAGAGCGCCCGGGCGCGGGAGAGTCACCGGCGCGAGCTGGATGCCGCCATCCGGGGCAACGAGGCGGTGCTCTCCAACCTCCCCGATCCCCTGCTGTTGCTCGATCGCGGCGGCAACGTCCGGCGCGCCAACCGGGCCGCTGGGCGCCTGTTCGGCTCGGGCCTGGCGGGGCGGCCGCTGGCCAACGTCATCCGGCACCCTGATCTGCTTCAGGCCGCGGACGCGGTCGTCGCGGGCGAAACGCAGCAGGAGGTCGAATTCACCACGCCGGGCGACATCGAGCGGGTCTTCAGCGCGCGCATCGCCCCGCTGGTGGGGCCGGCCCCGGACGGCACGGTGGCGGTGATTTCGCTGCACGACGTCACGGCGATCCGGCGCGCCGAGCAGATGCGTGCGGACTTCGTCGCCAACGCCAGCCACGAGCTGCGCACGCCGCTGTCCAGCCTGCTGGGCTTTATCGAGACGCTGCAGGGGCCGGCCCAGGACGATGCCGAGGCGCGCGACCGGTTTCTGGGCATCATGCTCGAGCAGGCCCGGCGCATGTACAACCTCGTCGAGGACCTGCTCAGCCTCTCGCGGATCGAGCTGGACGAGCATTCGCCCCCGCGCGGCGAGGCGGATCTGGTCGCCATCGCCGAGGGCGTGGCGCGCTCGCTTGAGCTTCGCGCCAAGCAGAAGAACATGGCGATCGAGCTGGCGCCGGGCGCGGACTCCATTCCGGTTGTCGGCGACGCCGACCAGCTTACCCAGGTGGTCCAGAACCTCGTGGACAACGCCATCAAGTACGGCCGCGACGGCACGGTCATCCGCGTCATCGGCCACCCCGCCGGCGGCACGGATCAGCCGCGGCGTGCGCGGCGCGGTGCGGCGCTGTCCGTGGTTGACCAGGGCGAGGGAATCCCGCGCGAGCACCTGCCGCGGCTGACGGAGCGGTTTTACCGTGTGGACAAGGCGCGCTCGCGGGAACTGGGCGGCACCGGCCTGGGGCTGGCCATCGTCAAGCACATCATGAACCGCCATCGCGGCGACGTCGAAGTGGATTCCGTCGTCGGGGAGGGCAGCCGCTTTACCATCTACCTGCCCGGTGCGCCGGCCCGCAGGGGCCGCGCTGAGCGCGGGATGGCGGACGCCGCGGCGTCGTAATCGACCCGCTCAAGCAGGTTACGGATTCATGACATCCGGACAGCCGCGGTTTCCCGCGCCGCGGCGTGGGCGCGCCGTGCCCGGCCGGTTCAATGATCCGACCAGCCTGTCAACAAATCGTAACAGGGCTGTAGTAAAACAATCGCCGTCGGGGTCTAGGACTTTGCCGCGGCGACGGACGTGCGGTCCGTTGCGGCAGCTCCATGTCGAGGGGGGCATGGGGTGCGCCTTTGGCCACGCCACACGAAAGACGGAGTTGAAAACCGTGATCAAGCAGACATGTGCCATTGCCGCGGTGGCGGCTGTGGCGGTTGCCGGTGCGCAGCCGGCCGCGGCCCAAGCGCGTGATCAGATCCGCATCGTCGGGTCCTCGACCGTGTATCCCTTCGCCTCGACCGTGGTCGAGCGCTTCGGGCAGAAGACCGAGTATCCCACGCCGGTGATCGAGTCCACGGGCTCCGGCGGCGGCCTGAAGCTGTTCTGCGCCGGTGTCGGTGCGCAGCACCCGGACATCACCAACGCCTCGCGCCGGATCAAGCCCTCGGAGTTCAAGCGCTGCCAGGAGAACGGCGTGAAGAAGATCACCGAGGTGAAGATCGGCGCCGACGGCATCGTCCTCGCCAACGCGGTGGAGGCGGAGCCCATGTCGCTCACCACCAAGCAGCTCTACCTCGCGCTGGCGAAGGAGATCCCGCAGGACGGCGAACTCGTCGAGAACCCGAACGAGACCTGGTCCGACGTCGATCCCGACCTGCCGGACAACAAGATCGAGGTGCTGGGTCCGCCGCCGACCTCCGGCACGCGCGACGCCTTCAACGAGCTGGGCATGCTCGACGGCTGCAAGCAGTTCGACATGATCGCCGACATGCCCGAGGAGAAGATGCATGAGGTGTGCTTCACGTACCGCGAGGACGGTGGCTACGTCGACGCGGGCGAGAACGACACCTTCATCGTGAAGAAGCTCGCGCAGACGCCGACGGCGATCGGCATCTTCGGCTTCAGCTTCCTGGATCAGAACCGCGACAAGATCCAGGCCGCGACGATCAACGGCTCCAAGCCGACGGTGGAGAACATCTCCAGCGACAAGTATCCGCTGAGCCGTTCGCTGCAGTTCTACGTCAAGAACGCCCACGTCGGCGTCATCCCCGGGATCAAGGAATACCTCGAGGAGTTCATGGCCGAGAGCACCTTCGGGCCGAATGGCTACCTCGTGCAGAAGGGCCTGATCCCGATGCCGGAGAGCCAGCGCGAGACCTGGCGCAACCGCGCCATGGAGCTGGAGACCATCTCCATGGACGACGTCACCGGCTAACGCGCCCGGACGACGGGCGGCCGGGGTCGACAGGCCCCGGCCGCCATGTCGTGCGCGGGCGTTCGGCCACAACCGCCTTCATGATTCCTGACAGTCCCGCGGCGCCGACCGGCTGCCCGGGATTGATCGCGGTCCGGGAACGGGCACTTCCACCATGACCATCACCGTCTACCTCGGCGCCCTGGTCCTCCTGCTGCTGTTCGGGTACTGGCTCGGCAAGCGCCGGGCGTACGCGGTCAGCGGCGGGCATCCGGCCTACCTGCACTCGCTGCCCAGCTACTACGGCGTCTACGTGGCGATGTGGTGCGGCATTCCGAGCGCGCTCCTGGCCGCCCTGTGGTTCGCCATGGAGCCGCACATCGCCCAGTGGGTCCTGGTGAACGCGCTCCCCCCGGAAAAGCAGAACCTGCCGCCGGACGAACTCGGGCTGCTGGTCACCGACATCAAGAACATTGCGGCCGGGTATAGCGTCTTCCGCGACGTCACGCCGGCGCTGGAGCGCGCCGCGGCCGCCTACGAATCGGTCTTCCAGATCGGGCGGCTGTTCGCCATCGTGGCCGCGACCGGGATCGCCATCGTTGGCCTCGCCGTGGGGCAGCGCTACGTCGCGCCGAGTCTGCGCGCGCGCAACCTGGTCGAGCGCGTGATCACCATCGTGATGATCATCGCCTCAACCATCGCCATCCTCACCACGGTCGGGATCGTGCTCTCGCTCCTGTTCGAGGCGCTACGCTTTTTCGGCCGGATCAATTTCATGGAGTTCCTGTTCGGCCTGCATTGGGCGCCGCAGACTGCCATCCGCGAGGGGCAGGTCGGCTCCACCGGAAGCTTCGGCGCGGTGCCGTTGTTCGCCGGCACGATGCTGATCACGGTGATCGCTATGCTGGTCGCGGTGCCGGTCGGGCTGTTCTCGGCGATCTACCTCTCCGACTATGCGCCCAAGCGCATTCGCGCCAGCGTCAAGCCCATCCTGGAGATCCTCGCGGGCATTCCCACGGTGGTCTACGGCTTCTTCGCGGCGTTGACGGTTGCGCCGTTCTTCCGCGACTGGGGCAACGCCCTGGGGCTGGACGTGGCGTCGCAGTCGGCCCTGGCTGCGGGGATCGTCATGGGGATCATGATCATCCCCTTCGTCTCGTCGCTGTCCGACGACGTGATGAACGCGGTGCCCCAGGACCTGCGCAACGGTGCGTACGCGATGGGCGCCACCCAGGCCGAGACCATCAAGCAGGTGGTGTTTCCCGCCGCGCTTCCGGGAATCGTGGGCGCCATCCTGCTCGCCATCAGCCGCGCCATCGGCGAGACCATGATCGTGGTCATGGCCGCCGGCTTGTCCGCGAACCTGACCGCGAACCCCCTGGAGGCGGTGACGACCGTGACGGTACAGATCGTCACGTTGCTGACCGGCGACCAGCAGTTCGACAGCTCGAAGACGCTGGCTGCGTTCGCTCTGGGGATCACCCTGTTCGTGGTCACGCTTTGCCTGAACGTTGCGGCGTTGAACATCGTGCGGAAGTACAGGGAAAAGTATGAGTGAACTCGCTTCCACCGCGGACGAGACCGTCGGCACGCGCCGGCCGGACCTTTCGGTCGAGCGCCTGAACAAGCGCTACGCCGCGGAGCGCCGCTTTCGCTTGTACGGCCTGTTGGCGGTGTGTGCGGCCGTGGGCATGCTGGTGGTGTTGCTGGGGAGCATTGTGCTCAACGGCTACACGGCGTTCTGGCAGACCCACATTGCGGTCGACGTCGAGCTGGATCCGGAGGTGATCGCACCGGATGGTTCGACGGAGGCGGAGACGCTCAAGAACGCCAACTACCGCAAGCTCGTGTTCGACGCCTTCGACGCCCACTTCCCCGGCGTCGAGGGGCGCGAGACGCGCCGCGAGCTGCACAGTCTGGTCAGCGGCGCCGGCGCCCGCTATGTGCGCGAAGCGGTGGTGAACAACCCCGATCTCATCGGCACCACGCAGCGCTTCTGGATCATGGCGGACGACAAGCTCGACATGCTCCACAAGGGCTACGTCGACCTGGACCTCTCCGAGGACCGCCGACTCGTCGACGATCAGTTCGTGGGCTGGTACAACCAGCTCAAGGAGCAGGGCCTCGTCCGCTCGCAGTTCAACACCAACTTCTTCACCGACACCGACAGCCGCGAACCGGAACAAGCGGGCATTCTCTCCGCCACCGTGGGCTCGTTCCTGACGCTCTTCGTCACCCTGATCCTGAGCTTCCCGATCGCGGTGCTCGCCGCGGTCTATCTCGAGGAGTTCGCGCCCAAGAACAAGTTCACCGACCTGATCGAGGTGAACATCAACAACCTTGCGGCCGTGCCGTCGATCGTCTTCGGGCTGCTCGGGCTGGCGGTGATCATCAATTTCTTCGGCCTGCCGCGCTCGGCCCCGCTCGTGGGCGGCATCGTGCTCACCCTGATGACCCTGCCCACCATCATCATTTCCGCGCGCTCCGCGTTGAAGGCGGTGCCGCCGTCCATCCGCGAGGCGGCGCTGGGCGTGGGCGCGTCGCGCATCCAGACGGTCACGCACCACGTGCTGCCGCTATCCCTCCCGGGCATCCTGACGGGCACGATCATCGGCATGGCCCAGGCCCTGGGCGAGACGGCGCCGCTGCTGATGGTGGGCATGGTGGCGTTCATCGTGGATGTACCCACGAGTTTCACGGATTCCGCGACGGTGCTGCCGGTTCAGGTCTTCTTGTGGTCGGACAGCCCGGAGCGCGCCTTCGTGGAGAAGACCTCGGGCGCCATCATGGTGCTGCTCGCGTTCCTGATTATCATGAACGCAACGGCCGTGATGCTGCGCAAGCGCTTCGAGCGCAGGTGGTAAAAACACGAGTTTACGGAGACGATCGATGGTAGAGGTTCAAACCGCCGCGACCGCCACCGCCGCGACCGCCACCGCCGCGGCCCCCGAGGGCGAGACGGGCAAGGCGCCGGATTCCGGGCTGAAGCAGCCGGCCAAGATGTCCGTGCGCAACCTCGACGTCTATTACGGCGAGAACCACGCTCTCCGGGATGTCAGCCTGGACATCGGCCAGAACGAGGTCACGGCCATGATCGGGCCGTCGGGTTGCGGCAAGTCGACGTTTCTGCGCTGCCTCAACCGTATGAACGACGTCATCGACATTGCCCGCATCACCGGCAGGCTGCAACTGGACAACTTCGATATCTACGATCCCAAGCTGGACGTCGTGCAGTTGCGCGCCCGGGTGGGTATGGTCTTCCAAAAGCCCAACCCTTTTCCCAAGTCGGTCTACGACAATATCGCTTACGGCCCGCGCATCCACGGTGTGGCAGACAGCAAGGCCGAGATCGACGGGATCGTCGAGAATTCGCTCAAGCGCGCGGGCCTGTGGGACGAGGTCGCGGACCGGCTCGATCTTCCCGGTACCGGGCTTTCCGGCGGGCAGCAGCAACGCCTGTGCATTGCGCGCGCCATTGCCGTGAGCCCCGAGGTGATCCTGATGGACGAGCCGTGTTCGGCGCTCGACCCGATCGCCACGGCGAAGATCGAGGAGCTGATCGACGAACTCCGGAAGAACTACACCATCGCCATCGTGACCCACAACATGCAGCAGGCCGCCCGCGTCTCCCAGCGCACGGCGTTCTTCCACCTGGGCGAGATGGTGGAGATCGGTAACACCGAAACCATCTTCACCAACCCCTCGGATGAGCGCACGCTGGGCTACATCACCGGCCGCTACGGCTAACCGCGGCGGCACAGCCAGGGCCAGGGAGCGCGCGTATCGTGACGACCGAGCACAGCGAGCACATCGTCAAGTCCTTCGACGACCAGCTCACCGAACTCAGCCAGACCATCGCCCGCATGGGCGGGCTCGCGGAAAGCCAGCTTTCGAGTTCCATGGACGCGCTGGTCAAGCGGGACAGCGACCTGGCCAGCCGGGTGCTCCATGCCGACAACCGGCTGGACGACATGGAATCCGAGATCGAGCACATGGCCGTGCGCCTGCTCGCCCTGCGCCAGCCGGTGGCGAGCGATCTGCGTGAGGTGATCGCGGCGTTCAAGATGGCCTCGGATACCGAGCGCATCGGCGACTACGCCGTCAACGTTGCCAAGCGGGCGCTGGCGCTGAACCAGCTTCCGCCGCTTCCGGCGATGAGTGCCGTGCCGCGCATGGCCCGCCTGGTACAGTCGATCGTCAAGGACACCTTCGACGCCTATGTCGAGCGCGACGCGGATAAGGCGCTGGATGTGTGGCACCGCGACGCCGAAGTGGACGAAATCTACACCTCGCTGTTCCGCGAGTTGCTCACCTACATGATGGAGGATCCGCGCTCGATCACGCCGGGCACGCACCTGCTGTTCATCGCCAAGAACATCGAGCGCATCGGCGATCATGCGACCAACATCGCCGAGACGATCTATTATCTGGTCACAGGCTACCAAATCGAGGGCGGCCGGCCCAAGGGCGATACCTCCTCGTACGAGATCGGGCCCCAGCCCGGCGACAACGGAACGGGCACCGACGGGACGGACAGCGAACGGGATAGCTGATCGCCATGAAACCGCTGATTCAGGTCGTTGAGGACGAGACGGCGCTGGTCACGCTGCTGCGCTACAACCTGGAGCGTGAGGGCTTCCGCGTGGTTGCGGCGTACGACGGCGAGGAGGCGCTGGTCATGGCGTCC
Organism: uncultured Limimonas sp.; assembly: GCA_913055855.1. Classification (GTDB taxonomy): domain Bacteria; phylum Pseudomonadota; class Alphaproteobacteria; order Kiloniellales; family Rhodovibrionaceae; genus CAJXKW01. The sequence goes on along the minus strand of CAJXKW010000042.1, from coordinate 15,649 downwards.
GAGGAGCGCCCGGACGTGGTGCTGCTCGACTGGATGCTGCCGCTGACCTCGGGGCTGGAAGTCTGCCGCCGCCTGCGTCGGCAGCCGGAGACGCGCGACATTCCCGTGCTCATGCTGACCGCGCGCGGGGAGGAGGCGGACAAGATCCGCGGCCTGGACAGCGGCGCGGACGACTACGTGACCAAGCCGTTCTCGCCCGCCGAGCTGATCGCGCGGATTCGCGCCGTGCTGCGCCGGTCGCAGCCGCAGATCACCAGCGAGACCCTGTCCTTCGCCGATCTGACCATGGATCTCGCCGCGCACCGGGTGCGCCGCAACGGCCGCGACGTCCACCTGGGCCCCACGGAGTTCCGGCTCCTGCGCCACCTCCTGCAGCATCCGGGGCGGGTGTTCAGCCGCGAGCAGCTTCTGGACGCCGTGTGGGGCCACGACGTCTATGTCGAGCCGCGCACCGTGGACGTCCACATCCGCCGGCTGCGCAAGGCGCTCAACACCGGCCCGGAGCCGGACCTGATCCGGACCGTGCGCGCCGCCGGCTACGCCCTGGACGATCCCGGGGCGGGCGACGGGGGCGACGAGGTACCGACCGAACTGGTGTCCTGAAGGGGTCGGGCGCCGCCTACATCCGCAGCAGCACCAGCGCCAGCGTCGTCACCAGCGGCGCGACCACGGTCGAGGCCATGACCGCCGCGGCGGCCAGCGGCGTGTGCCCGCGGAATTCCGCGGCGAAGATCGCCACCAGCATGCCCACGGGCGCGCACGCGCCGACGATCAGCATCGTCGCCACGTCGCCGTCGAAGGGCAGGGCCCACACGGCCGCTGCGGTCAGCGCGGGCGCCAGGAGCAGCCGCAGCGCCACGGCGGCGCCGGCCGCGCCCGCGGGAATGCGCAGGTCGCTGTTGCCCAGTTGCGCCCCCAGCGCCAGCAGCGCCACGCCCAGATAGGCGTCGCCCAGGGTGGCCGCGGGCGTCTCGATCACCGGCGGGAGCCGCAGGCCCAGGGCGTTCATGGCCAGACCCAGCGCCACCGCCGGCACCAGCGGATTGGAGAACAGGTTGCGCAGGTGCCGCCCCAGTCCGCCCTGGGTCCCGGCGAAAAGCAGCGGCGCGGCAACCATGATGACCACCGAGTGCACGGCCGTGAACACCACCTGGTAGAACACCAGCTCCCCGCCGAAGGCGAGTTCGATGACCGGGATGCCGTAGTTGCCGCTGTTGGGGAACGCGCAGCCCAGCGCCACCACCGCGCGCACATCCCGTGGCACCCCCATGGCGCGCCCCACCGACCAGCCGATGGCGAGCAGCACCAGGAACTGCGCCAGCACGAACGCCGCCGGCCCCTGCGCCTGCGCCACGGGGATCTGGGCCCGCGAAAGCGTGACCACGATGTAGCAGGGGAAGGTGGCGTAGACGAGCAGCCGGTTCAGCGTGGTGACGTCGAAGCGCGCCCACTTCTGCAGGCCGAACCCCGCCGCGGCGAGGAGAACGACGGGCAGTGTGATGCCGGTGACGACGTCGAGGAGGATGGCCATGCAGGGCGGCGACCGGACGAGGGGGCGTTCGGGCAAGATGCGCCCAGGTCGGGTCACCTGACCGCTGGATCTTGCCTTATCTTCAACGGGTCACGTGCGATTCAGCGATCCACCCGGATCGCAGCGCACGCTAAGCGGCGGCGAACCCGGGCCACCCTGCACGCGATCCGGCCGCGATCAAGCGCTCTGCGCCGCGGGGGTATCGTCGCCGTCCGCCTGAAGCTCCAGCCGCACCCGCCGAACCTGCGGATCCTCGGGGCTGTGCGCGATGTGGAAGCCGAGTTCGCGGCACATGGTCAGCATGGCCCGGTTCTCCGCGAGGACGTCCCCCACGATCGCGCCCGTGCCGCGGTCGCGGCCGTAGCCGATGATCGCCCGCATCAGGGTATAGCCCAGGCCGCGTCCCTTCAGGTCGGAGCGCACCATGACCGCGTACTCGCCCTCCTCGTTGTCGGGGTCGCAGGTCAGGCGCACCGCGCCCCAGAGTTCGCCCGGATCGTCCGGATTCGCCGCGACGAACGCCATCTCGCGGTCGTAGTCGATCTGGGTCAGGCGTGCGGCGAAGCGGTGGGAGAGTTCGCGCATCGGCGAGAAGAAGCGCAGGCGCACGTCTTCCGGGTCGAGGCGCTTGAACAGCGCCTGCAGCGCAGGCTCGTCCTCCGGCCGGATGGGGCGCAGGTAGATGGTCTCGCCGGTGCGCAGGGTTACGGTCTGCGAAAGCTGTGCGGGATAGGGGCGGATGGCCAGGCGGGATTCGCCCGGTTCGCTCGCCGTCCGGCGCAGGACCACGCGCGCTTCCGTGACCAGGACGCGTCCCTGGCCCGCCTGCATCGGGTTCACCGCGACCTCCGCCACCTCGGGATGGTCGATGAGCAGCTGGGACAGCCCGATCAGCGCCAATGCCGCGGCGTCGCGGGTGCCGTTGGGGGTGCCGTTGTCCAGGACCCCGGCGACGTGCGTCTCGTCGATCATGCGCCGGGCCAGGTTCATGTTCAGCGGCGGCAGCCCCACGGCGATGTCGTGGCGCGCCTCCCAGGCCGGGCCGCCCTGGCCGAACAGCAGGACAGGCCCGAACGGCGGCTCCTCGCGCGCGCCCATGGCGATGGGGACGCTCGAATCCGGCGCGCCCCAGGCGGTGTCCCGCGGCGTCAGCTCCAGACCGTAGGCGGCGAGGAGGGCGCGTGCGTCTTCCGCCGCCAGCTCGTCCCGCTGCGCCGCCTGCGCCTGCCGGATGATGCGCGTCGCCGCCTGCGTGTCCGGGGTCAGCCGGTCGGGCAGGGACGGCGGCGTCTCCATCAGGTTTTCCTGGCTGCGCCGGTAGCGCACCAGGTGCAGAAATCCGCGAACCGCGTCTTCCGGGGCGTTGTAGCTGGGCACGCGGTTGCCGGCGAAGATCCTGTGCGCGTCGCGTGCGGCGTCGGTGCCCAGCCACGCGGCGAACAACGGGCGGCGCCGGCCGCCCATGGCGCGCACCACGGCATTGGCCGTTTCCGCCGGATCCTCGGCGGGTCCCGGGCAGTTGATGGCGAGGATGGCGTCGCTCTCGCGCTGGTTCAGCAGGACCTTGATGGCGCCGGCGTAGCGCTCGCCCGAGGCGTCGCCCACGATGTCCACCGGGTTGGTCGCGGACCAGGTCGGCGGCAAGGTGGCGTTGAGCTTCTCGATCGTGTCCTCGGACAGCTCGGCGAGCTTGCCCCCGCCCTCGACCAGGGCGTCCGCCGCGAGCACACCGGGGCCGCCGCCATTGGTGACGATGGTCATGCGGTCGCCCTTGACCGGCGGCGACATGGCCAGGGTCTCGGCGGCGTCGAAAAGCTCGTGCAGGCTGTCCACGCGGAGCATGCCGGCGCGCCGGAAGGCCGCGTCATACGCGGCGTCGCGACCGGCGGGGGCGCCCGTGTGGCGCTCCGCGGCGCGCGCGCCCTCGGCGTGCTTGCCGCCCTTGATGACGATCACGGGCTTGGTCCGCGCGGCCGAGCGCGCGGCCGACATGAACTTGCGCGCGTCCGTGATCGCCTCGACGTACATCAGGATGGCGCGGGTGTGCGGATCGTTGGCGAGGAAATCCAGGCTGTCGCCGAAATCCACGTCCGCCTTCGCGCCCAGCGAGACGATGTTGGAGAACCCGATGCCACGCGGCTGCGCCCAGTCGAGCATGGCCATGACCATGGCCCCCGACTGGGTGACGAATCCGAGGTCGCCGGGAAGCGGCGCATGGCGCGAGAAGCTGGCGTTGAGGCCGTGGCGCGGCGCCATCACGCCCAGGCAGTTGGGCCCCAGCACGCGCATGGTGTACGGCCGCGCCGCATCGAGCAGCGCCTGGAAGCGCGCCTTCCCAGCTTCGCTCCCGTCCTCGCCGAATCCCCCGGCAAGCACGACCGCCGCCCGGGCCCCGCGCGCACCCAGCGCGGCGATGGTTTCGGGCACGGCGTCGGGCGGTGCCGCGATCACGCCCAGATCCGGCGTGACCGGCAGGTCTTCGACCGTGGGATAGGCGAGCACGCCCGCGATCGATTTGTGCTTGGGATGGACGGGCATGATGGGCCCGTTGAATCCCGCCTGAAGCAGGTTCTGTGCCACCACTCGGCCGATCGCCCCGTTCTTGGGCGAGCCGCCGATCAGGGCGACGGCACCGGGCCGGAAAAGGGCGTCGAGGTTGCGTATACTCACGGCTTGGACTCCGCCGACCGCCGCTGGAACATCTATTGTGCAGTGCACAATTTAGGTTCGGCAGCGCGGCAAAGCAAGCGCGAACGCCTGAAACGGACACATGCGGGGGATGCAGAGACGACAGAGGCGTGCGCCGCTCACGCCTCCTCCCCCGACAGTTCCGCCTGGTACGCCGCTTTCGTCGCGGCGTCGAAGGCGCAGAACACGACCTTTTTCGGCAGGTCGTGCTCGCGCAGCCATTGCCGCGCGACCGAGACGGCGATGTGGCTCGCCCGGCTCAGCGGGTAGCCGTAGACGCCCGTGGAGATTGCCGGGAATGCCACCGTCCGGATGCCGTAATTCTCCGCCCGCATCAGCGAATTGCGGTACGCGCTCTCGAGCAGGCTGTCCTCGTTGCGGTCGCCGCCGTGATAGACGGGGCCGACCGTGTGGATCACATAATCCGCCGGGAGGTCGAAGCCCGGGGTGACCACGGCCTGCCCGGTCGGGCACCCGCCGATCTCGTCGCAGGCTTCCTGGAGCTTGGGCCCGGCGGCCTTGTGGATGGCGCCGTCGACGCCCCCGCCGCGCTTGAGCTGTTTGTTCGCGGCGTTGACCACGGCGCCCACGTCGAGCGTCGTGATGTCGCCCTGAACCACCTCGATCCGGTCGTCGACGTTATCCGCCATCGCCAGCGCCTCCCCATCTTTCGGTTTTTCAAAACATTCAAAGGCTAACGTCCCGCGGGCGCGGCTCCAAGAGCGGGGGCGCCGCTGAACCGCTCGGCGCGCAGCGCCAGCAGGATCGCGGGAACGCCGACCGCCGCCGCGCCCAGGAAAAACGTCACATAGCCCAGGCCGTCCACCACTACCCCCGAGAAGCCGCCGACGAGCTTGCCCGGCAGCGTCATCAGCGAGGAGAAGAGGGCGTACTGCGTCGCGGTGTAGGCCGTTGCCGTCAGGGACGAAAGGTACGCGATGAACACCGCGCCGGCCAGCCCGCCCGCCAGGTTGTCCGCGCTGATGGTCAGGGTGAGCAGGCGCAGGTCCGGTCCGGCCGCGGCCATCCAGGCGAACAGCAGGTTGGTGCCGGCGACCAGGACCGCGCCCAGCACGAGCGGCTTGTGCACGCCAAAGCGGGCCACCAGCAGGCCGCCCAGCCCGGCGCCGCCGATCGACATGGCGAAGCCCACGACCTTGGTGATGCTGGCGATTTCCGCCTTGGTGAAACCCAGGTCGATGTAGAACGGGTTGGCCATGACCCCCATGGTGATGTCGGACAGCCGGTACAGCCCGATGAAGGCCAGCACGAGCAGGGCCGTCCGGCCGTAGCGGCCGAAGAATTCCAGGAACGGACAGACCACCGCACCGTGCAGCCATGCCGCGGCGGCGGCGACGCGGGGCGGCAGGTTGCGCCCGTCGAGCGCAGCCGGAAGGCGGTCGGGCGGGCGTTCGCGCTGCCCCTCGGCGACCGGTTCGCGCACGGCGAGCACGGTCGCCATGCCGACGCCCATCAGCGCGGCCATGCTGGCGTATGCGGCCGACCAGGCGGCGAACTCGGCGATGTAGAGCGCGCCCGCCCCGCCGGTGAGCAGCGCCACCCGGTAGCCCAGGACGTAGGCGGCCGCCATGGCGCCCTGGACCTCGGGGGCCGCGGCCTCGATGCGGAACGCGTCGATGGCGACGTCTTGCGTTGCGGAGAAGAACGCGATGATGACCGCGCACACGGCCAGGGCCAACACGTCCTCGGCCGGATCGCTGGCCGCGATGGCGAGCAGGCCGGCCGCCACGCCCGCCTGGCCCACCAGCATCCAGGCCCGCCGCCGGCCCAGCCGGCGCGTCAGGCCGGGCAGGCGCACCCGGTCCACCACCGGCGCCCAGACCACCTTCACCGAAAACATGATCCCGGCCCAGGAGAAGAAGCCGATGGTGGTCGCGCTCACCCCGGCCTCGCGCAGCCATGCCGAGAGCGTGGCGAAAATCAGGAGGAAGGGAAGCCCGGCCGAGAAGCCCAGGAAGAGCAGCGCGAGCACGCGCCGGTCCGCGTAGACGGCCAGGGTGTCCAGAAACCGCATGGTGCGGCCGGGTCTAGCCCATGCGTGTACCGCCTGTCAGCCGGATAAACCGGCAGCAACCCGGGCCGCCGGCACGCTGTCTATGTTACACCAAGCGTTGCGGGGAGGTGCATCCCACGCCGACGATACTGTGCGGGCAGAGGAGGCAGCCATGACGCTCAACGTGACCAGTCACGCCTTCAAGGACGGCGAGGAAATCCCGAAGGTCTATAGCTGCGACGGCGAATCGCGCTCGGTGCCCCTGTCGTGGTCGCAGGGACCGTCGGGTACGCAGAGCTACGCGGTGATCTGCGACGACCCGGACGCGCCGGGGGGCACGTTCAGCCACTGGGCGATCTACAACATTCCGGCGGACCGGCATCAGCTCAACGAGAGCCTGCCCACCGATCCGCTGCTCGAAGGCATGGCCCAGGCGAAAAACGATTTCGGCAAGTTCGGCTACGGGCCGCCGTGCCCGCCGGAGGGCCACGGCACGCACCGCTATTACTTCCGCGTCTATGCCCTGGACGCACCCAAGCTGGAGCTGGCCCAGGAAAGCTCGGTGCCCCAGGTCGAGGCGGCCGTGAAGCAGCACGTCCTGGACATGGGGCAGATCATGGGCACCTATGTGCGCTGAATGCCACGTCCGGCGGGCGTGGGTCCGTCCGGCACTGCCTGGGCGGTGCGCCCGCCACGCGGCGCAATCCGAACAAGCCCGTCGCAGGATCACTGCAGCCCGGCCTCGCGATTGACGATTATGCAAGTGGCCCGAACCGAACGGCCCGGGTTCGGCGCCGCGCTCGCCGCAGGGGGCGTGGTGCCGTTCGCGGTGCTTTTGATTCTGCATCGGCTTGCGCCGATCCCCGGGATCTCGGTGATAAGCCCGGGCGGTGTCGTCTTGTCACTGTTGGTGGGGATTGGGCTCGTCGGCGGAATTGCGCGACATGCCGGTGCGACCATTCCGAATCTCGGCTTGGCGGTTGCCGCGCTGCTTGCGATTGGTGGAGCAGGTACCACTGCCGCGCATGTCCTGCCCGCGGCGAGCTGGGACGGTCAAACCTACCATCTGCCGGCCGTGATCTGGCTGATGGAGGGGTGGCAACCGCTACGGAGCCCGCCGCCTGTCGAGGGGCGCGCGGTTCTGGCCGCGTTCTTCCCCAGCGGGATTTGGACCATCCAGGCCGGCTTGGGGACGCTCGCGGATAATTTTGAGGCCGGGCGCAGCGTAAACCTCCTCTTCGGTACGGCGGCGGCGGGGGCGGTCGGGGCTTGGCTGACCGGTCCTTCGCTCCAGCGCTTCGACGCGCGCGCACCGGTTCTCGTCGGTGCGTCCGTGCTGCTCATCCTGAACCCGGTGGCCGTTGTGCAGGCGCCCACGGCGATGCTCGACGGTGCCGTCTATTACCTCATCCTGCTCCTGACGCTGGCGCTCTGGCGCTGGCTCGACCGGCGCGACGCCTTGGCCGCCGCGACGGCGTTGGGGGCCATAGTGCTGTTGTGCAACGCCAAGCTCGCCGGCCTGTTTTTTGCCGTCGTGATCATCGTCGTGGTGCTGGCGTTTCACGCCGTGGCAAGCCATGGCCGGGACGTGCGCGCGTGGCTTCTGGGCCACGGCCGCGTCATCGGGCTGCTGCTGGCCGCCGGCGCAGTGGCGACGCTGGGCGTGGGGTTCCGGCCCTACGTGACCAACCTGCTGGACCACGGGCGATTGGTCTATCCGCCGGTCACGGCGTTGGTGGCGAGCCAGGTACCGGAGGGCGTGGCTTCGCAAGGCCATCTGGGTGCGCTTGTCCATTTGGTGTTCTCCGCGAACGCGGACGTCGGACCCGGCGGACCGGCACGGCTTCGGGCGCCCTGGGAGATGGCGCGAGAAGCATTCTTTCTGGACATCGATAACCGGAGCGGCGGCTTCGGCCCCGCTTTCGATCTCAGCGTTTGTCTGGGTGCGCTGGTGCTGTTGGGCCGCTTCGCGGCAAGTCGCCGAAACCCGCGCGAGGCCGCCACTGGGGCGCGGATCTGGGACGTCCTCGCCGTGGTTGCGCTGAGCTGCGTTGTGCTTTTTCCCAGACCGTGGTGGGCGCGCTTCGTGCCCATGGCGTGGGTCGTTCCCCTCGCGCTGGCCGGTGCAGCCTGGACCTTCAAAAGTGGAGCCGGATTGCGAAGCCTGGCCGCCGGGATCCTGATCGCCGCCAGCGTGGATACCGGTGTGGCGTTGGACAGCGCCCTCGCTCGCCTGCGCGACGGCATACCCGTGCGGCCCGCGTTGCGCGCTGCGCAAGCCTGCGCCGAACCGGTTGCGATCAGCCGCGGCAAGATCTGGAGCCCGTCGCGCAATATCGGCCACGTTAGCCACGTGGTCTGGCAGCGCCGCCTTGCCCAAGCGGGGATCGCGGCCACGTCGGTCTCCCGGCCGCAATGTCCCCAGGGCCCCCACCTTACGGTGGATGTGCACGTCTGCGGCCCGTGCGGCGGTCGTGCGCAGTGATTCCCGAAGGCGGCGTACCTCGGAGGGGGAGACGGCCGCAGCCCTGCGTGGTTCTAGGCTGGCGGCCGGACTGCAGCCGTCAGCCGGGACACCGCATGATGCCGCCAAGCCATCATTCCGCCGCCGGCCCGCCGGCGCACCGGCCCTTTCACGTCTGCCACGTTCTCCTGCGCCTGGGCTATGGCGGGATGGAGAACGGGCTGGTGACCATCGCCAACGGGCTGCGCGGGGACGGTATCCGGCACAGCGTGGTCTGCCTGGATACGGCGAGCGAATTCCGCGACCGGCTCGCACCGGACGTGCCCGTGTATACGCTCGCGGGACAATATTGCAGCGAGCTCGGCAAATACCGCGCGCTCTGGCGCGTGCTCCGGGATCTCCGGCCCGACGTGGTGCACACCCGCAACCTGCCGACCATCGACCTGTATCCGGTGGTGCTCGCGGCCGGCGTGCGTCGCATGGTGCATAGCGAACACGGCGTGGACTTGCTGGAAGCCGGGGGGTCGCCGCTGAAATACCGCCTGATGCGTCGGCTGGGCGCGCGGTTCATTCCCATCTATGTCGCGCTTTCGCGGGGGTTGCGCGACTGGATGGCGGGCGATAACGGCATCCCGCGGCGCAAGATCCGGGTCATCGTCAACGGCGTGGATACCGCGCGCTTCCGGCCCCACCCCGACGCCGCGGAAAAGCGCCGGGCCCGGGCGGCCCTTGGCGTCCCCAATGATGGCGCCACCGTGATCGGCAGCCTGGGCCGGCTGGAAGCCATCAAGGACCATGCGAACCTGGCGCGCGCCGTCGCCGACCTGGCGGCGCGGCGCCCGGACCTGGCCGCAGGCGTGCGTTTGGTGATCGGCGGCGCGGGGAGCTGCCGCGACGAGGTGGAACGCATCCTTGCCGACGCCGGGTTGTCGGACCGGCTGATCCTGCCCGGTTACATCGCCGACACGCCGGCTTTCTACCGCGCCCTGGACGTTTTCGTCCTCCCGTCCCGAAGCGAAGGCACGAGCAATACCGTCCTTGAGGCCATGGCCGCCGGATTGCCCGTGGTTGCCACGGACGTTGGGGAGAGCGGCCGCCTTATCGCCGCGGGCGAGACCGGTGCCGTGGTGCCGCCGCGCGATCCGGCAGCGCTGGCGACGGCGCTGATCGCCTATCTGGACGACCCGGCACGGGCGCACCGGCATGGCGCGGCCGGACGCGTGCGCGCGTGCACGGAATTCAGCCTGGCGGCCATGCTCGACGCATACGCCGAGGTTTATCGCAGCGTTGCGGGCGTCGGCGGGCGCGCGTTGTACGGCGCGCGCCCGCGCACCTCTACCGCATCCGGTGTACCGCAGAATGCGCCCTGAAGCAGGGTGCACCCGTGACGTACGTCAGGGGATGGCGGCACCCCATTGGCGCCGAAGCCCGGTTCCCGCGCCGCGCCGCCGTTCCGTTTCCAAGGGTCCACGACATCGCGGTTGGTCATCCATGAAGCGTTCCCTTCTCTCAGCATGTGCCGGTCTGGCCCTGGCCGTGGGTCTCGCCGCGTGCGACAGCCAGACCACCGAACAAAAAGTCGACAGCTTTTTGGAGTCGGCGGCGACCAAGCTGGACGCCGGTGAGCGCCGCGCCGCGATCATCGAGCTCAAGAACGCGCTCCAGCTCAAACCGGAGAACGTCCAGGCGCGCAAGCGGTTGGGCGAGGTGTACTTGACGGTCGGGAAGGGCAAGTCCGCGGCCAAGGAGTTCCAGAAGGCGCGCGAGCACGGCGCGCAATCGCCGCGCCTGATGGTCAATCTGGCGCGGGCGCACGTGATGGCCGGCGAGCCGGACAAGGTGCTCGACCTCGTCGAACCCGCGACCAGCGACACCGTCTTTGCCGATGCCAACCGGCGCACGCTGTACGGGCTGCGCGCCCGCGCCCTCTGGGACACGGGGGAGAGCGAAAAGGCGCGTGCGCTGGCCCGTCGCATTCTGAACGACGGGGAGAGCGCGCCCGCCCGCGTGGTGATGGCGACCGCCCTGGCCGGGGCGAATGACTTCGAGGCGGCGCTCGCCCACGCCGAGGCGGCGCTCGACACGCGCCCGAAGGACCCGGAACTGCTGTGGCTGAAGGCGCGCATCCTGATCAGCGACGACCGCCGCGCTGCCGCGGAACCGGTGCTGGAGACCGCGCGCAAACAGCCGTGGCGGCCCATCCTCGTCGACATGGCGCTGGCCGAGCTGGCCCTGCAGCAGGGCGACACCGAGCGGGCCTGGTCCGTGGTGGCGGGCCTGGAAAAGCAGTTCGGCGACGATCCGCGCGTGCAATACTTTGCTGCGCTGCGTGCACTCGTGCAAGACAACAACGAGGAGGCGCGCGAGATCGCCGAGGGCTTGGCCGGGCAGTACAGCAACTTCGCCCGCGCGGCCTACATCGCCGGCGTGGCCAACCTGCGCCTGGAAAACCACGAACTCGCCCGCTCGTACCTTGAAAGATATCTCAACCGGTTTCCGCAAAACGACCGGGCGCGGGTGATGCTCGCGCAAGCCTGGAGGGGGCTGGGCGACGACAAGCAGGCGCGCGCGGTTCTCGACGACGCGGAGTCGCTGGGCAGCCAGGCGCGGCGGCGCCAGCTCGCCGCCGCCGACGTCACGGGCGATCTGGGCGCCCTGGACGGGGAATCGATCGATACCCCCGAAGGCCGCCGGCAGCAGGTGCGCGAGATCATCGGGCACATGCAGCGCAAAGAGTTCGACGCCGCGATGACCAAGGCGAAAGAGCTTGCCGAGGCGGTTCCGGACAGCCCGGCACCCGGTCAGATTCAGGCGGCCGTATCCTGGAACCGCGGCAACCGCGACGCCGCCGTTGCGCAGCTCGAGGCTCTCGTTGAAACATTCCCGGATAACGCCGGGGTCAAGCTCAACCTGGCGCGGATGCACCGCGCCCTCGGGCAGACCGACCAGGCGCTGTCGGTGCTCACGCCCGCGATGGCAGCGCACCCGAAGAACCCCGGCCTCAAGGTCGAGGCGGCGCGGAACCACGCGCAAAAGAACAACGGCGAAAAGGTGCGCGGCCTGCTCCAGGCGGCGCTCGACGCCGATCCGAAAGCGGTCGACGCGCGGGCGTATCTGGCGCGGTTCCACTTGCTGCAGGGCCGGCCGGATAAGGCCGTCGAGATCGCCCAGGCCGCCCCGGACGAGCAGGCAACGTCGAATGCGGCCCTGCTGGAGGTGATCGGACGGGCCAGCCAGGCGCAGGGCGCGTTCGAACGTGCGCTGGATGCCTTCGAAAACCTGACCGAGGCGGCGCCGAAAGCGGCCGTGGGGTACCTCCGCGCCGGCGAGACCCTGTTGGCGATGAACCGGCCGGCCGATGCGGTCGGTTATCTGGAAAAAGCCCGCGAACGCGCCGAGTCACCCAAGCAAGCCGAAATCTATCTTGCGCGCGCCCTGCTCCAGTCGGGGAAAGGCGAGCGTGCCGGCCAGCTCCTCTCGGAACTCGAGAAGACATATCCCGAAGAGAGCGACGTTGCCATGCTGCGTGGCAACCATGCGCTGAGCTACGCCGAGGATGCGGAAGCGGCCGTTGCGGCTTTTGCGAAAGCGCTGGAACTGGACCCGACGGAGCCCCGGCTCTTCGACCTTGTGCGCGTGCATGCGCGTTCCGGCCAGCGGGATGCCGCGATTGAGCGCCTGCAGGCCTGGCGCGAGTCGCACGAGGCGAGTGCCGCTGTGCTGTCGGCACTGGCCGAGCTGCACTTGGCGTCGGACCATTACGCCAACGCGGCTAAGCTTTACCGCGAACTGGCGGATCGTGATCCGGACAACGCGGCCTACCGCAACAATCTCGCCTGGACGCTTGCGCAGCAAGGCAACCTGGAGCCGGCACTCGCGCACGCCGAAAAGGCGGTCGAGCTTGCGCCGGAGAACGCTGGCGTGCTGGATACGCTCGGCTTGATCCATCTGCGCCAAGGCAATGCCGCCGAGGCGCGCAAGCATCTCGCCAAGGCGGCGAAAGCGGCACCTAACGCCGCCGAGATCCAGCTCAACTATGCCGAAGCTTTGATCGCGTCCGGCGACCGCGAAACGGCGACTGGGGTTCTCGGCCAGCTCTCGGAACGCTCGCTGTCCAAGGACGAGAGCGCGCGCGTTCAGCGCCTGCGCGCCAAGCTTGAGTAGTCCCCAAGGTCACGAAAGACGGCACGGTGCGGCGCGGCGGCCGGATGCGGCCGTCGCGCCGATTGCGTTTGCGGCCGGGTCGTGCGCGTTCCGACGCCTTGCGGATTGGAAGCCGGTGGGACGCCGACGGAGCCGTTCGCGGTTGGAGCCGTTGTAAACAGCAGCTAACGGCCCGGCGACTCTTGGCGCACAAACCGTCACGTACGTTTACACATCATGCCAAAGCCGCGGGTTTGAGCCGCATAAGTTGCTGAGAAATCAGCGTTTCGGAATCCGGCACGATCCTTGCGAAGCAGTGTGGTGTGTGAGCTCCGGATGGCACGCTCCGCGCCGGAAACCGGTGGAGCACGCCATGGAGGTCTTCGCCATCGTCCCCATAGGCAAGGAGTTTGGGTTATGCGACTGGGGAACTTCATGCGGACAACCGCACTTGCCGGGGCAGCGTTCGGCGCCCTCGGCGCGGGCAGCGCGCACGCGCTCCTGATCGACGACTTTAGTAAACCCGACCCGGGTCCACAGGAGGTGGAGCTGCCGAGCAATAGCGCGGTCGGTACGACGGATACCAATACGGCTACTGGTCTTTCTCCAAACGTCATCGGCGGTGAGCGTGATCTCGAACTTGAAATAACGAATTCGGGAAGCTCAAGCAGCACAACCGTGGGTGCGGCTGGTGCTAGTGTCGACGACGATCTGAGCTTCACCTTCCCGACTAGCGCCGATCCGGTAGAGGCCACGCTCAAGATCACGTGGGACGGCGGAACCGGGCTTGGCGGCGTCGACATCACCGAGGGCGGCGGCGCGACGGCCTTCTCCTCGGAGGTCATCGCCACAGATGCCGCGTTCGATTTCAAGCTGGACGTGACGGATACGTCGTCGAACACGTCCACATCCGGTTTCCTGAATGTGCCCGGTATCGGCATGCAGACCTTGTCGTTCGGCGCATTCACTGGGAGCGCGAACTTTACCAGCGTCGACTCCATCACGTTGACGTTGCGCGGACAAAGTCCGGCGGACTTCCAGATCGACAACGTCCAAACGGTACCCGTCCCGGCCACGCTCGGCCTGCTCGGCGCCGGCCTGATCGGGCTGGGCGTGCTCTCGCGGCGGCGGAGCACTGGCCAGGCCTGATAACCAACGCACGCTTGATGCCGGACCGCGTGCCTCGAAGGCTCGCGGTCCGGTTACTTGTTGGACGGATTGAACGACCATAACGAAACCCTGGCTGCCGCGTTTCCGGGTTTTTCTGGCGCTGGCCAGGCCGGGTCTCGGGGCCAATGCGTCCGGTGCGCGTTCGTTGCCCGAAATGGCGGTGTCACGCGCGTTAACAGGTATGGCGGCGATCGCTGGCGAAGCTGTTAAAGAACCCGACACGGGCAAGGCGGGCAGCAAAAGATGCCTTTCATATCAGGACCTTAAGTATTTGGCACGTGTCTTGCTTACCTTTTGCCTTGACAGGGTGGCGACGAACGCGCCTGCCACTCGCTCCCTCAAGGCCTCGGACAAGGAGAGGCGCGATGATTGAGACGACGAAGACAACAGCTTGGTCCGTGCTGCGCGACCGTTATGCACGCGCGGGTTCCATGATTGCGGTGGCCGGACTCGCGAGCGCGATCATGCTCGGCGCGGGCACGGCGCACGCAACGCCGTATTTCACGCTGGATCTCAGTGGGGCCGACGAGGGGGTGGATTCCATCCCCGGCGCAAGTGATCCCAACAACGATCTCCTTGAGGGTATCTATGGTGCTGGCACCGAATCGCGCGATGGCTATTACGGGGCACAGGTGCTGATTTCGAAGCCTGGCAATGTGAAGTACGAGTACCTCGGCAAGGAAGCCGGGTTTGACAACGGCTTTGACGTTGGGACGGATGGAACGAACGAATTCACGACGAATTCTTCCTCGCCCGGAGACTCCGTCATGCAAGCTGCAGTGGCAGGCTTGCTGGACTTCCAATTCGATGTCGGAGGTGACGTCGACCCCGGTCCGCTGGTAAATGGCTCGAATCCTGACAACTCCGGTCCCGACATCGCCAACTTCTTCGTAAGCTTCGACGGCGATGGCACGGCGACCAGTGGGCGTAGCCTCATCGTCTTCCTGGACGACGCCGGTGGTGGCGACGATGACAACCACGACGACATGGCCGTGCGGATCACGGCGGTGCCCGTCCCGGCCACGCTCGGCCTTCTCGGCACCGGCCTGATCGGCCTGGGCATCCTGGCGCGGCGGCGCACGGGCGTCTGAGTTCCGTCCGCGCTGCCCCCGCGATCCCGCCTGCAACGCCTGCGGTACACCGGTGCCGCGGGCGTTTTGCGCTTTCGGAGTACGCATCCCGCGCGAGGCGAAGCGTTCGGACCGGTCGATTAGCCTGCCTCTCAGATCGTTATGGCAACAGAACGGATATCCCCATGCGCAGCGTGGTTTGGGCCCTCGTCCTCGCGGCTGTCCTGGTCGCGAGCGCCTGCACACAACGCGAGACACTGTCCGCAGGCAAGATGGACACGCCCGAGACGGCGCCGACCTACCGGATCGGCCCAGGCGACAGCATGCAGATCTTCGTCTGGCGCAACCAGGATCTGACCACGAGCGTGTCGGTTCGGCCCGATGGGCGGATCACGGTGCCCCTCGTCGAGGATCTGGAGGCCGCGGGCAAGACGCCCACGGAACTGGCCAAGGACATCGAGGGCGAGCTTGCCAAATACGTCCAGGACCCGCTGGTGACGGTCATCATGACCGGCTTCGTCGGCACCTACCAGCAGCAGGTGCGTGTCGTGGGCGCGGCGGCGAACCCG
>CAJXKW010000041.1 GCA_913055855.1 uncultured Limimonas sp. | reverse complement strand
ATACACCCACGTGAGTTCGTGCTTGTTGTGGTGCAGGTGCATCAGCCGGCTGCCCGGGATGGCGGCGAACGCGTCCATTGCGGCGAAATCCGTCTGTCCCTGGAACTTCACGGTGCACACAAAGTTGTCTGCCATGCCCGCGTCGAGCCAGCGCCGCACGAGGTCGAGAAGCCGGTTCGGATAGCAGGCAACGTCGCAGAACAGCCAATCCACATGCCCCACGTGCTGCGGGCGCAGGCCGAAGGCGCTGTCGCGCTGCGCGGTGACGTTGGGACGGGCCGCCACGGCCGGATCGAGCGGGGCCTTGTCCACGGCGGTCACCGCCGCCCCAAGCTCGGCCAGAACGTGACTCCAGCCGCCCGGGGCCGCCCCAAGGTCGAGGCAGTGTTCGCCCGCGCCCGGATACCGGCCGAGCACGGTCAGCGTCTCCCAGAGCTTGAGATAGGCGCGGTTGGGCGGCCCCTCGCGATCCTCCACGAAGGCGGGCTCGCCGTGCGGGAACGGGCTCGCGGTGACAGGCGCGGCGAGCATCCGGTCCGGCGCGATCAGGGTCCAGCCACCCAGCGGTGCCGCGGGCGGCCGCTCCGGAAAAGGCAGCGCCCGGAACGCGACATAGGGAAGCTGTTCCGCGATCAGACGCGCCCGCCGGTACGATCCCGTGGTGGGCAGCAGCGCCCAGTTGCGCTGCATCCCGGAAAGCGTGCGCGCGGCCGCCTTGATCGAGGGCACCGGCAGCGCGTGCACGTCGTACCAGACGTTCGCCGCCCAAGCCGCCGGATGCGCCGGTCCCTCGGCCAGGAGCAGCCGGTCGTGCTCGGCGATCACGGGCACACCCATGCGCCGCAGCTCGGTGCGCAATTCGCCGAGATAGCCCGCAGGGGCGAGGTAGCCGGTCCAGGTCGCCATGCGCCGTCTGCTAGCGTGCGATGCGATCCGGATGGGTCGCTGAATCGCACGCGATCCTTTGAAGATAGGGCAAGATTCAGCGATCAGGGAACCAACCTGATCGCATCTTGCCCTACGGCCCAGCGCGTGCGTCGTGCAAGGGCGGCGCGGCCGTGTGCCCGCTGAACGCGCGGACGAGCCGGTTGCGCAGCCCGTCCATGCGCCACGCCGGCGCATCGTCCGCGGGCACGGCCCCCTCGGTCCAGCCCCAGGACGCGACGCGCGCCAGCACCGCGGGCGGCGCGACCATGTGAACGGGCACCTGCCGGCCTGCGCCCATTCCGGTGATGAGCGGGGCCGGCTGATGGTCGCCCACGATGATCAGCACCGCATTTCGCGGCAGTTTCTCGCTGACGAAGGCGCGCAGGACGCCCAGGACGTACGCCACGGCGCGGCCGTGGTAGGCGCGCACGCGCGCCGGACGGCGCCAGAGTGCTGCCGGGGAAGGGCCGTTCTCGGCCCAGCGCGCGTAGATCCGCCCATCCCCCACCTTGTCCCAGGCGATCACCGGCGGCACGGGCACGAAGGGGGCGTGGCTGGAGATCAGGGCGGCCTCGGCGAACACCGGCGTGTCCCAGGGATCGGCCAGCTCACGCCGGGCCAGCGCGGCCAGGCTGTATTGATCCGGCATGGTCACCCAGTTGAACGCGGGGCCGGCGTAATCCAGCGCCGCCCGGTCATAGAGCCGATCGTAGCCATAGTACCGGCCCGCCGGCCAGGCGCGTGTGATCGCCGGCATCACGGCAACGCGGCGCCAGCCCGCGCGGCCCAGGAGATGGGTCAGGGCCTGCCGGTCGCTGTGCATCAGGGCCCGATAGCGGGCCTGCGTGTCGATCCACACGCCGGAGAGCAGCGTCGCGTGGGCGAGCCAGCTCCGGCCGCCCACGGTGGGCGACTCCAGCCAGGCCGAGCGCACTGCCATGCCGCGTGTCCGCGCCGCCGCCGCGAGGCCGCGCAGCCTCGCCCGCGTCCGCGACCCGGCGGCGGCGTCGGTGACGGCCGTGCGGCCGTAGGATTCGACGAACGCGAGCACCATGTCGCGTCCGCGCAGGTGGGCGAACAGGCGGTCGTCCGGGATGCGTGCGATGGGATCGGCGCGGGCGGCCTGCCGGAACTGCGCCAGGTCGCGCCGCGCCCGCCACGCCGAGGCGGCGTGCTGGGCGGCGAACTTCGCGGTGAACGCTTCGACCGGCGGCCACATCGGCGTGCTCCAGCGCACCGCGGCGACACTCCCGTAGCCGACCGCCACGAGCAGTGCGGCCGCCAGCGCTCGCCGGCGCCCCAGGTGGTCGGCCGCCGCCCCCACGGTGCGCAGCGCCCGTGCGCTCGCCCAGGCCACCGCGAGGACCAGCGCCGCCATGGCGCCCGCGGCGGCGATCGGGGCCGCGATGCCGGCCGCGCCCGCGAGGAAAACCCACGCCGCGGCGATCAGGTGGCCGTCGAGCAGCCAGTTGAAGGGCCGTGCCAGGGCGAGCTGCGCACTCAGGTCGGCGACCTTCGCGGCCGTGAGCGCCGCCAGCACCCCGCCCAGGCTCCACGCGACGGGTACGCGGGCGCGCCGCGGCAGCGCGCACATGGCAAGCATCAACGCGGGCAGCTCAAGCGGCAGGAGCCACAGCGCCTGCCACGTCACGGCATTGGGATGGCCGGGCGCGAGGAGAACGACCTGGAGCCAGACGACGGCAGCCGCCGTGGCCAGCCCGCGGCGCCACGCGGCGGTCATGGCATTCGGCGCGCGTACAGGTCGCCGCTGCGCCCGTCCGCTGCCATCCGGCGCAGGGCGCTCCGCGCCGCCGCCGGCGTTTTCCAGGTGTCCCAGGCGAACGTGCCGGCCTCGCCGCGCACTGCGTTGATCTCGTACCGACCCAGGCGCTCCAGCCGGTCGAGGCAGCTTTCCGCGACCGCCAGCGCCGCGGGCAGATATTCCACCGCGATCATGGGAAGCGGCTGCGACAGGCCCGAGAGCACGGCCGCCTCCATGCCCTCCACGTCGATCTTGCAGAATGCGGGCACACCGTGGGCCGCGATCAGGCCGTCCAGGGTCACGGCGGGCACCCGCTCCGCGGCGTCCCAGGCGACGTGCGCGAACCCCGGGTCGGGCGCCACCTGCGCTGGCCAGCCGGGCGCGCCGCTGGACACCGTGGGATGCCGGCGCGAGATGCGCAGCGTCACGTCCCCCGCGCTCGCACCGACGGCCCGGCGGCACAGCGTCACCCCCTCGCGCGGCAGGGTGGCGCGCAGGAAGCGGTGGAACAGCGCCTGCGGCTCCACCGCGACCACGTCCAGGCCGGCGGTGCGCAGGGCGCGCGTGCGGTTGCCCACGTGCGCGCCGATGTCGAAGGCAAGCTCGCCTTCGGGAAGGAGACCGGCGTAGAACCGCGCCAGCCGCGCCTGCCGCCAGGGCTTGCCGTAGTACATCCACAGGGACCGGGCCAGGCCCGCCGCGCTGCGCATGCCGGCGGCGCGCGGGTTCACGACTCCGTTTTCGGCGCGCGCAGACACCATCGCACATCCACCGCGAACGACCAGACCAGGGCCATCAGGGCCGTCACCGCCAGCAGCGCCGCGACACGGCCGGTTACCGGCGGTGCCGCCAGGGCGGCGAGCACGCCCACCTGAAACACACACACCGCCTTGCGCCGCCGCGCCGGGGGCAGGGGGCGGCGCAGCGCCGGAACCAGCGCCTGCGCCGCAAGGAACACATAGCGCGGCGCCGCGAGCAGGAGCACCCATGCGCCCAGCTTGCCGTGCGCCACCGCAAACCCGGCGAGCACGGCGGTGACCAGGGCGTCCACCTCCATGTCGAAGCGCGCGCCAAAGCGCGACGCCAGCGCCTGCCGCCGTGCCACCCAGCCGTCGAGGCCGTCCAGCACCAAGGCGAGCGCCGCGCCCGCCAGCATGGCCCAGCCCACCGGCGCCGCCCAGGCCGTGGACGCCAGCGCGGGTGCGGCGAGCACGCCCGCCGCGAGTGTGCCCAGCGCGAGCCGGCACAGCGTCAGCACATTGGGCAGCCCGAAGCGGGCGTGCGGGTGGAACGGGCCGATGCGCAGCAGGCAGATCAGCGCCGCTGCGCCGTAGAGCGCCAGGGCGACGCCGATTGTCGCCGACGGCGCCGGGGTCATGCGCGCCAGCACCAGCGCACCCCCCGTCAACGCGACGCCGACCGCGGCGATCGCGGACAGGGTGTGCGCGGGCAGGCCGTTGGGCGCGCCGCGCGCGGCGCTCAGCACGGTCGTGGGCGAGAGGTCCGAGAGCTGCATGGCCGGCGGATATGGGCCCTTTCAGAGATCTGTCACGGGATACGCGGTAAATTGGCGTGCGGTTCAGGCCCGACGCCGCATGACCGCGTGCCCGCGCGCGCGATCATGCGATCATACGGCCTGGCCGGCGCACCAGCCGCTGGACCACGCCCATTGGAAATTGTACCCGCCCAGCCAGCCGGTGACGTCCACGGCCTCGCCGACGACATAGAGGCCGGGCACGCGCTTGGCTTCCATGGTGCGCGAGGAAAGCTCCGCCGTATCCACGCCGCCCTTGGTGACCTCGGCCTTGGCGAACCCCTCGGTGCCGCTGGGGACCACCTCCCACGCCTTGAGCCGGTGCAGCGTTCGGCGCAGCGTCCGGTCCGCGGTGTCGCCGATGGGCCGGTCGCCCAAGAGGTTCGCTGTCAGGCGCTCGGCCAGGCGCGCGGGCAACCATTCCGCGAGCGCGGTCTTCAGGCGCAGCTTGGGCCGCCGGCGCTTGAGCGCCACCAGTTCTTCCGGGGTGTCGACCTCGGGGAGCAGGTCGAGATGCACCGGCTGCCCGGGTTCCCAGTAGTTGGACACCTGGAGCACCGCCGGGCCGGAGAGGCCCCGGTGCGTGAACAGCATGTTCTCGCGGAAGCTGGCGCGGCCGCAGCGCGCCACACTGTCCGTGGCCACGCCGCTGAGCGGCCGGGCCAGCTCGAGGTCTTCGGCGGCCAGGGTAAACGGCACCAGCGCCGGTGCGGGCGTGCGCACGTCCAGGCCGAACCGCCGCGCCACCTCGTAGGCGAAGCCGGTCGCGCCCGTCTTGGGAACGGACGGGCCGCCGGTGGCGAGGACCAGGCTGGGCGCCTCGAAATCGGCGTTGTCCGTGGTCACGCGGAAGCGCTCGGCGCCGCCGATATCGCGCACGGTCTCGCCCGTGCGGATGGTCACATCGCCAGCGGCGCACTCGGTCAACAGCATGTCCAGGATCTGCCGCGCCGAGTGATCGCAGAAAAGCTGGCCCAGGGTTTTCTCGTGGTAGGCGATGCCGTGGCGCGCCACCATGCCGATGAAGTCCCATTGCGTGTAGCGCGCCAGGGCGGACTTGCAGAAATGCGGGTTGGCGGAGACGAAGCGGGACGCCTCGACCTCCAGGTTGGTGAAGTTGCAGCGCCCGCCGCCGGAGATCAGGATCTTGGTGCCCAGTTTCTGCGCATGGTCGAGCACGACCACGCGCCGGCCGCGCTGGCCGGCGGTGAGCGCGCACATCAAGCCGGCCGCGCCGGCGCCGATGACGATGGCGTCCGCCTGGATCATGGGATGGCGCATGCTGGGGTGAGCCGACGGGTGGGGATATAGGCCGGCCGTGGTGGTCGGCGCAACTGGCCGCCCCGGGTTTCCGCCGTGCCGCTGCGACCGGCCGGGGGCGACACTGCGCCGCGCTTCCGGTGCGGCGGCCGCATGGTCCGCTCCGGGCGCGGATTCACGACAGGCGCGGGAAGCTTCACGCATGGATGCAGACGTCATTGTGATCGGGGCCGGCGTGATCGGCCTGGCCTGCGCCGAGCGCCTCGCCGCTGCGGGCCGGTCGGTCATGGTGCTGGAAGCGGGGCACGTCGGTGCGGGGGCGACCGGTGCGTCGCTCGGCGCGCTGATGCCGCACGCCCCGCACGCCACGACGCCGCTGGCGGCGGCCCAGCGCCAGAGCTTGGGCGCGATGCCCGAGCGCGTGGCGCGCATCGAACGGCGCGGCGGCACGGCCACGCACTACCAGAAGGTGGGCCGCATCGAGATCCTCGCTTCGGCGAACGCGGCCGAGGGTGCCGACGCCAAGATCGACGCCGCGGCGACGCGCTGGGCCAACCTGGGCACGACGCGCCTGCGCCGGGCCACAACCGAGGAGGTGCGCGATTTGGCGCCCCATGTCGCGGAGTCGCCGCACGGCTACCTGCTCGACGATGTCACGGCGCAGATCGACCCGCCCGCTTTCGCCGCCGCGCTGGCCGCGGCCGCCCGCGCCGACGGGGCCGTCATCGCCGAGGCCACCCCGGTCCGGCACCTCGCCGCGGATGCGGCGGGTGTGACCGTAACGACGGACCGCGACGAACGGCGCGCGCCCCTCGCGGTTGTCGCGAGCGGCCGCGCCGTGCCCGCCATCGACGGGGCGCGTGCGATCCCCATGACCGGGGTGAAGGGCGAGGCCATGGCGTTGCCCGACCACGCGGATCCGGCGTCGCGTCCCCTGGTGACGGGTCCCGGCGGCTTCGCCATCGCGCGCAGCGACGCCCTCTACATCGGCAGTACCGCGGACAAGACGGCGCCGCACGAGAACACCGTCACGCGCGACGGGCTCGCCGCGCTCGCCGGGCGCTGCCGCAAGCTCACCCGGGTCGATCCGGACGTGGCGCGCAAACGCGTGTGGAGCGGCATCCGCCCGGCGGCACCGGATGGCCAGCCCGTGGTGGCGCCGCATCCGGACCGGCCTCGGGTGATCCTTGCGCTGGGCCATTTCAAGACGGGGCTGAGCCTCGCTGCGGGCACCGCGGACGCGGTCGCCGCGCTCGCCGCGGGCGCCGATCCGGAACCGCCATGGGACGCCTTCGGCCCCCGGCGCCTGTGGACGACGCATGGCGCGAACGGCTGAGCGCGGATGCGGCCCGTTTACACGCGACACTGCGCGCACCACTCTCAACGACAACGGTCGAGGAGGTGCCGCGATGCGCAAGAAGGTCTGGACCAAGCCCACTGTCATCGAGATCGCCCTGGGCATGGAGATCAACAGCTACGCCTGCGCCGTGCGGGACCGCTAGGCGGGCCGGCGCGGAATGCGCGCCATCGTCCTGGGGGCCGGGGCCGGCGGCGGTGTGCCGCAGTGGAACTGCGCCTGCGCGCAATGCCGGCGGGCGCGTGCGGGCGATCCGGCCGTGCCGCCACGCACCCAGACCGCGCTCGCGGTGAGCGCGGACGGCGAATGCTGGCTGTTGATCAATGCGAGCCCGGATCTGCGCCAGCAGATCCTGGCCACGCCGGCCCTGCACCCCCGCGAGGGGCCGCGGGACAGCCCCATTGCCGCCGTGCTGCTCACCGGCGGCGACGTGGACGCGCTGGGCGGCCTGCTTACTTTGCGGGAGGGGCAGCCGTTTGCCCTCTATGCCGATCCGGCGGTGCAGCGGGTGCTCGACGCGAATCCGGTCTTCGGCGTCCTCGCCCACGATACGGTCCCGCGGCGGTGCATGCCCCGGGACCGGTCCGTCGACGTCGCCGACGCGGCCGGTACACCGCTCGGGCTCGCCGTCGAGGCGTTCGCGGTGCCGGGCAAGGTTCCGCTGTACCTGGAGGGCAGGGATCCGCCGGCGGCGACCTGCGACGGCTCGGCGCTTGGGGTTCGCGTCACGGACCCGCGCCGTGGCCGGTTCCTGGTGTTCATGCCCGCCTGCGCGGACATCAATGCGCGCGTGCGCGCCTGCCTGGACGGCGCGGACGCGGCTTTCGTGGACGGCACGCTCTACCGCGACGACGAGCTGATCCGCGCCGGGCTGGGTGGCAAGACGGGGCACCGCATGGGCCACGTCAGCATGACCGAAGCCGTCTCGGGGCTCGCCGGCTGCACCATCGGCCGGCGCATCTTCGTCCACGTGAACAATTCCAATCCCGCGCTCGCGGCCGACGGGCCCGAGCGGGCAACCCTGTCCGCGGCGGGCTGGACGGTCGCCGAGGACGGTCTGGAGATCCGGATATGACGCATACGCAACCGCACGATCCGGGCGAGGCGCCGCGGACGCCCGAAGCGTTCGAGGCGGCCCTGTGCGAGGTCGGCCGGGCGCGCTATCACGCCCACCATCCGTTTCATGCCCGGCTCCACAACGGCGAGCTGAGCAAGGGGCAGGTCCAGGCCTGGGCACTCAACCGGTACTGCTATCAGGCGGCGATTCCGCGCAAGGATGCAGCGCTGATCGCGCGCACCGACGACGCCGAACTGCGCCGCCACTGGCGCCGGCGGCTGGCGGACCACGATGGCGACCATCCGGGCGATGGCGGGCTGGCGCGCTGGCTGCATCTGGTCCACGGGCTGGGCCTCGATCCGGCGGTCGTGCGCGCGCAGACCCTCGCGCTGCCCACGGTGCGCTTCGCCTGCGACGCCTACGTGCGGTTCGTCGCCGAGCGCAGCCTGGTGGAGGCGGTGGCGTCATCCCTGACCGAGCTGTTCGCACCCGCGCTGATCGCCGACCGGATCGCCGGGATGCTGCGCAATTACGACTTCGTCGACGAGGACACGCTGGTGTACTTCGACGCGCGGTTGAACGAGGCGCCGCGCGACGCCGAGGCGGCGCTGAGCTACGTCACCCGTCATGCGATAACACGCGAGCAGCAGGATGCGGCCATTGCCGCCCTCCACTTCAAGTGCGATGTCCTTTGGGCGATCCTGGACGCGCTGGATTACGCCTATGTCGCGCCGGGCAACATTCCGCCGGGCGCGTTCGACCCGGCCGGCTCGACGGCGCACGCGGGGTAGCCATGGACGAGACCAGCATCCCGCGGCTCGCCACCGGCGTTCGGCTCCGGCACGACGCCGCGCGCGGGCGCTGGGTGGTGCTGGCGCCGGAACGGGTGGTGGTGCCGGACGAGACGGCTGTGGACGTCCTCCGGCGTGTGGACGGCGCGGCCAGCGTGACCGCCATCGTGGACGCCCTGGCCGGGGAATACGACGCCCCGGCCGAGCAAATCCGGCGTGACGTGCTGGAGCTGCTCGTGGATCTCGAACAACGCGGGCTGATCGCGGTATGAGCGCGCCCGAACCGCCCATGGGCCTGCTGGCGGAGCTGACCCACCGGTGCCCGCTGGGCTGCCCGTACTGTTCCAATCCGGTAGAGCTGACCCGTGCCGGGGCGGAGCTGGATACGGCGACATGGCTGCGCGTGATCGACGAAGCCGCCGAACTGGGGGTGCTGCAGCTCCACCTCTCCGGCGGCGAGCCCGCGGTCCGCCCCGACCTCGCCGCGATTACGGCGCGCGCTGCGGAACGCGGCATCTATACCAACCTCATCACGGCGGGCGTGCTTCTCGACGAAGCGGGAATCGCCGAGCTGCGCGAAGCGGGCCTGGAGCACGTCCAGCTTTCCGTGCAGGACAGCCGCGCCGCCCAGGCCGACGCCATCGGCGGCTACGCCGGCGGTCACGCGAAAAAGCGTGCCTTCGCCGAGGCGGTTCGGGCGGCCGGCCTGCCGCTGACCGTGAATGCGGTGGTGCACCGGCAGAACCTGGACCGGCTGTCCGGGATCATCGAACTGGCGCTCGGGATGGGCGCCGACCGCCTGGAGATCGCGCACGCCCAGTATCACGGCTGGGCCTACGCCAATCGCGCGGCGCTGATGCCCACCCGCGCCCAGGTGGATGACGCCGTGGCCACGGTGGAGGCCGCGCGGTACCGGCTCGAAGGGGTTATGGCGATCGACCACGTGCTGCCGGATTACGATGCGCGCTATCCCAAGGCGTGCATGGGCGGCTGGGGTCGGCGCATTCTCGTCGTCACGCCGGCGGGTAGGGTGCTGCCCTGCCATGCGGCGGAAACCATACCCGAGCTGACCGTCGAGACCGTCCGCGATCGCCCGCTCGCGGCGATCTGGAACGATGGTCCGGCGTTCGAACGTTTCCGCGGCACCGCGTGGATGCCCGAGCCCTGCCGGTCGTGCGAGCGGCGCGCGATCGATTTCGGCGGCTGTCGTTGCCAGGCGCTGGCACTCACCGGCGATGCCGCGAACACCGATCCGGCGTGCACGCTGTCGCCGTATCACGACCGGCTGCGGGCGCTGGCCGAGCAGGACGCCGCGGGCGGCACGGGGTGCTTCGTCTATCGCGGTTATGCCGCGCAGCCGCGCCGCGGCGCCGTGCCCGGAACGTGACGGGGCGCGTTGGCAAGAAGGAGGGGGCCATGATCGCACGCGTACGCCGTTTCACCGCCGCCGCCGCGCTGGCGGCGCTGAGCGTGGTGCCGCTGACCCAGGCGTGCAGCGCGCGCAGCTTCGAGACCGAGCTGGCGATGGTCGAGGTGACGACCGTTGCGGACGGCCTCGTGCACCCCTGGGGACTCGCCTTCCTGCCGCGCGGCGACATGCTGGTGACCGAACGCCCGGGGCGGCTGCGCATCGTCGGCCCCGACGGCCGGATTTCCGAGCCCGTCGCGGGCGTGCCCGATGTTTACAACGTGGGCCAGGGCGGCCTGCTGGACGTCCGGCTGGCGCCCGATTTCGCCGAGAGCAAGGTGATCTTCCTGTCCTTCGCCGAGCCCGGCGAGGGCGGTGGTGCGACGGCCGTGGCGCGCGCCCGGTTGGATCGCGACGCCATGGCGCTGCGCGATGTCGAGGTGATCTTCCGCCAGACGCCCAAGAGCCGTGGCGGACGGCATTTCGGCTCGCGCATCGTGTTCAAGGACGACGGCACCCTCTGGATCACCATCGGCGACCGCGGCGAGCGCGAGCGTGCGCAGAACCTGGCGATCAACCGCGCCCAGGTCATCCGGATCAATCCCGACGGCTCGATCCCCGAGGACAATCCCTTCGTCGGGGCGCCGGACCGGCTGCCCGAGGTGTGGTCCTACGGCCACCGGAACGCGCAGGGCGCGGCCAAGCATCCCGACACGGGCGCGCTCTGGCTCAACGAGCACGCCGCGCAGGGCGGCGACGAGGTGAACATTCCCGAGGCGGGCAAGAACTACGGCTGGCCGGTGATTCACTACGGCGAGGACTATGGCGGCGGCCAGTTCGGCGAGGGCACCAAAAAGGCGGGCTACGCGCAGCCCATCTACTACTGGGACCCCTCCATCGCGCCCTCGGGCATGGCGTTCTACACCCATACGCGGGTGCCCGCCTGGCAGGGCGACGTTTTCGTCGGCGCGCTCAAGTACCGGATGCTGGTTCGCCTGGACGTCGAGAACGACCGGATCATCCACGAGGAGCGCATGCTGGGCGAGCTGGATCACCGCATCCGCGCGGTGGACCAGGGCCCGGACGGCAGCCTCTACCTGCTCACGGACGCGCGCAACGGACGCATCCTCAAGGTCACGCCGACGGCGAAACGGTGAGCCGGGCTTTCGAATTCCACCCCTGGCGCGTTAGCGTCGGCCATCCCGGCACCGCATTTCAGGGGGAAGACGATGGCGAAAGGGCGCGGCGGGGGTGCGGCCCTGGCGGTTCTGGCGGCGTGCGCACCGGCCCTGTGCGGCTGCGCCGTGTTCGATGTCGCCGGCTCGGCGGCGAGCGCGACGGCCGACGCGGCGGCGACCACGGTGGACATCACCACCGACGCCGCGGGCGCGGCCAGCGACGCGGCGTTCGGCGACGACGCGGAAGCCGCCGAGGAAAGCTCGGGCGAGTGAGCTGTGGCAATCGCGAAGAGACGCGACATCCGTTCGGGATCGCGCCGTGCCGGCTGGTGTCGCGATTGCGGGTTGAAACGCAAAACAAATGTAATGACGTGTCGTATTCGGCCCGCATGCTAGGCGGCCAAAGGCCGCCTAATCGAGTAGGGAGGAGCCTCGCGGCTCCTCCCTACTCGATTAAGATGAGGTCCGCGAATCACGGCGAGCGCTCGGCGGTATTAGATTAAGAGTCCGTTTGATTGCTCGGGCGGGGCTTTCCGCAGGGCTGAAATCAAAACAACGTGTCATGAAAGGGTAAACCCCGCCACCCGTAACGGGTGGCGGGGGTCGCCGCAAGTTCGAACCAGGCTTACCGGTCGCTGCCGTCGTCGTCGCTCGTGCTCGCGCTCGTGGGCGTCTTGGCGAGCTGCTCGCCGGTGCGCGTGTCACGGGTCGTGCCCGTGTCCCCGCCGGTCGTCCGGTCTGCGCCGGCCGTGACCTGTTGCTCGGTCTTCATGCCCTTATCGGCGTCGGCCATTTCCTGGGACTTGAACCACTCGCAGGCCATGCCGGAGCTGGCGGTGAAGGCGAGGATGGCGACGGCACTCACCAGACTCTTCATGGGGACCTCCCTGTGCGCTGTGTCCGTGAAGCGGTCGGGCGCCGTGCGGCCCGTCAACACCTGGCGCCGGCCGGTATGGTGCGCGAACCGGCCGCCCGAGTCGAGCCCCCGCGTTATCCGTGTGAACGTCTTTCCCGGATGACGCTTCTCCCTTAGCGTTACGGCAACGCATGGTGCCGCCGACGCAATCGGCGCAAGCAGGGGAGGTTCACCGCCATGACGGGTCCGTTCGCCGGCGTTCTCGCGCCTGTCATCACGCCCTTCGCCCCCGACCTCTCCGTGGATACGGCGCGTTATACCGCGCTGTGCCGGCGGCTGCTCGACGAGGGCTGCACCGGCCTCGTGCCGTTCGGGACCACCAGTGAAGCGAGTTCGCTGGGGCTTGATGAGAAACTCTCGCTGCTCGAGACGCTGGGGGAGGCCGAGATGCCCATGGCGCGCCTCATGCCCGGCACGGGGCTGTGCGCCTTGCCGGACACGGTGCGTCTGACGAAGGCGGCGGTCGATCGGGGCTGCGGCGGCGTGCTCCTGCTGCCGCCGTTTTTCGTCAAGAAGATCGACGATGAGGGCCTGTATCGCTACACCGCGGAGGTGATCGAGCGGGTGGGCGACCCCCGCCTGAACGTCTACCTGTACCACATTCCGCCCGTGGCGGGCGTGGGCTGGTCGCCCGATCTCGTCGAGCGGCTCGTTCGCGCCTATCCGCGCAGCATCGTCGGTTTGAAGGATTCCGGCGGCGATCCCGCGTACAGCCGCGACGTGCTCAAGCGTATTCCGGGCTTCGGCGTGTTCACCGGCGACGAGAAGCACCTTGCGGACAACCTGGAGCACGGCGGAGCGGGCACGATCAGCGCCACCGCCAACCACAACGTGCGCATGATGCGGCGGCTTTACGACCGTTGGGGCAGCAGCGAGGGTGAGGGCCTGGAGCACGCCGTGTGCGCCGTGCGTCGCACCCTGGACGGCTTCCCCACCGTGCCCGCGACCAAGGCCGCGCGTGCGCGGTTGGACGGCGACGAGGAGCTGATGCGGGTGCGTCCGCCGCTGCTGCCCCTGGACGACGCGCGCAGGCGGGAATTGCACCAGAAGCTGGACCAGCTCAAGGCAACGCTGGGCAATCCCTGAGGGCGGCGTCTAAACGGCGGCGTTCCCGTCCAGATCGCGGGTGAACAGGCGGCCTAGCCCGGGCCGGGCGTCAAAAACGCCGGCGAGGCGCAGGGCGTGCCAGATCATGGCCTGGTTGCTGGTCACCACGGGCTTGCCCAGTTCCGCTTCCAGGGCGGCAATGGTCCCGGTGGCGCGCAGCGCGGTGCAGGAGATGAAAAGCGCCTCCGCATCGGGGGCGTCGATCGCGACGGCGGCCCGGGCGATGTCGGTCTCGGTCACGCCGGACATTTCGGCGTCGCTGTCCAGGTGGAAGGAACCGAAGCGTGCGACGCTATGGCCGTGGCTTTCCAGGAACGCGGCGATCGCCGTGTTGATGGGGTCGGTATAGGGGGTGAGCACCGAAACGCGCGCCGTCCCCAGCGCCCCGAACGCGGCGAGCGCGCCGATCGCCGGCGTGGTCACGGGGACGTCGCGGTGCCCGCGGGTGAGCAGCGCTTTCGTCTCGGCCACGCCCAGGAGGACCGTGGCGCTCGTGCAGCCGTAGGCGAGGGCGTTCAACCGGGCGCCGGGCAGGATCGTGCCCGCGGCGCGTGCCAGCTCCGGTCCCATGGCGCGCAGGGTGTCCACGGTGATCGGGCTGGCGTTGGGCACGCGGCTGGTGAACCAGGCCACGGACCCGTCGTCGCCCGGCCAGAGGCGCGGCATTTCGCTTTCGGTGGCGTAGTCCGTGGCGAGCAGGAGCAGGCCGATGCGCGCGCGCCAGCCCGGGGCCTCGCCCGGTTTGACGGGGATGTGCTCGATCTCGGCGGCCATGCGATGGATCCCCCATGTGAAACCTGTGTTGCGGGACCGATGCTTCGCCGCCGGGCGTTCCCGGTCAATCAGGGCCGGCGTGCGTACCGCCCGCGGCGATGGCGTCCCCGTGCGCGCGTCGCTAAAACAGGGCAGAACCGAACGCGATCGGGAAGGGACATGACGGACAGTATCGGCTTTACCGGATTCGGCGCCAGCGAGCTGCCGCCGCGCGTCACCGCGACCGTGGATTTCCACACGCCGGGCAAGCAGCACGGCTATCTCAGCGTGCCGTATTCCTCCAACGAATCCGCCTGGGGCGCGGTGCGCGTGCCCATCACGGTGATCAACCAGGGGCGCGGGCCGTCCATCCTGCTCACCGGCGGGAACCACGGCGACGAATACGAAGGGCCGATCGCCCTTAAGAAGCTCGCGCGCGCGCTCGAGCCCGAGGCGATCCAGGGCCAGGTCATCGTCATGCCCGCCCTCAACCCGCCCGCGCTGCAGCAGGGGCTGCGCTGCTCGCCCATCGACGGCGTGAACATGAACCGCAGCTTCCCGGGCTCGCGCACCGGCACGGTCACGCAGATGATCTGCCACTACCTGACCACGCACATCCTCACCCAGGTGGACGTGGTCGTGGACATCCACGCCGGCGGGCGCACGCTGAATTTCGTGCCCTTCGCCGCGATGCACTACCTGGCCAATGCCACGCAGTTCGAGCGGACCTTCGATGCGGTCACGGCATTCGGCGCGCCCATCGCCCTGGTGATCGAGGAGCTGGACACGGAAGGCATGCTCGACGGCGTGGTCGAGGCGATGGGCAAGGTCTTCCTGTTCACCGAACTGGGCGGCGGCGGCACGGCCTCGCCGGAGACGGTGGAGATCGCCGAGACCGGCGCGCGCAACGTGCTCAAGCACTTCGGCGTCGTCGAGGGTGAGCCGGTTACACGGGCCGAGCGCGGCCTGCCCCCCACACGCATGATGGAGACCCCGGACTGGTCGTCCTACGTCATCGCGGACGAGACGGGCCTGTTCGAGCCGCTGATCAACCTGGGGGATTCGGTACGCGTGGGGCAGCCGGTGGCGCAGATCCATTCGGTGGAAAAAACGGAGCTTCAGCCGACCATCTACTATGCTCACCGCGACGGCACCCTGATCGGTCGGCATTGGCCGGGCCTCGCGCGGCCGGGCGACTGCCTCGCCGTGATCGGCATCGACCGCGATCGGTGACGGCTGGCGCCGGGAATTATCGCATATTGTAATGTGGATTTTGTTCAAATAACCGTGTCAAGGCGTGAAATTCCTTGACGCGCCCCGGGTGCGCGCCTTTATCTATTCTACACCACGGCGTGACGATAACCTAGGATATCTACGCCGGTGCGATGTAGATTTTCTGCGAGGGCGCCCGATGCGCTATTTCCCGGCATTCACCGATCTTGACGGTCGCGCCTGCCTCGTGGTCGGTGGCGGCGAGACGGCCGCGCGCAAGGTGCGCCTGCTGCGCCGCGCGCGAGCGTCGGTGGTGGTGGTGGCGCCCAGCCTGACCCCCGAGCTTGCCGAGCTGGCCGCGGCCGGGCATGTCACGCATCACCGGCGCGCCTTCCGCGGCGGCGATGTGCTGGGCAAGGCGCTGGTGATCGCCGGCACCGAACGCGCTGACGTCGACGAGCGCGTCGCCGAGATTGCGCGCGCGGCCAATGTGCCCGTCAACGCGGTCGACCGGCCCGAGGCCTCGACCTTCATCACGCCGGCGATCGTGGACCGCGATCCGGTGGTCATCGGAATCTCCAGCGGCGGCGCGGGCCCGGTGCTGGCGCGCCAGATCCGCGAGCGCCTGGAGGCGATGCTGCCGGCGAACCTGGGCCGGCTGGCCACGTTCGCCGAAGGCTTCCGCAGCGCCGTCGCCGCGACACTCGGACCGGGCCGGGGGCGGCTTCGCTTTTGGCAGCGTGTCTTCGACGGACCCGTGGCGGAAGACGTGCTCGCCGGCCGGGAAACGGCGGCGAGCGCGCGCCTGCACGCCATGCTGCGGGACGCGGCCGACGAGGTGCCCCGCGGCGAGGTGGCCATCGTGGGCGCCGGGCCGGGCGATCCGGACCTGCTGACGTTCAAGGCGCTGCGCCATCTCCAGCGCGCCGACGTGGTGGTCCACGATCGGCTGGTCGCCGCCGAGATCGTGGCCTACGCCCGGCGCGACGCCGAGCGCGTCTTCGTCGGCAAGGCGCGCGGATCGCACGCATGTTCGCAGGAAAACATCAACACTATTCTGCTTTCCTACGCCCGGCAGGGGTTGAAGGTGGTGCGGCTCAAGGGCGGCGATCCCATGATCTTCGGCCGCGGGGGCGAAGAACGCGATTATCTGGTGCGTCACGGTGTCGCAACCGTGGTCGTGCCGGGGGTCACGGCCGCCACGGGCTGCGCGGCGGCTGCCGGCTTGGCGCTGACGGATCGGCGCCATGCCTCGGCCGTGACCTTCGTGACGGGGCATCCCCACGACGCGGAGGCGCCCCCCGACTGGGCCGCGCTCGCGCGCCGTGGGCAGACCCTGGCGATCTACATGGGCGTGGGCACGGCCGCGGCGACGGCGGAACAGCTCATGGCCCACGGGCTCGCGCCGGAGACGCCCGCGGGGGTCATCGAGCGCGGCACCCTGCCGGATCAGCGGGTCCTGGCGACGACGCTGGCCGGTCTGGGCGAGACGGTGAGGCAGCACGACGTGCACCCGCCCGCGCTGCTGGTGGTGGGCGAGGTGGCGCGTGTGCTGGACCGCGGTGCGGCCGGCGTGGCACGCGAACGGGTGCCGGACGCGGCGCTGGCGGCGCAGTGAACCGGCCTGCCGCGAACGGCGGTGCCGGGGCGCATGTGCGGGCACGGCGAAGAGACCAGGGGAACGGCAATGGAAGCGAGCCAGAAGGTCGCCTTCGATGAGCGGCTCAAGGAACTCCGGGCGCAGGCCGAAGGCCTGAGCGGCGGCGATCTCATCGCCGCCGCGCTGGACGTCTACGGGCCGCGCGTCGCGGTGGTCTCGTCCTTCGGCGCCGAGAGCGCGGTCCTGCTCCACCTCGTGGCGGAGATCGACCCGGCGACGCCGGTGATCTTCCTGGAGACGGGCAAGCACTTCCCGGAGACCCTGATGTACCGCGACCGGCTGGTGGGCCGTCTGGGGTTGAAGGACGTGCGCAACGTCCGGCCCGATCCGGACGATGTCGCCGCGGCCGATCCCTGGGGCAAGCTTTGGGCGGAGAATCCCGACCGGTGCTGCCACATCCGCAAGGTGCTGCCGCTGGAACGCGCGCTGTCCGGCTTCGACGCCTGGATCACCGGGCGCAAGCGCTACCAGGCGGACACGCGCGCCGAGCTGCCGCCGTTCGAGCGCGACGGCAAGCACATCAAGGTCAATCCGCTGGCCGACTGGACGCCCGAGGATATCGATCAGGTCTTTGCCGAGCGCGAACTGCCCCGGCATCCGTTGGTCGCGGAAGGCTATCCCTCGATCGGCTGCCTGCCGTGCACCCGGCGGCCGTCAGAGGACGAGGACGAACGGGCGGGCCGCTGGGCCGGCCAGGACAAGACCGAGTGCGGCATTCACAAGGTCTGGTGGCTGCAGGCCGAGAGCAGCGGGATCTGAGCCCCGCCCCGCGACGCCACAACCCGCGCGGGCGCGTCCGCCGGCGTCGGTGACGCCCGCGCGGGGGTCCGCTATTCGCCGGCCGCGCCGCCGCCGTTCCCGGCGCGGTTCGCCTTCGAGGCAAGCGGACCGGCCGCGCGCGCCGCGCCGGCCTCTCCGGCGACGAGCTGGCGGACGATTTCGGTCTTACCCGAGGTCACGTCCCGCAGATGCCCGTCCCAGGACGTGGCGAGGACGTGGCGGATGACGCCGTTGCCAGTCTCGAGCGCGTCGGCGATGCTGCGGACGATCTCGCGGGAATCGCCGGGGAGCCGATAGTACCAGCCGCCACCCTTGACGGTCTGCACGACTTGCCCGTCCTCGACGATCAACGAGGTCTCGTGGGTGTGCGAGTAGTCGAAGAGTCCGTAACGGACGAGGCCGACGACGGCGGCGCCCCCGACGACGACCAGGGTGATTCGGCCGAGCGAGAGACGCTTGCGTGAGGTTTCGCTCATGGCGCTGGTTCTCCGTCGTTACTTGCGTGCGATCCGCAGGTTCATCGCCTCGGCCGTGCGCACCGGCTGGAACACGAAGGCCATCATGGCCTTGGACATCGCCACCTCGCGCTCGGGGTCCATGGTGACGTGCAGGGTTCCACCTTCATTCAGGAACCGGCGCAGGGCGTGCACCGACGCCTGCACGGGTTCCGAGGCGTCGCGGGCTTTCCGGTCGATCGCGCCCAGGCGCCGGTCGATCAGCTCCTCGCGGGAAACGCCCTGCTGCGCGGCCAGGGCGTCGAGCGCGGGCTTCAACACGCCCTTGTCGGCGAAGGTGACGTCCAGGGCCGCCAGCTTGGCTTGCGCCAGGCTCGTGCGGCCCGGCATGAATCCCTGCGCGCCCGTGGGCAGTCCGGCGAACTGCATGGTGCCGGAAAGCCGGCCGGCGTCGGTGATCTCGAGGGCCATGTCCTTCAGCGTCAGCGTGCCGGCGGCGACGTCGTAGACCTGGCGCCCGCTGAAGCGTCCCCGGAGCATGCCGGAATCGTCCACCAGCCGCGCCATGGTCGGCCCCGTTCGCGACGCGTGGGCGGCGAAATGGTCCACGCCCGTCTGCCAGATCCGCCGGTCGCCCTCGCGCGTCTGGCTGCTTTCCAGGCCGCGCACCAGCAGCCGGCGCTTGCCCGCGCGGTGCAGTTCGGCCTTGCCCATGCGAAGGGCGTCATAGCTCAGATCCGCCGCGATACCCGCGACCTCGCCGGGATCGAGCGCCGTCCAGCGGTCCGGCGGCGGTATCGGCGAGAGCTTGAGGCCCTGTAACGTGACGTTGCGGAACACCTCGCGGTCCGCGGTGTCCGCCGCGAGCCCGCGCATCTCGATGATGCCCGCGCTGAACCGGCCCAGGCGGCGCGGTGTGGCGCCCCGCAGCCCCAGATCGGTCGCGCGCAGTTCCGCGTCACCCTTGGTCAGGGAGAGTGTGCTCACCCGGGCGCGGCCCAGCGAGCGCAGCGCGTCGCCCGTCGGGCTCATCAGAACATCGCGCAATTCGACCCGGGCCGCGGCGAGACGCAGCCCGTTCGGGTGGCGCGCGGTCACGTTGTCCGCGTCGATGCGTCCGGCGCGCAGGTTGCCGCCGTCCGTCTCGGTCACCCCGCCGATGGTGACCTTGGCGGCCCGGAGCTGCTGCTCACCGCGCCGCAGCACCGCGGCGTTCAGGGTGGCGCTTTGCGAGATGACCGACGCGTCGAGGCTGCTGTAGGCGAGGCGCGTGCCCTCGGGCAGGCGCTGGCGCATTTGGGCAATGGCTTCCTCGGCCCGCGCTTGGGCCATGCGGTCGAGGGCGATATAGCCGCCGGCGCCCGCGGCGATGCCCACCACCAAGAGCGCCGCCCAGATTCGCAGCCGGCGGCGTTTGATCTGCCATGCCATGTGCGGCTCCCGTCAAACCGTTTTGTCCTGGCGGCACCGGCACTGGCCGGCGCCCTTTGCCGCGGAGCCTGCATCAGGACGGTTTGAAACGGAATAGCCGCGTTTGGGGATCGTGCATAGACGAGTTCTACCGGGAATCGATCGCCCGATTCCCGGTAGACCCGCCCGGCTTATGCCCCGGGGTGTGTCGTGTCCGACGACAGCAACCGACGTCCGCACCCCGCCCTAGGCAAAGTCGGGGGCGGCTGTCCGGCCACCGCTCTGGGCCATGGTCTCCGTGGATTCGGTGTCCATGGCCACCACCAGGTCGTGCTGCTCGACCCGCGTGCCCGGGCCCAGTACGACGTCCGTGATCTGCCCGCCGTAGGGGGCGTAGACGGCCGTCTCCATCTTCATCGCCTCGATGGTGAACAGCCGGTCGCCGGCATCCACGGTCTCGCCCTTCTGGACGCCCACGCCCACGATCATCCCCGGCATGGGCGCACCGATCTGCCCCGGATCGGCTTCGTCCGCCTTGACGTGGGCGCGGCCCTGCGGCGCCAGCGCCTTGTCCTGGACGCTGACCGTGCGCGGCTGGCCGTTGAGTTCGAAGAAGATGGTCCGGCGGCCCTCCTCGTCGGGCTCGCTCATCGCCTGATAGGTGACGATGAGACGCTTGCCCGCTTCGATGTCGAGGTTGATCTCCTCGCCCACGTTGGGGCCGTAGAAGAACGGCGGCGTGGGCACGACGCAGGTGTCGCCGTAGTCGTGCTGGTGCTTGGCGTAGTCCAGGAACACCGCCGGGTACATCAGGTAGCTGGCGAGTTCCCGGTCGTTCGCCTCGCGCTTGATCTTGGATTCGAGGGTCTGGCGTTCGGCCTCCAGGTCCAGCTCCTCGAGCACGGCGCCGGGGCGCTGGGTGAGCGGCTCCTCACCCTTGAGGACCTTCGTCTGAAGCTGTTCCGGGAAGCCGCCCGTGGGCTGACCCAGTTCGCCGCGGAAGAATTCGACTACGGAGTTGGGGAAGGCGATGTCGCGATTGGGGTCGAGCACATCGTCCTTGGTGAGTTCGTTGGACACCATGAACAGGGCCATGTCGCCGACCACCTTGGAGCTGGGCGTGACCTTGACGATGTTGCCGAAGAGTTCGTTCACGTCCGCGTAGGCGCGGGCGACCTCCGGCCAACGGGCTTCCAGCCCCATGGAGCGGGCCTGTTCATAGAGGTTGGTGAACTGTCCGCCGGGCATGCCGTGCGTGTAGACCTCCGACGCGCCCGCGCGCAGCGTGGGCTCGAAGGGCCGATAGTACCGCCGGACACCGTTCCAGTACGCCGAGATCGCGCGAATCGCCTCGCCGTCGAGGTCGGGGTCGCGGTCGCCGTGGCGCATCGCCTCGGCGATCGAGCCCAGGTTGGGCTGCGAGGTCAGCCCGGACATGCTGTCCATCGCCGCGTCGGCCGCGTCGACCCCGGCTTCCGCGGCGGCGAGCACGCTGGCCGCGGACAGCCCGCTGGTGTCGTGGGTGTGGAAGTGGATGGGCAGCCCCACCTCGTTCTTCAGCGCCGACACCAACTGGCGTGCGGCGGTGGGCTTGCACAGCCCGGCC
This sequence comes from uncultured Limimonas sp., assembly GCA_913055855.1. Classification (GTDB taxonomy): domain Bacteria; phylum Pseudomonadota; class Alphaproteobacteria; order Kiloniellales; family Rhodovibrionaceae; genus CAJXKW01. Next base: position 5,445 of record CAJXKW010000041.1, on the reverse strand, counting down.
ATGTCCTTGATTGCGATGACGTGGGCGCCCGCGGCCTCGAGTTCCTTGGCCATGCCCACGTAGTACTTCAGGTCGTACTTGGCCTCGCTCGGGTTGGCGAGGTCGCCGGAGTAGCAGATCGTCGCCTCACAGACCTTGCCGGTCTTGCGGATCTCGTCCATGGCGACGCGCATGTTCTCCACCCAGTTCAGGCTGTCGAAGACGCGGAAGACGTCGATACCCGCGTCCGCCGCCTGGCGGATGAAGAAACGCACCACGTTGTCGGGATAGTTCTTGTAACCCACGCCGTTCGCCCCGCGCAGGAGCATCTGCAGCAGCAGATTGGGCATGCGCTGGCGCAGGTCGGCGAGGCGCTGCCACGGGTCCTCCTTGAGGAAGCGCATGGCGACGTCGAACGTGGCGCCGCCCCAGCATTCCATGGAGAACAGATTGGGCAACATGCGGGCGTAGTGCGGCGCCACCTGGACCAGGTCGTAGCTGCGGAAGCGGGTCGCCAGTAGGGACTGGTGCGCGTCGCGCATGGTGGTGTCGGTCATGAGCAGGCGGTCCTGCTCGAGCATCCACTGCGCCAGGCCTTCCGGCCCCCGCTCGTCCAGAACCTGCTTGGTACCCGCCGGCGGCTCGTGGCTGGGGCAGCGGGGCAGGCGCGCGGGCGGGCAGTCGCCCGGCCAGGTGCGCCCCTTCACCTCCGGATGGCCGTTGACCAGGACGTCGCCCAGGAAGGACAGCAGGCGCGTCGCCCGGTCCCGGCGCGGGGCGAAGTCGAACAGCTCGGGCGTCTCGTCGATGAAGCGCGTGGTGTAGTGCCCGCGCTGGAACTTGGGGTGCGTGACCAGCGCTTCCAGGAAGCGCAGATTGGTCGCCACCCCGCGGATGCGGAACTCGCGCAGGGCACGCAGCATGCGCGAGGTGGATTCCTCGGGCGTGGGGCCCCAGGCGGTGACCTTTTCCAGGAGCGAATCGTAGAATGGCGTGATCACAGCACCGGAAAAGGCGGTGCCGCCGTCCAGGCGGATGCCGAAGCCGGTCGCCCCGCGATATGCCGCGATCTGGCCGTAATCGGGGATGAACTTGTTTTGCGGATCCTCGGTGGTAATCCGGCACTGCAGGGCGTGGCCCTCGTGGTGGATGCGGTCCTGGCTGGGCACGCCGCTGTCGGGCTTGCCGATGCGCGCACCCTGCGCCACGCGGATCTGCGCCTTCACGATGTCGATCCCCGTGACCTCTTCGGTCACGGTGTGCTCGACCTGGATCCGCGGATTGACCTCGATGAAGTAGAATCGCTGGTCGTCGATGTCGAAGAGGAACTCGACCGTCCCCGCGTTGACGTAGTTCGCCGCTTCCGCCAGGCGCACGGCGTTCCGGCAAAGGTCCTCGCGGATCTGCGGGTCGAGGTCCGGGGCGGGGGCCCGCTCGATCACTTTCTGGTGCCGGCGCTGAAGCGAGCAGTCGCGCTCGTAGAGGTGGACGACATTGCCGTAGGCGTCCGCGAGCACCTGCACCTCGAGGTGCCGGGCGTTGCGCACCAGCTTCTCGACGAACACTTCGTCCTTGCCGAAGGCCGCGCGCGCCTCGCGACGGGCCGCCTCGACCTCCTCGGGCAGCTTGTCGATGTTGTCGACCACGCGCATGCCGCGGCCGCCGCCGCCCCAGCTCGCCTTGAGCATGACGGGCAGGCCGATGGCATCGGTGATGCGCCGGCATTCGTCGTGGTCATAGGGCAGCGCCGCCGAGGCCGGCATCACCGGGATGTCGGCCTGCTCCGCCAGATGGCGCGCGGCCATCTTGGAGCCGAATTGCTCCATGATGTCCGGCGGCGGGCCGATGAAGGTGATCCCCGCGTCGGCGCACGCCCGGGCGAAATCCGGATCCTCGGAGAGGAACCCGTAGCCGGGGTGGATGGCGTCGACGCCGGCCTCGTGCGCGATCTGGAGGATGGCCGGCACGTCCAGATAGGCGCGCACGGGCTCGTTGCCTTCACCCACCATGTAGCTCTCGTCCGCCTTGAAGCGGTGGAGGGCGAAGCGGTCCTCGTGGGAATAAATCGCCACAGTCTTGATGCCCAGCTCGCTCGCCGCCCGGAAGACGCGAATGGCGATTTCGCTCCGGTTGGCGACGAGAAGCTTATTGAACGGCCGCAGACCGGTTTGCGCCTCTTGCTGCACCGTGAAGCTCCCTTCAATTTTATGTCGGCTCTGACGTCTTGTGCACGCGTCGCCGGCACCTCCCCATGGCCGTGGCGACGCAGCTCCAATGGCGGCGCCCGTCGTTCGCGCAACACAAAACCAGGGCCGTTGCCCGTGACGGCTTTGGGGCGCCGTGCTTTGGCACGCGAGCGACGCGCCGCGTGCATTACCGTCAGTATCCCTACGGCAGGCATGCTTGTAAATCCGTGGCAACCGGCCGATATAGCCGGTCGGCGTACATCGTCGGCCCGCCGGCGGCGCGGAAGGCGCGCTGCGGGCCGCAGCGAAACGGGCGGGAGGTCGCATGGTGGTCGAGGACTATGCGCTCGCGCTCGGCGGATTCGTGTTGCTGTTTCTCGGGGGTGAGAGCCTGCTTCGCGGGGCCGTCGGGCTGGCGCAGCGGTTCGGTGTGTCCACGCTCTTCATCGGCGTCGTGGTGGTGGGATTCGGCACCTCGGCGCCGGAGTTCCTGGTTTGCCTGGAGGCCGCGCTGCGCGGGAAGGACGACCTTACGGTGGGCAACATCGTGGGCAGCAACATTGCCAACGTCATGCTCATCGTGGGCGTTGCCGCGGCGATCCGGCCGGTGATGAGCCGGCCGGCGGTGCTGCGCCGCGACGGGTTCGCCATGCTCGGCGCCAGCGCGCTCCTGGTCGGCCTGGCCCTGCACGGCGGCGTGGAGCGCTGGATCGCGGCGGGGATGCTGCTCCTGCTCGCGGGCTTTCTGACGTACTGCGCGCAGTGCGAGCGCCGCGGCGACGACTGCAGCAGCTACACCGACGAGGTGGAGGACATAACGGCTGCGCCGCGGGCGATCTGGCTGGGGGTGCTCACCGCGCTGCTGGGCATCGGGCTGCTGGTGAGCGGCTCGAACATGCTCATCGCGGGGGCGACGGGAATCGCCCAGACCTACGGCGTTTCCGAGGCGGTGATCGGGGTCACGCTGGTCGCGCTGGGTACCTCGCTGCCCGAGCTGGCCACGGTGTTCGTCGCCGCGCTGCGCCACCACGGCGACGTCGCGTTGGGCAACGTGCTCGGCTCCAACGTGTTCAACGTGCTGGGCATGCTGGGCTTGACCTCGCTCATCGAGCCCGTCGCCATCTCGCCGGCATTTCTCAGTCTGGACATGTGGGTCATGCTCGGGGTCTCGGCGCTGCTGCTGGTGTTCATGCGCACCGGCCAGCGCGTGACCCGGACGGAAAGCGGGGTTCTCCTGGCGGGGTATGCGCTCTACGTGGCGTTTCTGCTCAATCCGGCGGGCATGGCGGCAGGGTGATGCATAGCTGGTTTGCAAAGCAGACCGATTGCGTTGGTTAAGATCTCTTTAGTACGTTTCCGCGGAAAGCGGGGTGATGGGAGCCACAAGAGACGCGCGAAACCGGCTGGCCGGGACACGGGCGTCTGCCGCCGCACCAACGCCTTCCGACACCGAACCGATCACGGCGGGCGAATCCCGACCGTCGTGGTGTGCGCAAAGAAGGGACCATGCGAGACGCAGCGTACATGGTGGAACGCTACGCCGGCGACATCTCGTGCGAGACGGCGTGGGAGGTGCTTAACGACGACCCCGGCGCGGTGCTGGTGGACGTGCGCACGGATGCCGAGTGGGCTTACGTGGGCGTGCCCGATTTGCGCCGGTTGGGAAAATCGCCGCTTTTCGTCGCCTGGCAGCAGTTCCCGTCGATGGCGGTGAATCCGCGCTTCGTCGCGGAGGTGGGCGAATCGGGGGTGACCCCCGAGGACACGCTCGTGCTACTGGGCCGTGATGGGTCGCGTTCGGCCGCGGCGGCGCAGGCGCTCACCGAGGCGGGCTTTCGACGCTGCTATAACGTCGCCGACGGCTTCGAGGGCGACAAGGACGACACGGGCAAGCGCGGCGGCCTGAACGGCTGGAAGGCGCACGGCCTGCCCTGGGTGCAGAGCTGAGTCCGCGAAAAACGCCACCGAAAGGAGCCGGGGCGGCGATGAGCGAGCACGACGACGGCGGAAATCCGCCGTTCGCGCCACAGACCGAGCTGGTTCGCGGCGGCCAGGCGCGCAGCCCGTACAACGAGACCGCCGAGGCGCTCTACCTCACCTCCGGGTTCGTCTACGGCAATGCCGAAGAGGCGGAGGCGGCGTTCCAGGGCGAGCGCCCGCGCTACGTCTACTCGCGATATGCCAACCCCACGGTCGCGACCTTCGAGGAGCGCCTGCGCCGCCTGGAGAGGGCCGAATCCTGCCGGGCCGCCGCGAGCGGCATGGCGGCGGTGTTCGCGGCACTGGTGAGCCAGCTCAAGGCGGGCGATCGCGTGGTCGCCTCGCGCGTGCTTTTCGGCTCGTGCCAGTACATCATCGCGGAAATTCTGCCGCGCTTCGGCGTCGAGGTCGAATTCGTCGACGGCGCCGATCTCGATCAGTGGGCGCAGGCGCTGTCTCGCCCGGCGACGCTGGTCTTCCTGGAGACGCCGGCGAACCCGACGCTGGAGCTGGTCGACATCGCGCGGGTGAGCCGGCTCGCCCATGCGGCGGGTGCGAAGGTGATCGTGGACAACGTGTTCGCCACGCCGGTGCTGCAGCGGCCGCTCGAGCTGGGTGCGGACATCGTGGTGTACTCCGCCACCAAGCACATTGACGGGCAGGGGCGCACCCTCGGCGGGGCGGTGCTCGGGCCGAGCGATTTCGTCGACGGTCCGTTGTTCACCTTCATGAAGCACACCGGCCCGGCGCTCAGCCCCTTCAACGCCTGGGTGCTGCTCAAGGGGTTGGAGACGCTCGAACTGCGCGTGGCGCGGCACTGCGACAACGCTGAGGCGATCGCGGCATTTCTGGCCGAGCAGCCGGATGTGGCCAGCGTGCGCTATCCGGGCCTGCCCTCCTTTCCGCAGCAGGATCTGGCGCAGCGGCAGATGGCGCGGCCGGGCACCCTGGTCGCGTTCGAGGTCGACGGCGGCAAGGAACGGGCGTTCAAGATCCTGAACGCGCTGCGCCTGGTGGACATCTCCAACAACCTGGGCGACGCCAAGTCCCTCGCCACCCACCCCGCAACGACGACGCACCAGCGCGTGCCGGCCGACGAACGCGCGCGCCTCGGCATCGGCGAGGGCCTCATCCGCCTGTCCGTGGGCCTGGAGGACGTGGAAGACCTGAAAGCCGACCTGGCACGGGCGTTGGCGGCGTAGGGGCGTCGATGTTCGAAGGTCGGAGTCCGGAAGAAGGCGGTGGCGGTTCAGGTATCGCCGTCCCGGCGCACTCGCGCGTGCAGCCGGTCCAGTTCACC